>JAFLRO010000050.1 GCA_022511425.1 Acetatifactor sp.
CATAATGATTCTTTGATTGCCCAATACAAGTTCCGAATGATATATATAATCTTTTTGATTTTCTTTAAGCAACGGATTATATTCAGGGTCATTCGCTTCTCCATATGTAATCAGACAACTAATCTTTCCATTAAATGCCTTTTCATACATTTGAATCGCTTCCCGACAATTTCCTCCAAAGTTTAGTGTAGGTACAATGTGCATTTTTGTTCTCCTTTCAATAAAATACTGATTTATCTCACTAACAACACAAATGTAAAAAGAGATTCTTAAAATGATCTTCAATATTATCTGCTTTGTGATGATATATCTAGTATACAACAGTAATCACGACACCTGTATGTCATGTTCCTTACAAAGATTTGACGCCAATTGAATTTCGCGTGTTATTTTTAAATTTTGCGGTTGCTCATATGCCTAAAATTCTCCCTATCCTGACAGATGGCATACCTTGACACAATCCTCGCCCGATGTTAATCTAATCAGGATTAATATGCAAAATTAAATCAAGATTAATATTTAAAATTAAATGAAGCGGAGTTATTATTTCATGAAAATGATGCGTGACAGCTCAGAAGCAGAAATGGTCTTTGAATTTTTACGGACGGAATTTTATTCAGACAGGTTTTCCGAACAGTTGAAAAAAGCTATCAGCAGGAACCCGCTCCCCTCTCACCGCTGCGAAAGCAGTCAGAGAGGGTGCCACAATATACGGGCAAAGTACCGAGGGCTTCTTAAATGCCGCCAAATATTTAGAAGATGGCGGACTCTTTCAGAATATGATTTTTCTGACTGCGGATTTCAACAGCTTTATCATTGTGGAGGGTCATCTCAGGATGACTGCTTATGCCCTGACCCCAAACCACTTCAATAATATCCGTTGCATTGTTGGAAAGTGTAGTCAAAGCGACTTTGATGCCTGGGCATAATTTCTACAAAATCTTCTAACCTCTGCACCCTTTCCGTCACTATATAAGTGAAAGCTTTCAACCACACAAGGCAGGTGACAGATTTGACTTCTAAAAAAGCGGGAGAACTCCTCTCCGAAAACATGCGCACGCTTTATCTGTGGTCGCTCCACAAGACCTCAGACCCCTATAAAGCGGAAGATCTCTGCAGTGATATCATGCTGGCAGTGATGCAAAGTGCGCCGAATTTAAAACATGATGATGCTTTCTTCGGATTTGTCTGGAAAGTCGCAGCAAATACCTATAAATATTATCTTCGAAAGCTCGGTCGTGATGTTTTCTCGGAGCTGGATGAGAATATTCCCGACACGGAGGACATGCTCTTAGACCTCTGTGACCGTGCGCAATTCAATACGCTACGCCGGGAGCTTGCATTTATGACTGAGCGGTACCGGATATGCACTGTCGCTTATTATTACAACCAAATGAGCGTCAAAGAGATAGCGGAGAAGTATGGACTAACCCCTCAGACTGTCAAATTCAACCTGTTCCAGTCAAGAAAAATTTTAAAAGAAGGTGTTGCGATGGAAAGACAATTCGGAGAAAAAAGCTTCAATCCGCTGCCGTTCAAATTTCAAGTAATCGTTGACGGAAGCTTTAATAATCCTTTTAACGACCTTTTTAACCGCAAACTTACAGGGCAGATACTGCTCTCAGCATATTATGAGCCGATGACGGTAGATCAGCTTTCGGTTGAACTGGGTGTGGCAAATGTCTATCTTGAGGATGAGGTCAGACTTTTGGGAAACTACGGTTTTCTCAAAAAACACGGAGAAAAGAAATATCAGACCAGCCTCCTTATACTCACAAAGAGCTATATCGACGCCATATTTGACAAGCTTGATGAAAAATACCGGACCCGCCTCAAGAACATTATCGATGCGATGAGAGCGAAACTGCCTACTGTCAGAGACGTGGGCTTTACAGGATGTGACCTGAAAGACAACTTAATACTCTGGGATCTGTTCGCGTATTCCTGCATAGTGGCATTCCGGGATGTGGATAAAGGCTGCAATTACAGTCATCTCTATGACAACACTTCAGGCGTATGTTATGCGTGCGGTTATGATGATGAGGACATAAAATACCCTTTTCAAGGCTTCAGCGAAACATTCCAATACAACAATCATTGTAACGGCAGCAAGATTAATTTCAACGGGCATCGTTGCCATGAGAGCGGTCCCGGTGATGGAATTCTGAGCAATGATGAAACTTACAGCGGAGATTACTTCCCTGTTTTTGAAAAAGAAGAGCTAAATAAGGTACTGGAAATACTTGTCAGTGAATTTGAGGGCATGAAACTGTTTATGTCTGACATTGCACAGCTCACAATCGATACCCTTAAAGAGCACTCCCCCGAGTGTGCATATGCGCTTATCGATGCATACTGTCCGTACATCACTATTGGGAATCTCTGTGGAT
Source organism: Acetatifactor sp. (assembly GCA_022511425.1). GTDB lineage: Bacteria > Bacillota > Clostridia > Lachnospirales > Lachnospiraceae > Acetatifactor. Next base: position 2,391 of record JAFLRO010000050.1, read on the forward strand.
GGTTCGGTGCGGCAGCTGAAAATACAGGTGCACTGGAAAGACCCGCCAAGGATGAGCTGGCAGGTATCATTGGCTACAAGTATGTGCCCTGGGAATAAAGACATCCTCACAATCTTTTCATAATTTTCCACACGGATTCCCCGCCATTTGACGGGGGCATCCGTGCGCCTCAGTTTCCCGTTGACGTTTCATACTTTTCTACCATCTTCTGAATTGCCGCCCGCACCTTCTCCACCATCTCCGGCGGCCCTTTCACTGTGACCTTATCCCCGAATCCCAGAAACCGGTAAACGGCCTCCTCAGGATCCGTGAAGCCCCACTCTGTATATAACCTTCCATCCTCCATTACTGTAAAGGATTCTGGACCGTATTCCTCCACTAGCCGGTATTTCACGGAAGGGTCATAAATCGCCGTGATAATATAGTCATCCGTCATTTGGGAGCCAAAGTGTTTCTTCTCCTCGGGAATGCTGCGCTCTTCGTATGTTTCTTCCGTCACTCTCAGCTGCCACAATCTGCGCAACTTGTACAATCGGAAATCCTTACGTTCTTTGCAGAATCCGAACACATACCAGTCCGACCATTTAAACACAATGAGATATGGCTCCACCAGCTTGTCTGCTTCACCCTTGTTGTAATAATAGTGAAAAGAAACACAGTGCCGCTCTCCGATGGCACCACGGATTTTGTCAATCTTATCCGCCAGGTCATCTTTGTAAAAGGATGCCAGATCAATGAGCATATGGTCAGAAAGGCTCACTGCAGGATTGCCACCCAGCTTTTCCGCAAGCAGCTCCAATTTAGGCGAATAGGATACACTGTCCAGGGTCTTAAGCCCGGTCAGGATAGCCGCCAGCTCCTGCTGTGTAAACACCGTAGTGTCAAGAGAAAAACCTTCCATAAGGGAAATACCGCCATTGCTTCCCTGTGTGGTAACTATAGGAATCCCCGCCCGACAGATATCCTCAATATCCCGGTTTATGGTCCGTCTGGACACTTCAAATTTCTCTGCCAGATAGGGTGCGGTTACCTTCTTGTTTTGCTGTAGAATTGCAATAATACCAATAAGACGGTCAATCTTCATACCGAGATTCTCCTTAGCACTTTATGCCGACCATCTCTCCCTGCTTTACCGGTACTTCCAATCCTTCAGCCGTCGCCTGAAAGAGACTCTGAGGTAATTTTACCTGATCTTTTCTAAGAAGTACAAGAATAGTAGAGCCGCCATAAAGGAATCTTCCCTTCTCCTGACCTTTGCGCACCTTCTGCTTTCCATGGTAATTCAGAATCTTGCCCACCAACATAGCCCCCACTTCCATCTGAACAACCCTGCCAAAGTTTTCTGTATCAATCACTGTATACTCCCTGCAATTCTCAGTAAATACAGGAACGGTCTCCAATGCTATGGGGCGAACTGTATGCAGCCTGCCTGGAATAAAACGATTCTCTCCTTTCATACCGTTATCTACATAACAGTACCTATGATAGTGATTTACACAGAGGCGATACACCAGGCACACTCCTCCCTCATATTCTCTATATATCTCATTTTCTGCAAACAATGATTTCAGAGAATATCTGCTCTGTTTTACCGGAATCACCATATCTTGCTTCATCCGATATGCGCTGAGAAACCCGTCACAAGGCGCAATCAATGCCTCCGGCCGCGCGTCAACAGGACGCTGCTCTTTACGAATCTTTCTGCAAAAGAAATCATTAAAGCAGCGGTATTCTTTATCTTCATATTCTTTCAGGGATATTTTATGAGATTTGATAAAGGGTCTGATCAGCCCTTTGGAAAAAGAAGAATCCAGAAAACAGCCCATGACTATGGAGACCGTTCTGGAACTAAGTAGTTTCAACGCAAGCCTCCCTGCCATATTGTGATACAGAAATTTCAGCAATGCACTGTCCTTATCTGGTCTGACCGGCGCTTCCATGCTTTCTCCTCCTTACCTATTTCCACCCAAAGTGAAAACAAGTATAATAAATTCTGCAACACCAATTGCCACCATCGTGAGAATACCACGAAGCCCAGGTTTTTTCACCTGTATCTTAGACACAAATAAAAATGCCGTCAAAATCATAACTCCAAAATATACCAAGGTAATATCCCTCGGCATCAGATATTGAAAGAGAAGGACTGTAGGAAAAATCAGTGCAGCCGAAGTAACCGGCAAGCCCGTAAAATATTTTCTCCCTTCATTTTCCACCTTTTGCCGCTCTTCCTCGGTGACATTGAAATACGCAAGCCGAATCAATGCTGCAAGCGCATACAATATCATGATTACATATAATAAAATCACCGCAGGAAAGGTCAGCCGCTCATCCCTGTGAATGGTCGGGACTTCCGAAATGGTGGGACAAACTCTTATCATTGCATTGCCAATGCACGCGGGCAAAATACCAAATGCCACAAGATCTGACAGGGAATCAATCTGGACGCCATATTTTTTCTCAAAATCTGTTCGGTTCTTTTTTGTTCTTGCCACTTTTCCGTCAAATGCATCGCAAAGACCGCAGAACAGCAAAAAGAATACTCCAATATAAGGATGCCCTGATTGCTGTAAAGATACAATGATTCCCAGAACAGCAGAAATCAGGGATAAATATGTAAGCCAAACTGTGTAATCGAATACTCCTATCATTTTGTTTTCCTTCTCTTCATCGTATAGATTATGCCAATCAACACTGTCATAGCACTTACAATCATGGAAATATAAAATGCCATTCCCCTGCTGATAAGTTCCAGATTGACCGCAGCCGTTTCATCCATAAGCGCTTTCAGACCATCTATGAGCAGGTAATCCGCCACTCCCATCCCCCCTGGGATAGGAACACTATAAGTACCTATCGCAACAAAACTCTGAGTACACCAGATATCTACTGCATGCTCCATTTTACCGCCCGTCGCAAGATAAACAAGAATTGTTACTGTTACCTGCGACACTCGCTGCAACAGGTTAAAAAGAAAAACCTTCACGAACATGAACTTATGTTGTGCCATAACATATGCGCATTGGCGATAATCCAACATTACATGTTTAAGCTTTTCCCTCTTTTCTTCCTCATGTTTGACCAGATGCAGCTTCTTTCCCAGTTTTAAAAAAAACACACAAACCCTTTCCAAAACTAGGGGCTTTGCAATGAGCGTACAAAAAGCAATTGCCAGTATGCACAACATAACATAACCGATACCAATGAATATTTTAGAAAAAAAATTAAAATGAGTCAATACCCCAGGCCTAAGAACAAAGCTTACTGTTCCAACAGTCAGCAAAGCCAATGTATGCATGATCAAATTTGCTACCAACGATATAGTAGTCACCGCCCCCGGAATTTGATCCTGCATCATAAAATAAGCGCTTGCCGGCTGTCCCCCTGTGGCAGAAGGAGTAATCGCAGAAAAATAAATATCTGCAGCAGAATACAAAAATCCTCTGGCAAGACTTCTTCGGTACCCAAGTTCTTTTACAATACATAGGATAGCCATTCCTTCAAACAAAATAAAGCCAAGCATGCTTATCACTGCTGCAAACATCCAACCCTTTGACGAACTGCGCAGTGTTTCCCCAAGCTGTGCCAGGGAAAAGCTTTTGCTCTGTGATATGACTGCCCAGACAGTTAAGAATGCCAGAGCCAGAAAAACCAGGCTCCATATCTTTCCTTTCTTCATTTCTGATCTCTCATTCGCCCCTTAAAACAAGAATAAATTATCAGACCTATTTCCACAGCTGCTACACCGCCCACAATATCAACCAGCGCATGCTGCTTTACAAACACGGTAGACGCAAATACAAGCAGCGTCATCCCAAGCATAGTATATACATACCACCTGGGAACCTTGTCAAGTTTCAGCGCTCCCCGGAAACAGACCCAGCTCTCCAGACAGTGAATGGACGGAAAACCATTATCTGCGGCATCCATGGAATATATCAATCCGGTTAGTGCATTCCAGATCCCGCCGCTCCCCAAAGTTTCTATACCGGGACGAATTTCCTTTACTGTAGTAGGCAGTAAAATAAAGCAGACCAGTGCAATTCCTTTGGCAATCAATTCTCCGATAAACATCTGGAATACCACCTCACGTCTGCCCCTTCCAATCATAACAAAGCCTATGATCCACTGCAAGTATGCAAGCAGATAGAACAAAATGAAAAACGATAGAAACGGCAGCTTTCTGTCTAAGGAATTGATAAGACTATAATGCTTCAGGCCTGAAGTGAAGATTCGTGAGCCAAAATATGCAATATAGTTTACAATCAGTATAATCGTCAGCATAACCCACGAATATGTCGGTATAATCTTGAGCATGTACTTTTTCAAGCTAAAGTTCCTCCGTACAGTGAATTGATTCTTATAGCATAGTCCTGTTGTAATCCATTATGAGGAAGCTAAAGTTAAATATCATTTATCATTTACTCTGCAAATTATATATTTGTTTTCTTCTATAGTCAACTATGGGAAAATAAAGATTTCCTAAAGCACGACATAATTAATTCTAAATGTAGAGATCGACCCTTATAGAGCAAACACTTTTGCTCTATACCCCTCTACCTGTATGCAACCGGATATCTGCCCACCTTCCAACAGATCCGCCACTTCTTCCTTTAAAGTAATCTCTGCAGGCTCAGAGAGATAGTTCAGCACAAATAGATATGTCTTACATTCTCCCTGACGTACCGCCAGTTCACAGCTTGTGGGCAGATCCAACACACGACTCCAGGGTTCTGCCACTCCCAGCTTCTCAAGAAATACTGCTGCCGTGTCAGCAGTGAAGGCTCCGCCAAAATAATAAGCTTCTCCCTGACCGAAGGAGTTGCAGATCAGAGCAGGAGTTCCCGCATAATAGCTGGAGACATAAGTTGCCAGCACTTTGGCATTTTCACTTACAGGAGCCAACAGGTCATTAAATACCGCAGCCTCTACCTGTACACCATTCCAATCTACCATCACTGTCCCGTCATCCGGAGCCACAAAGGAGTATTCCGGAATATCCGCTCCCGTCACTTTTGCTGCCAGTCCCGGCAGATGATCCATAACACACCTCCCGTTCAGATCCTTATACCCCGTGCGGCAGCCCATCACAAGCTTTCCACCCTGAGCCACATATTGCTCCAGCAGAGCTATACGCTCTGCTGTCAGGATGCTGGCATGAGGATAGAATAACACTTGATATTGTTTTAGGCTCTCTGATGTAGTGTGATTCTCCATATACACGTAATCGAAAGGAACATGAGCCTGCTGTAGAGCGGTAAACAGCCCATTCTGACTCACTGCCTCCACCCGCTCATGCCATCTGTCCACGCGGCTGTCCCAGATATTGTCGTAATCCTTCAAGATGCCCACCCTGGCTTGATAAGCAGATCCGGCTACCTCCTGCAAAGCCTCCACTTTCCGGGCAATCTGTGTCACTTCTTTAAGCCTTCTGTTTTCCCTGCCGGAATAGTCAAGAATCCCATGCCAGTAAATCTCTGTTCCAAAGGTACAAGTGCGCCAGCGGAAATAACTGACATAATCTGCACCATGGGCAATACTTTGCATGGTCCAGAGTGTCATCTGCCCGGGCCGGGGCGTAGGTGCCTCCATCCTGGTGTTCCAGCCGTTTGCACCGCTTTGCTGCTCCATGATACCGAATACAGGAGACACCGCACGCACCTCTGCCAAGTTCTTGCTCCAGTGTCTGTCTTTCATGGGATCCAACGGATTGAAACCGTCCAGACAGTAGGCAAAATTGGGATAGGAGTCATACATCAGCACATCCAGACTTTCCCGCTCCAAGCGCTGGTAGTCAATATTGCCAAACATACCGTTGGTGGTAATGAAATCTCCCTTTTTACGGTACTTACGGATAATGTCCGCCTGCTCCTTTGCAAAACTGCAAACGCTGTCGGAGATAAAGCGGTAGTAATCCAACAGATGGTGGGGATTGGGAGAATTGGTGTTGGTCTTTCTGGGCACGTATACCTCCTGCCAGTCCGTGTAGGTCTGATTCCAGAATACAGTGCCCCAGGCCTTGTTCAGCTCCTCCAGGTTGACGTATCGCTTCTGAAGAAAATGACGGAAGGCAAGGGTGTCACTGTCGGAATAAAAGGTATCGTTCTCACAATTGAACTCATTATCCAATTGCCATCCCACAATGGCCGGATGCTGTGCATAATGTGAAGCTGATTTCTCCACAATGTTCCGACAAAGCTTCCGATAAATCGGTGAGTTGTAGTTATAATGCCGCCGGGAACCGTGACGGAACAAATTGCCATCCATATCCGCATTCAGTGTCTCAGGATACTTTTCCGTAAGCCAGGCAGGCGGCGTTGCCGTGGGCGTACAGAAAATCACCTGCATCCCTTTCTCCTGAGCCAGATCAAGAAAACTGTCGAAAAACTCATAGGTATATTCTCCCTCTCTAGGTTCAATCAGGCTCCAGGCAAATTCAGCTATCCGCACAGTTTTCAATCCTGCTGTCAGCATTCTGTCCAAGTCCTTCGCCCATAAGCTCCTGTCCCAGTGCTCCGGGTAATAACAGACCCCCAGGTCGATACTCTTTCCGTTGATCAGCTTGCTGTGTTCCATGTCTATTCCTCCATATTTGACTCAATTTATTAACGCCTGTCAAACACACTTTTCTCATTCTGATTGTTTGTCCTAAGTATTTTCTCTGCGCTTTTTATCACGACAGTTACTATCAGGGATATTTCCCACAGATCTGTACCTTGCCAACCGGTAATGTGTGAAATCAAGCTTCCATGCGATATAGCTTCAGGGCATTATCCCACGTCACTCGTCGGACTTCCTCCTCGTCCAGACCTTTGAGTTCTGCCAGAGCAGAAACTACATAAGGTAAGTTCAAGGAACTGTTACGCTTTCCTCGGTTAGGCTCCGGCGCAAGGTACGGACAGTCCGTTTCCAGCACAATATGATCCAGGGGAATGTATTCCACAGCTTCCTTCAGCTTTTTTGCGTTCTTAAAGGTCAGAACACCGCCGATTCCAAAATAAAAATCCATGTCAAGATAGACCTTGGCAGACTCCTTCGTGTAAGAATAACAGTGAATCACACCGCCAATCTCCCCAGCATGCTCTGCCGTCAAAATATCCGCTGTGTCCTTTGCTGCCTCCCGGGAGTGGATGATCACAGGCTTTTTCACCTGTCGCGCCAGGTCCAGCTGCCTTACGAACCAATTTTTCTGAATCTTCCGTTCCGGCTCATCCCAGTAATAATCCAGACCAATCTCGCCCACTGCCACACACTTCTCATGACCGCACTGCTGCCGCAGCCATTCCACTCCGGCTTCTGTCAACTCCGCTGTGTCGCTGGGATGGATGCCGATAGCACCGTATATATAGTCATAACGATCCATCAACTCTATGGTCCTTTTACAGGAGTCCAGACTGGCTCCCACATTCACCACTCTGGCAATCCCCTGCTTAGGCAGGGAGCAAAGCAGCTCCTCCCTGTCCCGGTCAAAGGCTTCGTCGTCATAGTGAGCATGTGTATCAAAAATTGCTGTCATCTTGCAACTCCTTATCAAAGTCATATAATATGCCACTATTTTACTGGCATTGATTCTGCAACATATATAATTTCAATGTCCATCATATCAGTTTCTCGGCAAAATTGCTATCCTTTTCAGATTATACTCTCACTCCTGCCTTTCACTCCATGGTCTCACCCTGACCGCTCCTTCATAATACACCTTACTTTCCTCCAGAATCGTAAACTTTCCGTTTTCCAGCAAGAGCGTAGACACAGCACAGTTTGGCATAGGAATCCGCCAAAAATCCTCCAACGGTACTCCTGCCAGCGGATTCAAGATGCTTCGGTTCATAGCTCCATGCCCCGCAATCAGCACTGTCTCATACTTACCTTCTAAGGAAGTAATTTTTTCCTTAAGAAACTCTGCTGTCCTTTGATAAAGTTGATCAAACGACTCGCCTCCCTCCGGCGGCCGATAATTTGCCGGAGTCCGGAAAAACTTATGTATGGGATTTTCCGTGTCCTGCCGGGCAGTAATATAGTCCGCTGCCTCCATGACCCCAAATCCAATCTCCTTAAGTCTGTCATCCAGAATAAGAGGAATATCGCGTTTTCCCAGAATAATCCTGGCCGTCTCCTTCGCCCGGCTGAGGGGAGAACTGAAGGCCGCATCAAAAGCCACATCGGAAAGCCCCTGAGCTGTTTTCTCCGCTAAACTGATACCGTATTCATTCAGTGGCACATCACATTGCCCCTGAAGCTTTCCCACCTTATTCCATTCTGTTTCTCCGTGCCGTACCAAATAGATTTTCATTTACCCCACCCTTAATCTTATAGATTCTGATTCCGAAAACGAACAGAAAAGGATAGCAGGCTCTTAAGACATGCTATCCTTCCGGCTTCATTTCATACTTATCAAATCTGTCATTAAGAGGTTCAATTGCTTTAGATACTATGTTGGCAAACATTTCTAAATCTTTCTGTTCCATATACAGGTATCCTCCTCTTAATTTTGTATTTATTTAGTAAAGTTATTATAGCACACATATATCAATCTGTATAGTTACAAAATAAAATGTTTTAACAATAAAATAAATTATTTCAACAGTAAAGACCTCCGAGCCAGAACTCGGAGGTCCAATTCCTGTGTATATCAATTTTATAGACAGTTCAAGATTTCACTTGCTTGATCGGTCGTAGGATTTCATATCCTATTACCTCAGGATAATGTCGCTGGTAATCCTGACAGAGTTCCTCGTTCCACTCCCATCCCCTTTCCGTGGGATCATAGTTCCAGGCCAGCTTTTCCACCCTATCCATAACCTGCCCGTTATCCTGCAGATAATCGAAGCGGGGATGTGCAAATACTTGATAATAGCTTGCGGGAACAGTCCTGATTTCAAAGCCTTCAGGCACTTCGCCATCATAATCAGCGGGAACTCCGAAACCGTAAAAATAACCTCTTTTTCCATCCTCATAAAACCAGCCTGCCGTATGACAGGTCACAATCGGATGAGAGACATTGCTCATGCTATCAATGATGCCGCATATAGTGTCGCAGTCATGCTTATTCCAGAACTCTCCATAATTACTCGTCGTAATATCCCAGATTCCAATATACTTATGCTCAGGGATATATTCCATCCGAATATCGGGATCTACTACTTGATTCATGGTGTTCTCTCCTTTCAGTTCACAAAAATGTTCGGGGAGTAAAACGACTTTTGGTCTTAAGAGCGGAATCGGAACTGGGTTTCTCCGATAAGCTGCCGGTGTACAGCCGTAGGCCTCTGTGAAGGCTCTCGTCAAAGCCTCCTGGGAAGAATAACCGTTTCTAATTGCAATATCCAGAATCCTATCTTTTGTATCCCGAATTTCCAAGGCCGCGCGCGTAAGCCTCCGGACGGATACATAGTTCTTCACTGTCATTCCTACAACGCTGTGGAACCGACTGGAGCAATAACATGGTGAATAACCAATCTGCTTTGACATTTCAAGCAGAGAAGGATTTTCTGTCAAATGCTGCTCAATCCAATCCAGCATTTTTTGTATTGCAGCGTACCACTCATACAAGTCATTTCCCTCCCTTCTCTGAAAGCATACCATATTTTATTGGAAAAAACTTGATATCAATTTCGAAAATACATAGCCGGGCATTCCAATCCAGAATGCCCGGTCAATTGTTCTAAACATATTCTTGCAATACAAGAAGCAATTTTGTTTTATTCCCCTCCCTGCATACTCCTTTCCTGCTGATATTGCCGCAATGCTTGAGTATAGATTTCACCTTGCTTTTTACTGTATTTCCAATATTTCACGACACAGATTAAATATAAAGCAAAAACAATACCGATGAACGCCAACCATTTAAATACTGCATCTTTACGAATAAAAACTCTAAGCCAGTAAAAACCCACCCCCTCATACAGACAAAAAGAAACAATAAATATAGTCAGCCTGGTCATAAAATTCCATTTCTTTATGAATAAACGAGTGAACAGGAGGTTAAATATGAATACAGCGCCTACAGCCCAAACCATCATTTTTATCAGACCATCTGTAGAAACAGCCTGATGATTACACAGTTTATTATAAATCAAGAGCAAGATGAGAAAACATGAAACTGCATATGCAGTGCCGTTTCCCATCCATATCATAAATTGAATAATGTCTTTCTTACTATTTTTCATATCTGCCTCCTATATTGATAGAATATTGCGGATTGCCCGCACATATCTTCTAGATATATAGAGCTGCTCTCCATTACACATGGTCGCTAAAATTGTGCGATTAAGCTCAGGCCTTAAGGATCTGACCTTATTAATATTGACTATCTGAGATTTCGAGACTCTTATAAAGTCTTTATCAGAAAGAATATCTTCCAATTCATATAATTTCTGTTTGACTTCCATTACATCAACTTCTGTATATAAAAAAGTGTGATTATCCACGGACTCAAAATACAGAACATCAGATGAATTGATAAAGTGCCATTCATTATCTTTTTTTGCTTGTAATTTTCTGTCAAACTGTTGTATGTGGTATTTTAGTCGTATAACTTCGTCATCAATCTGCCTGCATTTGATTACTACCTGTAACGTTTCTTTTAAATGTTCAACAATTTGAATATCCATCTTGCACCTCCCAGTGCAATTATAAATATTCAGGAAAGCTTTCTCAAGTATTCTGTGGCAAGAGGTACAAAACAAATACCTAAAAAGCCAAAACACTGATTCCAAGGCTCGTTTATCCTCGAAATCAGTGCTATATGCTCCCATTAATCCTTCAAAGTGAAACAAACTTTATACCTTATGCCCTATGCGACTTTACACGACTTTACGCGGATTCTACATATTCTTGACAGTGTAGTCCATTGGTGATAGACTCAAAAAAACATTTTAGCTGGTCTTCTGATTCTGGCGGTGCATGCGGTTGCCTGCGTATGCTTTGTGATCAAACTTTTTATTGCAATCCGTGCCGTCAGTTGAAAGGCGGCGGAATGGAGATTTTATGAGAAAAAAGGCGGAAGAACTTCGCTACCAATATCACAACGCCCCCATTCCCGGCGGGGGGTATGCCACGGGTTTTGTGTTCCAGCCGAAAGTGGATGGCATGATCTATCTGCGCACGGACATCGGCGGGAGCTATCGGTTTGACAAGGACTCGCAGAGATGGATCAGTCTGTGCGATCACGTCACCATGGAGGATAGGGCGGAGACCTATCCCATAGCAATCGCGGTAGACGAGCGCCATCCGGAGAAGCTTTATATTGCCAGCGGCATCTGGAATCAGCCGGAGGGAAAATTTTCTGTCTCTGAAGATTACGGAGAGAATTTCAGACATTACCGGATGCCCATGCCAATTCACGGAAACCTTCCGGGACGCGGAACAGGGTATCGTCTGATCGTCGATAAAGGGGATGAGAACACGCTGTATTTTGCCAGCCAGACCTCCGGCTTATGGCGGACGCGCAGCCTTGGAGAAAGCTGGGAGAAGCTGACGGCGATGCCGGAAGAATATCTGACTTTCGTAGGACAAAGTCTTGACGGATCAGCACTGATCGTGGGGGCGGCAGGTGTGAGCACGAAGAACAGTGAGAGCCGCAGCGGCGCAGCGCTCTATGTCTCCTATGATGAGGGAGAAAGCTTTGAGACTCTGTGGCAGCCGGAGTATATGGGGCCGGAGGAGACCCCCGGCGGTCCGAAAATCCTGCGGGGTCCTGTGGCGCAGAGATATGCTGTGGACAAATGTTTTTTGTATGTGACATACGCCTCAAGGTGTGAAACGCTTTTCCGCCCGGAACTAGGTTACAGCTGCGATGCCGGTAAGGTGACGGATGGACATGTGGTGAGATATGAACTATACAAAATTATGGAAGATGGACATTCCCGCACAAGAGTCGGCGAGGCTCGGGATATCACACCCGACTGGGATAAGCGCTGCGTACCTGATTTTCCCGGGTCGGAGAAACCCTGTCTGCATTTGGGCTTTAGTGGAATCGACGTGAACCTGCGCATACCGGGCTTAGTGATCTGTTCCACCATTCGAAAGAGTAAGGGAGACAGCATCTATCGCTCACTGGATTACGGCGAGACTTGGGAAGAGATTCTTCACGATCTGGACGTGGGAGTGGTGACGATCCGGACATCCTATATGAAGCCGGAGTACAATAGCAGACATTCCATGGTTCACTGGATGACGGACTTGAAAATAGATCCGAATGACGAAAATCAGGCTTGGTTCAACACGGGTTCCGGCGTATTTCGCACCCGGAATCTTCTGGCGGATGTGGTAGAATTCACCGACTGGTCGGACGGCGTGGAGGAGACCGTACACATTAATGTTTACGCGCCGCCCTCGGGTGATGTACTGCTTCTGGATATCCTTGGGGATCTGGGCGGATTTGCCTTCCGGGATCTTACGAAACCCTGTGAGAATTCCTTTGCGGACGCGGACGGTAACCGCTATGTGACCTGTCTGAACGCGGATTATTCCGATCAGGATCCAAATCTGATAGCGGTGACACCCAGAGGAAACTGGACGGGTATGACCAAGGGCGGTCTGATCCTTTCCCGGGATAACGGTAAGAGTTTCGAGCGTCTGCCCATGCCCTTCGGACTCAGCGATAAGCTGGATGAGGCGCTTCACCGGATTGAGATGCCCAATGTAAACAGCGGCTGGGTGGCCATGTCTCCAGACGGACAAAACCTTGTGTGGTCTGTTGCCAGAGGGATCCGTCTGCCCCTGGATATGGTCGTGGTAAGCCACGATCAGGGGAAGACTTTTGAGCAGATCGAAGTCTTTGACCAAGAGGGCAAAAGGAAGATAGACGGAGGCTTTAAAGTCTTTTCCGACCGGATGAACAGCAAAATCTTTTACGGATTCGGCGACCACTCAGATTTATACTTGAGCCGGGACGGCGGCGGCACCTATCAGCAGCTAGAAGTGCAGGGTCTGGACCAGGAGATAGACTTTACGATCATTGACTGTGCGGACAGGACGGAGGTACGCGTGGAGAGCGGCAGGTCCGGCGTGATTTATTTTGCTGCGGGAGAAAAGGGGCTCTGGAGACTGCAGTGTGAGATGGGGGAAGGGAGCGAGCCGGCCTTCATAAGGGCTGAAAGGCTTGGAGATCCTGCGGATCGTTTCTATCACCTGGGGCTTGGGCTGCTTCGCCCGGACGGGGATTATATGCGGGAGGAGAAAGCCCTATATGTCAACGCCAATATCGGTGGGAACTACGGTTTTTTCCGCAGTCTTGACCGGGGTAGGATTTTCCAGAAGCTGAACAACGACCGGCAGTGTTTCGGCGATATCAACAGCATCGATGGGGATAAGAGGGTCTTCGGACGCTTCTTTATAGGCACCGGCAGCAGGGGCGTGCTGTACGGGGAACCGGTATCCACAGTGCCCAACTCCATGGAATAGCTGCTTCCAAGAAGATGACCGAAGTTCAAAGCTAAACTAAATTAAAACGCTTGACAAGAATATGTACGCACAATATAATAACATATAATTCGAAATCATAAAGACGATGACGGAGACAATATATTTATTTCAAAAGTCACAGAGAGCCGTGTTTGCTGAGAAACGGTACAAGTAGAATAAATATAGAATCCCTCCCGAGTTGCAGCACGAAAGCTGGTTCAAGTAGATGCTGACGGTTTTCTCCCGTTACAGAGAACGCATATGTTGGTATGTCGTAAATGGATTAAGAGCATTAGAAGTTCCTGCCGTTTACGGTGGGAACTTTTTTATTCCTAAAAACAGATTCAAACAGCCAACATTTGTATTTTTACAAGTATGGCTGTTTTTTTGCTTCCATCCTGACAAAAAAATGACTCAGTGACGATGTGAATGATTTCGGAAATCGCCGTTTATTTTAAGAAAGGGGGCCAGGTATGGATGTTGATATAAGCGATATTGATAAACTGAAGAATGTTGTTACAGAGCGGTTTAGAGATGGACTGCCGGTGTACGTGCGAACGTGAGAGTTTCGCAAGAGATTACAGCTAAAAAGATAGGAGTCTCTCGACAAACATATAATGCGATAGAAATCGGAAAACGAGATATATTATGAACAACATTTCTTGAAGCAGGATAAGTTTTCATAAAAAAGAATGGAGCAAAGATATGAAAATCAAGCCAAAGTATGCTGAGTTAAATGCAAAATTGGATATCGTAGAAATACAGGACAAAGTATTGGGATTTTGGAATCAGAATCACATTTTTGAAAAATCTGTTGAGGAGAAAAAGGGAAGGGAAGTTGTTTTTTATGACGGACCTCCATTTCCCACAGGAAAACCACATCATGGAACGGTACTTGTCTCTTTTATCAAGGATATGATTGCAAGATATTGGACCATGCGGGGGTTCTCTGTCCCACGGGTATGGGGATGGGATTGCCATGGTCTGCCAATTGAACATCAAGCGGAGACTTTGATGGGAATAGAGGATAAGAATGAAATAGAGAGAAGTATAGGAATTGACAAATTCAATGAAAAATGCTTTGAAATTGTATCGAGCAACAATGATGCCTGGATTGACTATGTGAATCAAATGGCCCGCTGGGTAGACTATGATGGGGCTTATAAGACCATGAATAAGCCCTTCATGGAAAGTGTAATGTGGGCGTTTAAGCAATGTTATGAAAAAGGATACATTTATAGAGATTATAGGGTGACTCCGTATTGCATGCATTGTGAAACTTCGTTATCTATCTCGGATACAAGAGAATCGGATTCAACAAGACTTCGTCAGGATCGTTGGATCATCGCAAAATTCAAATTGGATCCTGCTCCGGAGATCAACGGTAAACCGACATATATGCTCGCGTGGACAACTACCCCTTGGACACTTCCCTCCAATTTGTGTTTAGCGGTTGGAAAAGATTTGGATTATTCGTTCGTTGATGTTGGAGAAGAAATATTTATTGCGTGCACAAATATTCTTTCTAAGTTTGAGAAAGTTTTTGGAAAAGAACCTTTCGTTGTAAAAGAATGTAAGGGTAGGGATTTGGTCGGATTAACATATGAACCGCTTTTTCCATACTTTGCAGAAGCCAAAGAAAAGGGTGCTTTTCGTGTTGTAACTGCAGATTATGTGGGTTCAGATGAAGGTGTTGGCATTGTTCATACCGCGCCAGCTTTTGGAGAGGATGATTATTGGACATGCAAGGCTAACGATATCCCCCTTGTGAATCCTGTTGACGAAAAGGGACATTTTACCGAAGAAATATCGGACTTTTATGACCCTGATTCTGAAAAAAACGTGATTGAGATGAACCCGATCATTATCAGGTTTTTATATGATCGTGGAAAGGCGGTTGCAGATGGCACGATAGAGCACAATTATCCGCATTGTTGGAGGTGCAAGCGTCCTTTGATATACAAGGCGATGGATGCCTGGTATTTTGATATTGGAAAGGTAAAGGATCGCTTAATACAAACAAATGAAGACATTAATTGGGTACCTGAGACTATCAAGCATGGGAGATTTGGAAATTGGTTAGATAACGCAAGGGATTGGAATATTTCCCGTAACAGATATTGGAGCACGCCTATTCCTATTTGGCAGTGTGATGAGTGCGGTGAGAGAGTCGTTTTAGGAAGTATTGAGGAAATCCGGGCGGCAAGTGGAATCACACTGGACAACCTGCATAGACAATACATGGATAAAGTAACATTTCCCTGTAAGTGTTGTAAAGGTACAATGAGAAGAGTACCTGAGGTTTTGGATTGTTGGTTTGAGAGCGGATCTGTTCCTTTTGCCCAGAAGCATTATCCCTTTGAGAACAAAGAGTGGTTTGAGTCTCATTTTCCGTGTGATTTTATAGTGGAATATACCGGCCAGATTCGTTGTTGGTTTTATTATTTGCATGTATTGGCTGTTGCGCTTTTTGATAAGCCGGCTTTCCAAAATTGTATTGTGCATGGAACTATTTTGGCAAAGGATGGGAAAAAGCTTTCTAAGTCCTCGAAGAATTACACAGATCCAATGGAGCTGATGCGAAAGTTTGGAACTGATTCCTTCAGGTTATACCTTTATCAAACCAATGCAATGCTTATCGGGGATTTGTTGTTTGATGAAAGCGGCATTCAAGATGCATACCAGCAAATTCTTTTGCCATACTGGAATGCATGTAAGTTTTTTGTTTCTTATGCGGATATAGATGGCTATTTTTCCACAGAGCCCAAGATTCCATCAAGCAGCAACCAGCTTGATAATTGGATACTTGCTAAACTTTATAAAACAGAAGAAAATATCCGCCAGAATATGGATGATTATCAGGTTAACAGATATGTGGTGTATTTGGCAGATCTTATTGATGGGCTGACCAATTGGTATATCCGCAGGTCCAGACGTAGATTCTGGGGAAAGGATATGACTGAGGACAAGAGAAGCGCTTATGAAACATTACACTATGTATTGATTAATACAACGAAGTTGCTGGCTCCGGTGGCACCAATTATTTCTGAGGAATTGTATCAACTTCTGATTGGAAAGACTGCATTAGAAGAGAATGCATCAGTTCATCTGACTGATTGGCCGGATCTGCCAGAAACTATGAAGAATGAAGAACTGCTGCAAAAGGTGGAATTAGTTCAGGAGACGATTTATCTTGGACGTTCGATCAGAAACAAAAATAAAGTGAAAAACAGACAGCCTCTCTCTTTGCTTTATGTTGCTCTTCCGGATAACACCCTGGATGAAATCATTGTAGAATTCTCAGATATTATTGCTGAAGAGTTAAATGTGAAGAAAGTTGAAGTTCTTGATGTAGTGGATGAAATCGCAAAGGTGAATTATGCTCCAAACTTTAACGAAATCAAAACTCTTTATCCTGATAGAATTCCAGTTATTATTGCAGCTATAAAGAAAGGTAATTTTAAACTTCAAAAAGACAAAGTTATAGTTGATATCAATGGAAATGAGGAGGAACTGGATTCGAGGGTTGTTTTGGTTACTTACCAAGCCAAAGACGGTCATAATGTTGAAAGCAAAAATGGCATAGTAGTATCGTTAGATTTGACTTTGAATGATGACCTTATTCAAGAAGGCGCAGCAAGAGATGTGATTCGAAATATTCAGGATGCCAGAAAGCAGCTTGGGTGTGATATTACCGAGAGGATAAACTTGTCGGTTAAGCCTATGCCACAACCATGGATTGATGTTATTTGCACGGAGACCTTGGCTGATATACAAGATATTAGTATAGCTGATATAGAGTTTGAAGTAAAGAATGATTATGGCAATGATATTGTTGTTAAAATATGCCGAAAAACAAAGTGATGATTAGGTAACTGTATCAGGGTATCCTATGCAGAAGTGACAGAATTTCTAAACTGCACCCATAATAGACGGGACATGGCAGCCAATGTGACCGCTGACATATCCCGTCTTTTTGCAATCCGGTAATTCCTGCTCCTTACTGTACCTCCTTTAATCAACTGGCACAAAACTCATTTTAGGTAAACATCATAGTGATCAACAGCATCCTTGGCTTGTGCCAGACCGATTCCCGTCATGTCCCTGAAAGCCTTGATAGCTTCCAGGGTTTTGCCGCTATTGATCAAATACACAACCTCCGCTTTTTGCTCCGCCGACAGCTTCTTTACTACACCATCCATATATTTCTTAAATCCTGCCGAACCGTGTCGCATGTCCGCGTATGGAACCGCATTTTCTTTTTGCCCATTCTTTCGACCACTCTTTTGGCCATTCTTTCGCTCAAACAGAAATGCAACGCTCAGCAAGATCAAGCCAATCACAAGAGCTGCTGCTCCCATGATGACCTCTATCTTTCCCATAATGGCATCTTCTTTGCTTCCACCGTCCCACAAAGGTTTTACAACATAGGGTGCCACAAATTGCTCGTAATCCGGATCACCAAAATAGTCTTTTACAAACTGCAATTCTTCGGATGTAAGCTTTACTACACGGCCATCCACGGAAAGTACTGTTTCGCTTGGAAAAGTATCCATGCTGATGTCTTCGCTGTTCCACCACTCAAAAAAGGCTTCCGAAGCCTCATTGAGCTCTTTGTACTTTCCCTTCTTGCTGACAAGTACCATATGATCCAGATAAATCCCTT
>JAFLRO010000051.1 GCA_022511425.1 Acetatifactor sp.
CATCCATTGTCTACTCCTCCTCTCTGATAACCGAAGTGATCCGAACAGCGTAGGAATCTTTTTCGGCGCCGGGCAATGCGGTAAATTTTTTTATATTGCCTACATACACATTCATATCGTCATCCACCTTGGAATCCAGACGAATACAGTCACCAACCTGCAGGTTCATAAAGTCGCTGACAGAGATAGTGCTTCTTCCAAGAACCGCACGTATGGGAATATCCACCTTTCGAATCAACGATTCAATGTACATCTCATAGTTCTCATCATGATTCTCCTGCATGGTCGAAAACCAGAATCTGGTATTCAACTTATCCATGACATCCTCCAGGGTAAAGAATGGAAGACATATATTCATGAAGCCCTCTACTTCACCGATCTTCATGTTCAGGGTGACGATGGCTATCATGTCGTTAGGCGAAATGACCTGTGCAAACTGGGGATTTGTCTCCAGACGCTGCATCACAGGCGAGACCTCGATCACATTTTTCCACGGATCCCTGAGGAGCTGCGTAAACATGACCAGGATCTTCTGTATGATCGTCATCTCTATATCCGAAAATTCCCTGCTCTTCTCCAGAGGAGCACCGCTTCCTCCCAGCATTCTGTCCAGCATTGCATAGCCAAGATTGGTTGCCAGATCCATAAGGATCGTGCCGTTCAGCGGAGAAAAATTTATAATTCCCAATATAACGGGATTTGCAAGGGCATTGGTAAATTCGCTAAAAGTAACAGTCTCTGAACTGGCCACAGTGACCTGTACATTCTTCCGCAGATATACGGGAAGATTGGTGGAAATCAAACGGCCATAGTGCTCAAATATCATTTCAAGAGTCCTTAAATGCTCCTTGGAGAACTTTGTAGGGCGGCTGAAGTCATAATCCTTGACTTGCTTCTCAGTACTCTCCTGCATTTGGTCTGCGTCCAGTTCACCGGTTGACAGCGCGGCCAGCAGGTTATCTATTTCGTTTTGTGACAGAACCTCGCCCACGAAAGCTCACCTCCTTTGTTCCACATTTTTCTGGGAGTGTACGCTCCCTTTCCAAGGGCGCTTGCCCTTCTTCCTACATTCTTACTGGAATATCACATCGCTGATGGATACCCTGTAAACGAATCTGGACTGGAACAAATCCTGTATAGCAGCAAGAATTTCTGCTTTCACCTGATCAAAATTATCATTGAATTCCTGTTCGGTATATTCCCTGACCACGGAGGCAACAGCATCCTTTATCTGAATCTCAAGACCTGCCAGAGTTTCGGCGCTGCCAAGCTTCGCATAATCCTCATGCTCCATATCCATAGCCAAAGACATGTAGAAGATGACCATGCTGTGACCGACAGTCTTCCCCTCTGCATCCACACCCTGTCTGATCTGTATCATCAGGCGATCTGACAGCGGATATGTGGCGGTCTGAGAAAGTGGCACATTGTTGGCAGAGTCGCCGGGGCCGGTGAGCTCCAGATTCATCACCGAGGCAATCGTGGTGACCAGATCGCCTGTCTTTCCGTTGGTACTGATCACACTGACCATCATGATAGTCGTCAGCACAATATTTACCACTAGAAGCGCCAGGATTATTACACTCAACAAGTTCTTTTTCATTTTACACTACCCTCTTTGTTTCTCTATTTCGCTTGTATCAATGGGAAGGATTATAAATCCTGATCTCAACTCTTCTGTTGCTGCGCCTGCCCTCGTCCGTGCTGTTGCTGGCGACGGGCTTGCGCTCTCCCATGCCTGCATGCTGTAAATTTGCAGGATCCAGATAAGTATGGTCCACCAGATAATAGAACACGGAAAGCGCTCTGGCGCTGCTCAACTCTTCATTACTGTTATACAAAGCATTGTGTATAGGTCTATTGTCTGTGTGACCTTCGATCTCCACAGTGCCTTCACTGTACCGATCCAGAATTACAGCAACCTTATCCAAAACATTCTCAGCCTCAGGCTTCAGCTCTGCGCTGCCAGAGTCGAACAGAAGGGCTCCGTTCATGGTAAGCTGCACATATTGTGCGGTAAAGGTTACATCCACCTGATCGGCAATACTGTTGTCCGCCAGTACTTCCTCCACCAACTCAGCCAACTCCTCATTCTCCTGAATAGCCAGCGCGTCCATGGCTTCCTGCAGCTGTTCTACGGTCACACCCTCAGGAAATCTCTCAAACTCCTGCATCTGTTCACTGTCTGTTATACTGTTCGAGCTCTTGCCGGTGCTGTTTATGTATTGGTCAAGTTCATTCAACTGGCTGACGCCGTTGCTGACGAGAATGCCGTCTCCGATTGCTGCGGCTCCCGCCTCAAACATGCTGACTGTGTTGTTCATAGCTGCGACCAGTGCAGCCAACTTTGCCTCATCCATGTTGGACATGGCAAAGAGCATAACAAAGAAACAAAGCAATAGGTTCATCAAGTCACTGAAGGTAGCCATCCACGCCGGCGATCCGGGTGCCGGTGCGTCCTCCTTGCGCTTTGCCATTACTCCTCACCCCCTGCTTCTTCACTGGCGGTCTCCCTGTCTTTAGGTGCTAAGAAGGATTTCAACTTCTCCTCGATGACCCTGGGGTTCTCACCTGCCTGAATGGAAAGCAGGCCTTCGATCATGACTTCTTTCATCATCATCTCACCCTCGTTGTCGGCTTTCAGCTTTGCAGCCACAGGCAGACAAATCCAGTTTGCCAGCAGTGATCCGTACAGCGTAGTGATAAGAGCCACTGCCATAGCAGGTCCCAGCGCCGCAGTATCAGTCATGTGATAAAGCATATCTACCAGACCTACCAAGGTACCTATCATTCCCCAGGCAGGGCCCATGGAAGCCCATGTCTCCCAGAAACCAATACGGGTCTTGTGCCTGCCTTCAATACTGACAAGCTCAGTCTCCATAATAGCACGCACTAAATCAGGATCCGTGCCGTCCACCACCAGCAGAATCCCTTTTTTCAAAAAAGGTTCTTCCATGTCGGAAGCGGCCTCCTCCAGAGAGAGCAGACCTTCCTTACGGGCAATATTTGAAAGTTCTATGATTTTCTGGATCATCTCTGCAGTATTCAGAGCCGGCGCCTTGAAAATCAGTGTAAAACTCTTCAGACCACCGACAAAGTCCGCCATGCTGAGAGATGTCAGTGTAGCAAAGGTAGCCCCTCCGAACGTAATAATCGCAGAAGGCGCATCCATATATTCTTTGACCAGATTCTCAATGCCGGCACTGTTAATGACACCGAACAAGAGCATTGCAAAACATAGAACTAAACCTGCTAATGATGCTATATCCACACGAATCACCTATCATTCTGCATCTTCTGAATTAATCCGCAAAAATATCCTTTCTATACAATTTTACAAGATTTTTTATCTCTTGTCTACTTTCTTTTACAATTATTTTTTTCCCCGTGGTAAGAGTGATCACCGTATCCGGTGTCTCCTCTACGACCTCGAACAGCAGGGGATTCACAAGAATCTTTATCCCGTTGAGCTTTGTTACTTCTATCATGCAGTAGCCTCTGATAATATGTAATCAATATAGGGGAACGGAATTCCGCTCCCCTATTGTTTTACCATATATGTGGCTTTATTGCAAGAAAAAACTGAAAATTCATGTTGTTAATTCTTGCCTGAATCTTTATTGATTTATATTATCCGACTAAATCATTAACGCTTCAGGTTCGTAAGCTCCTCAAGCAGAGTGTCGGAGACGGTGATGATACGGCTGTTTGCCTGGAAACCACGCTGGGTGGTGATCATCTCCGTGAACTCTAAGGACAGATCCACATTACTCATCTCCAGCTGGCCGGTGGTCATGTAGCCGCCGCCCTCTGTCACATCCACGCCGATTCCGTTAAACTCACCGGAGTTCATGGTCGCAGAGTACAGGTTATCTCCCTGCTTCTCGAGACCGGAGGCATTAGCGAAAGCTGCGGTAGCGATCTGACCCAAAAGTCTTGTCATACCGTTGTCATAGCTTGCATAGATCATGCCGTCCTGCTGGATGGAAACGCCGATCATATCGCCCGGACGACGTCCTGAACCAACGCCCAGAGTAGAGGGATCGTTGCTTCCGCTGGTAGCGCTTGTGGTGGAAGTTCCCTTGTTGTTAAGCGAGCAGAGATCTCCGAGATTAATGGTGATATCAGAGAAGTTTCCGCCCAGTGCGGACAGGCTGAGGATAACATCCTGAACAGTCTGCTGGCCGTTAACACCGGCAAAATCACCGTTGTCATGGTCAAAGGCAATGGTAACACCGTCAAACAAACGTCCTACGGTTTCAAACGCTGCGGCAGGCAGGGTCATACCGGCACCAACTGCCACTCCGCCGGGCGTCTGTGCCAGGTTATTCAGCATTTCCTGTACAGAAAGCCGAGCACCTTCCACAACTGGAGGCCCATCATCTCCAGGAGCATCAACCAGCAGATTCAGGAACTCTTCCGTAGCCCCCTCATAGCCGTATGCCTTCGCAATGGCATCCAACTGCTCCTGTACGGTTCTGGTCTCAGTAACCGTTGAGTTGGTTTCTTTATCCGTCCATGTCAGGGAACACTCTTCATTCCGGGCCTTTAATACGCCACCTTGGTACATCTGGCCCAGGTCAGCCAAAACCTCGCCGGTACCATTGTCAATCAACTTGCCGGTAGCATCCCATGTATAATTGGTGGTGTCAAAGGATACCTTGCCAGACTTAATCTGGGTTGTGTTGGCGTTGCCGAACAGCACGCCGTCTCCCAGATCAATCTTATTTCCGTCTTCGTCCAGGATTTCCTTCAGCTCCAGACTATAAGTATCCACATCATCCGACTGTTTGAATACGAATCTGGCAGTGTATTCATATCCCCGTGCGTCAAAGAAATTCAGGTTTACCACCTTGCCGTTGGCGCTGGTCACGTCAGTGTCGTACTTATCGATAATACCGTCCATATATGCCTGAGTGGTCGCCTCGGGGGGATAAGTCATATTTGCAGTGCTCATGATCCGCAGTGCAGTAACGTTATCCCTATAGATATTTCCGGTCTCAGGATCCACCTGCCATCCCATAACGGTATAGCCGGTGCTGGTCATAGCCAGGTTTCCCATACCGTCAACATAGAAAGAACCGTCTCTAGTAAAGTAGTTCTGTAAGCCATCGCTCACAACAAAGAAATTGCTTCCGGTAATCATGATGTCAAAGGGATTACCGGTGGACTGAGCGGCGCCCTGTCCTGTGACATTGATATTGATGGCGCCGGATTTTACGCCCAGACCGATCTGCCTTGCGTTGATACCGCCGCGTCCGGTGGTGGCGTTAGCGCCGCTGGCTCTCTGTGTAGTCTGGCTCATCAGATCCTGAAACACGATGGAACTGGACTTAAATGCCGTCGTGTTCACGTTCGCGATGTTGTTACCGATTACGTCCATCTTGGTCTGGTGGGTTCTCAGTCCGGCCACACCAGAGTAAAGTGATCTCATCATAGTGCTTGTTCCTCCTTAAGGAAACGGGGCGGGCAGCCTCCCTCTGTCATTCGGGAAGCCATAACCTCCTTGTAAGGTCCGGCTATATAATAACCGCTCCGTTGATATTGGTGAATACGTTTTCAGTTGTCTCTGTGCTGTCCATTGCTGTGACTACCGTCTGATTGGGCACATTTACGATAAACGCCAGCTGGTCCACGATCACAAGGGATTCTCTGATGCCCTTCTGCTCCGCCTTCCTGGCTCCGTCGTTCAGCCGCTCCAGCTGTCCGGCGCTGAGCTCGATGTTCCGGTCGTTCAACCGTCCCAGTGCGTGCTTGGAAAATCTCAGGTTCCCCACTGTCTTCTGTGCGCTGGTTTGCTCCAGAATCTGCTGGAAGGAAAATCCTTCTGCAGTCTTTGGGGATTCCGCTCTCTTTGCTCCGGTTAGATATCGGTCAGTCAACTGCTCAATGGAAAGGTATCCGTTATTCTGAACATCCATTTTCCTCAAGCCCCCATTATGGTTCTTCGGCACCCTCCGTGCTGCCGTTCTCGTTGTCTGCGTCTCCGGCGTCCTCAATCTTGTTTCCATGCTCATCCAGACCTGCGGCTGCATAAACCTTCTTGATCCTTTCAACATACTTGTTGTAGCGATCCACAGTGTCTTTTGCCAGGAATCCCTTCTCGTAGTCGCTCATGCCCTCGTAGATCTCTCTCAATTCTTCGATTGCCTTTGCGTCTGTCAGATCCACACCTGACACCACAGGAAGTTTGTTAAGCTTGACAGTGAAACTGTACGCCTTATCATAAGCAGCCTGATAAGTCTTGTCTACCACAGTATCCAGATCATCCAGCGAATAGAGCTGCTCCTCGATGGAGAGGTACGCTTTGCCATTTTCATATACTACATAGTCCACACGACCGAACACATACTTGGTATCTCCCGTGGATGTGGTCGTCTTGATATAGACCTCCTGACCTACCAGAGAGGCTGCTCTCTGAAGTTCCATGGTCCCTGCCATATTCTGCATCTGCTCAACCTGTGAGAACTGTGCATACTGGGAAATATATTCCGTGTTGGAAGTGGGTTCCAGAGGATCCTGATATCGCATCTGGGCTACCAGAAGCTGCAGGAACGCCTCTTTGTCCATGCCGTTTTTTGTATTGGCCTTGTTCTTTAATGAATTCTGAGATTCTGTCTCAACAATTTTTCCGTTTTCAACGGGTTGCATTAAAGGCATCTGCATTCTCCTTTCTCTCATTTTTGAATTCTTTAATGGTTCTTACTTTTGTCATACGGTGTAATCCACCTGACTTCCGCTCGCCGCCATCATCTCGGCTGCCAGCGAGTCCTCTTCCTCCAGATTCTCCATTTCAAGAGAATCGTCAAGGTTGATCCTTCTGGTTCTTGTCTTCTTTGCCGGCTGGCTCTGTTCATTGCTCTGGCCCCTGCCCTGTTCCAGGTTTCTCTCAAAAGCGTGTGACTGGACGGTGACCTCAATGGCCTCCACCTTGACGCCCTGCTGCTCAAAGCTCTCTCTCAACTGGACCATCTGGCTCTCCAGCGCCACTTTCACGGCTTCATTCTGAGTGATAAAGTTAGCCGTAAGCACGCCTCCTCTGGAAGCCACCTGAATGTGAAGGGTTCCCAGGCTCTCCGGATGAAGCTGCATCTCCAGGTTGGTTGCGTCAGGCCTTACCTGAATTCTCATGTAATCCATGATCTGGCGCATGATATCCTGAGTGTCCGTGCTCCATACATTGGATGCTGCCGGCTGCTGTACCTGAGTGCCAAACTGGGTCTGGAACTGATCCGTCCGGAAATGCTGTGTAAACAGATTCTCGCGTCCGTCTCTATCCGACTCGCCCTGTTTCTTGCCTGTCTCTGTCTGGCTGTCTTTTTCACCGGTCTGTTGACTCTCTACGGTTCCTGCAGCGGTCTGTGTCTGTTCAGCTTCCAAGGGTCTCTCAGTGCCCTGAGTCTCACGGTTCTCCGCATCCTCCTGCTTTACCGGCTTCTCCTGCTCAATGTCCTCAGTTGCCTGAACCATTTCCACAGGAATTACTTCCTGATCGGGTTCTTCCTGCTGGAGTGCTGTCTGAAGCTGTTCGGGGCTGAGTTCAAGCTCTTCGCCTGCTTCCTGAAGCAGAGCTTTCAAGCTCTCCATAAGCTCCTGATATTTCTCATAGAGCTCGCCGTTGGTCACCAGTGCATAGACATCCTCCGCACCGCCAAGCTTAAGGAGCAGTTCTCCCAGCTTTCCCTGATCCAGTACGTCCAAACTCTCCATCCCAAGTTCCTGCATCACATTTGCAAGTTCCTCAGGACTGACGCCAAAGGTATCGGCAATCTGCTGTAATAAATCAGCGGCTGCTGTTACCAGCACTTCTGCGGCCTCTTCCAGCTTTTCATCAGGGATCTCACCGGATTTCTCCTGAAGTGCCTCTTCACCTTTTGCAGATCCCTTGTCCGCCACTCTCGCCCTATGGGCATCCTTGGCTTTTAAGGAATCACCAGGCGTCTTCTTTACGGCTTCCTGTGCTTTCTCCGACCGGGCATTTCCTGTACGGCCGTCGGCAGCTCCCCTGTCCGTCTGATCGCTCAGCACTGTCTGAAATCCATTTCCGGCTACTGTCTTGGCATTATTGCCCACTACTGCAGTCAGGCTGCTTAAGACAGAACCTACATCCTTTACAGGTGTACTTGTCATTTCTGACCTCCTTTCTTCAATTTTCAATGTACATTGAAACATATATAGAAAAACTCTCAGGCAGCAGTACCGCCCTTGAAGCTCTTCTCAAATAATTATTTCGGCAGATAACAGTTTTTTCTTAAGTGTCTGGATTCATAATTGATGCCACCTTAGCGCCAAATTCCGCCGACATCTGATTCATGATGTCACCCCGGGCACCAGCGTTCATTGCATTCAGTATCTTTGCCACCTCATTCAGATCAGTCATCTCCTCCAGTAAAGCTGCTGCCGCCTTGGGCTTCATGTTGGTGAAGGTGCTGACATACTCCTGAAATTGCGTGCTCTCCTCAAGCTGGATTATCACCTGCCTGTACAGGGATTCCGCCAGGGAAGGGTTCATCCCCTCATACCATTTTTTATATTCCTCAGCGCCGGGGCCTTTATCGGAGTATACAACCTCTTCGTAAAACTCGTTCTGAATTCTCTGAAACTCCACCTGAGCATCTTCAAACTCCTTAAGTCTTTGTACCTCCGCACGCAGTTTCTCCAGGTCAGCGTCCTTCACGTTGGAGGCATTCTGAAGCCGCTCTACCTCCAGTTCCAACTCCCTGATATAATTTACAGCCTCCGTCAGACTGGAATAACCGCCATAGCTTTCAGGATTATTGGTCTCCGTCACTACGGTACCCGGCAAAATTTTGTTCACAACCGGTACATCCTTAAGAATGGGCGTCAGTACTGAGCTTCCAAAGCCACCGATGTCCAGTTTGATGATCACGCAGATCACAGCCAGCCACAAAGCTACGATCAACACTGTGGCACCGAATGTCACAAGACCGTTCCCCTCCTCGTCGCCCAGCGCCTCTTCCTGCTTGGCAATCTCCTTGGCGCGGCGTTTTGCCTCACGACGTTGATTCTTCTGATCTCTTTTTAATTGCTTTTTCTCATTCTGTATTCTATTTTTTTCAGCTTGTGCCTCAGCAGTCAATCCACTTGCCATAGCATCCTCTCATTCCGCCTAGACTGGCACTTTCTCCTTACTCTTCTCACTTATGCGCTGTCCGTAGACGTAGCTGGTCAGTTCGTCCACTTCTTTGCCTTCCCGTCTGTTCTCCTCCACAAGGAACTGATCAAAGGCTTTTTCTTTCAGGTTCTCATGGGTCTTCCGCTCCTGCATCACCTCAGTGAGACGTTGTCTGGCTTTTTCCAGATTCCGCTCCGCCGCTGCGACCCGCTCCCGCTGACCCGCAATAAAGTCGTCCATAGTCAATATCGCAGTCTTATTCTCCTCAATATCCTGAAGATTCAGATCTCCCGACAAAAGCTGCGCTGCCCGATCCATATAGCCCTTCTTCCTGTCGATGAGAAGCGCAAGCCTCTCCTCCTCCCGGTCCAGAGCCGCCCTGGCAGCAGAGAAATCCTGCTTGGCCTGGGTCTCCATCTTCAGCTTGATATCCAGAATACTCTGCATGGAGTAGCGAAACCGCGCCATAAACTTACTCCTTAATCTTCAAAAAGTCCCTGCAGCATGGCCACACTGGTATCGAAATCAAACTTCTCCTCCGTCTCCTGACACAGGAAGCCGTTCACCGCATCTATCTTAGAGATGGCATAATCGATGGAAGGGTTACTTCCGCTCTTGTAAGCGCCAATATTGATCAGGTCCTCCGCCTCATTGTAGGTGGCAAGCACAGTCTTTAGTTTGCCTGCAGCTTGCTTGTGATCCCTGGCGGCAATCTGGCTCATACACCTGGAAATACTCTGCAGGATATCAATGGCCGGGTAATGGTTCTTGTGACCCAGCTTTCGGTCAAGCATAATATGACCGTCCAAAATACTCCTGGCAGTGTCCGTGATGGGCTCATTGAAGTCATCGCCGTCCACCAGCACTGTGTACAGTCCTGTAATGGAACCCTTTGCAGCCCGTCCTGCCCGCTCCAGAAGCTTTGGCATCTCGGAGTACACGCTGGGAGGGTATCCCCTGCTCACAGGAGGTTCCCCGCTTGCCAGGCCAATCTCTCTCTGTGCCATGGAAAACCGCGTCAGGGAATCCATCATCAACAGCACATCCTTGCCCTGATCCCGGAAATACTCCGCAATGGCAGTTGCCGTCTTAGCCGCCTTGTTGCGTTCCAGAGCCGGTCTGTCAGAGGTTGCCACCACCACCACAGAACGGCGCATTCCTTCTTCTCCCAGATCCCTCTCTATAAATTCGCGAACTTCACGCCCTCGCTCTCCAATCAGCGCGATCACGTTGATGTCCGCCTTTGTATTCCTTGCAAACATTCCCATGAGGGTCGATTTTCCCACGCCGGATCCCGCAAAGATACCGATTCGCTGACCCTTTCCCACGGTAATCAGACCGTCCACCGCTTTGACGCCCAGGGGCAGCACCTCATCTATAATCTCCCTTTCCATGGGATCCGGAGGTGATGCCTCCACAGTGTACGGTGTTCCTACCGGAGGGGTGCCGTCCACAGGGCGTCCCAGACCATCCAGGGCTTTTCCCAGCAGACTATCATCCACCAGTACCAGCAGGGGATTTCCCGTATTCTCCACTAAACTTCCCAAACCAATACCGTCCACGGCATCATAAGGCATCAGCAGTGTCTTCTTATCCTTAAACCCGACTACTTCCGCCATGATAGGCCGAACATCCTCGCCCTCGGGAAAAATCTGACAGACATCCCCCAGCTTTGCGTCAGGTCCGGCCGACTCTATGGTCAGGCCCACCACATTTACTACCTTTCCCATTCTGCGAACAAAGCTCTGCTCCAGAACCTTTTCATATTTCTCAAAATTTATATTAATACTGCGCAAGCCCTCAATCCTCCTTCGACCAGGCCAGCAGCATCAGCTTCTGCTTTAAACCCGCCAGTTGGGTACCGAGACCACAGTCAAAAATACCGCTGTCCGTCTCGATCAGGCATTCATTCTTTCCAAGTGTCAGATCCTCCACAATCTCCACAGTGCCGGTTCCTGATGCCGTACCGGCCAGAAGCTGCGCTTTTTGCATCGTAACGTAGGAATAATCCTCCTTGGAGACATGAATCAAAAAGGTTCCGCCGCTCTCCAGTTTGTGCATGGTGGTGGAAATTAGATACTCCAGAATGCCATGGCTGGATCCTAGCTCCACATGGAAAATATGTTCATAAATGGCTGTGATGGTGTCTACGAACTGAGGCTCCAGTTCATCCAGCCGTTGCTGGTATTCAGCCTCCAGCTGCTTTGCTTTCTCCTGGAATTCTTTTCTGACCGCATCTGCCTCAGCCTGGGCTTTGGCCTGACCGGCTTCATAGCCCTGCTGTCTGGCCTGATCCATGATGCTCTTCTTCTGGCTCTCCGCTTGGGCTTTAGCCTCCTCAACAAGGCGGGCAGCCTCATTGCGTGCCTGTTCCAGTATGGCCTGGGCGTCATCATTGGCCTGATCTAACATGGCCTTGACATCCTCCTGAGCCTTTATCACATTGCTCCCGGAACCTCCCTCCATCTCGGGCGGCAGCTCTATCTCCTCCGCATCCAGGCCGGATGTAAATCCGTCGCTGTCAGCCTGTCTTCTTACAGGAATACTCTCCCTGCGGCGCTTAAGCAGCTCATTTGTGTCTATCACACGAGTTTCTTCTGCATCCACCGCGTTAAATTGCTTGATAAGATTCCTAGACAACGATCTCGTCACCTCCGCCTCTGGAGATAACAATTTCACCGGAATCCTCCAGTTTTCTGATAATATTTACAATCTTCTGCTGAGCTTCCTCCACGTCCTTCATACGTACAGGTCCCATAAATTCCATATCCTCTTTTATCATGACCGCAAGACGCTTGGACAGGTTGCCAAAGATAGCATTCTGCACCTGCTCGTTTGCACTCTTCAAGGCGATTGCCAGGTCATTGTTGTCCACGTCACGCAGCACACGCTGAATTGCTCTGTCGTCCAAAAGCAGAATATCCTCGAACACGAACATTTTCTTTCTGATCTCGTCGGCAAGCTCTGGCTCCTCGATCTCCAGGGTCTCCATGATGTGGCGCTCCGTTCCGCGGTCCACAGTATTCAGTATCTCCACCACTGCGTCCACGCCGCCGATGATGGTGTAATCCTGATTTACCAGACTTGCCAGCTTGGATTCCAGCACCTTCTCCACCTCCTTGATCACATCGGGACTGGTGCGGTCCATGACGGCGATTCTCCTGGCTACATCCGCCTGTCTATCAGGCGACAGGGCCGAGATTATGATAGCGGCCTGACCGGGTGACAGGTAGGAAAGGATCAGAGCGATGGTCTGAGGGTGTTCGTCCTGGATAAAGTTGATCAGCTGGGTAGCATCTGTCTTTCTCACAAACTCGAAAGGCTTTACCTGCAGTGATGCTGTCAGCTTGCCGATCACATCCAGCGCCTTCTCCGTGCCCAAAGCCTTCTCCAACAGATCCTTGGCGTAGTTGATACCGCCTTCTGCAATGTACTGCTGTGCGAGACAGACCTCGTAGAATTCGTTGATCACAGCTTCCTTCACCTGAGGAGTCACACTCCTGGTGTTGGCAATTTCCAATGTCAGTTCCTCAATTTCTTCCTCTTTTAGATGCTTGAAGATACCGGCGGATCTCTCCGGGCCTAAAACAATAAGCAGTATTGCCGCCTTCTGTACTCCCTTAAGCCCCTCAAGACCCGTTGTCGTCGCGCTTTTAGCCATACCGACACCTCATTCCTTTCACAAACCTTAACCCCAATCCTCGTTCAGCCAATTCCGCAGCAGGTTCGCAACGGCCTCTGGATTCTCGTCCACAAATTTCTCTATTAACAGGCGCGTATCGGACTTGGTCTCCACGTCGATCTCGCCCACGGTGCTTTCTGCGGTGGACTGAAGCATGCTCTCCACAGAAAGCTCCTCTTCCTCCTCGTCGCCCTTCTTTGCCCGCATGGTGCGCAGAACTACAAATGCCAGCAGAGCAATGATCAGAATGATCATCCCGATGCTCACGCCGTCCGAAGCGCTCACAGAGAATCCCTCTGCATCGTTAAAAATGGGGGTCTCATAAGCGATAATGGTGATCCGGTCCGCGCTTATGCCGGTAGCATTGGCCACCATGGCGTAATACTCCTCGTCTACCTGCAGCCTGACATCAGCGTCGTTGGCATCCTTGAAGTCTTCCCATGTCATTCCGTCGGTCAAAAGACCCTGTCTCCTGACCCTATCCTCATTGTATTCTCTGTAAGAGATCAAGGCGATAGAAATGGAGGAATTATCGTAATTGATACTGCCCGCGACGGATTTCCGATACTCGGCCATCTCATTAACCAGTCGGTCTCTCTCGTTCTCAGTTTGCTCGGATTCGCTGCGGCCGTAATCAGGATACATATAGCCCGTACCGATGTCGCTGTCGTTGGAATCCGTACCCGGAACGCCGTTAATACCGTTGGTACTGCTGCTTTCGAAGTTGGCTTCATGGAAGATGTAACCCTCATCACGGTCGTCATTTACATAATATTCCTTGATTGTCCTCTCAAACTCGGTGTAGTCCACGTCAAGCCGGGCAGCTACTGTGATATTGTCATACTGTCCGGTGCCATAGATCACACGGGTCACCTGACTGTTCAGCATGGCTTCCGCCTGATTCTGAAGCTCCTGGATGGAGTTTGCAATTCCTGCGCTGGAAAAATCGTCTCCGCCGGCAAACAGAAGCTCACCCTTCTGATCCAGTATGGTGATGCCGGCTGTGGTATCCTTTCCCAAAGCAGCTGCCGTGGCTCTGGCAATCGCTGCAGCATTGCCTGAAGAAAAGTTTGCATTGTTAGCCAGCGTCAGCTGAACTAAAGCCGTCGCCTGTGTATCCTGGGCGATCAAGGTACCGTTCTGGGGTCCTAAATCCATAATGACCGTGGCATCCTTTACCCCTTCAATCTTACAGAATGCCATTTCAAGTTCTGCTTCCCTGGCCTCCTTATACATCCTCTCCCGGT
Source organism: Acetatifactor sp. (assembly GCA_022511425.1). Lineage (GTDB taxonomy): Bacteria > Bacillota > Clostridia > Lachnospirales > Lachnospiraceae > Acetatifactor. The sequence goes on from JAFLRO010000051.1 coordinate 14,066, forward strand.
CGGAGGCAGTGGTGGTCATGCTGTAGTCCATGTAGTTGCTCAGCTTGAACGTATCCGGAACATAACCTGCGGAGCCCATAGCCAGAATGGCCAAAGAACGCTGGCTTTTCTCTACCGAAATAACCAATCCGTTATCAGACACCTGGTTCTCGATACCGGCAGATTCCAGAATATTGACAATCTCAGCTGCCTCAGCACTGTTCTCACAGGTGACCAGTTGCTCGTAATTAGGTCTGGAGAACACAAAAATGATGATTGCAAAGGTGAAAACTACCGCAGCAGCAATCGATACGATGATCGTCTTCTGCTTGGAAGTAAATTTATTCCACCAATCCAATATTTTTTGGAGTATTTCTTTCAGCCTGTCAGCCATGATACTTCTCCCTTAGTAATTTAATATGCATGGGTGCCCCAGCTGTACGTCAGATCTGCATCTGCATAAGTTCTTTGTATGCCTCCATGAACTTATCCCTGATAGCTACCGTATACTGCAGGGCAGTGGACGCCTTCTGCAGCGCTATCGTCAGATCGTGAGTATTCTCCGTCTCGCCGAGAGCAAATTTGATCTCCTCGTCCTCCGCGTCAGACAGATAACTGTTCGTAGTCTTGATGTTGTCTATTGCAGAATTCAATATGGAGTCGAACAGGGTGCCGTCCACATTCTCATCCTTCTTGGTAAGAGATCCTGTGAGGGATAGCTCCTCCAGATTATTAAGTCTGGTAACTCCCATCAATCCTGTAATTGCTGATAATTCCATAACAAACCTCCGATTTTGCCCCAATGAGACGATAAGAAAATGGTACGAACATTTCTCCTATACCTCTTTCTCCCCTCTTGGGCGCACATTATCACAACAAACGGGCCTGCTTTTTCTCAGGCCCCGTCCTGTCAATTATTCAATCAGCTCCTACCTATATCAAGCCCCCGCTGAGCTATGGACTTGCTGGCGGTGAATGCGGTCGCATTAGCTTCATATGCACGGCTGGCATCGATCATATTGGTCATCTCGGTTATGATATTCACATTGGGATATGTAACATAGCCATTCTCGTCCGCATCGGGATGGGAAGGGTCGTAGACCATGTTCATCTCCGTCTCATAATCTTTGTAGACACCGCTCACCTTCACGCCCTGGCCGGTATACCCGTGGCTGTAAGCCGCCTTTCCCAGCACATGACTGAAGGAGGTCTGACCGCCTTTCTCCGCAAAAGTCACTACCTTTCTGCGGTAAGTGCCACCCTCTGCTGTCCGGGTCGTATTGGCATTAGCCACGTTCTCAGAGATGATATCCATGCGGTATCTCTGGGCTGTCATGCCGGATGCATTGATGTTAAAAGCCGAAAACATGCTCATCTAAATTCCCTCCAATTATTTTACTGCATTACCGTATTTTACTTCATTACTGTCTGAAGGTTAGTAAACTCATGGTTGATGGCAGTTATCAGGCCCTGATATTTGAGCTGATTCTCCGCCAGCATGGAGCTCTCATTATCGATATCTACATTGTTGCCGTCAATGCGGTAGGAAAAGTTGCTGTAGTCCGTAAAAGTCCTTACCCTCAGCCTGTTTGTCTTAAGATCCGCCACTTTTTCGTCCATTGACTTGTAGCGGTTCATCCCCAGGGCTTTTTTCAGCACAGACTCAAAGGCCACATCCTGCCTTTTATATCCGGGTGTGTCTACGTTGGCTATATTGTTGGATATTGCTTCATTGCGAAGCCAGCTGGCATCAGCAGCCTTGTCTAATACCCTGACATAGTCGAATACGTTGGTCTGGATCATATTTTTCTCCTTTCAGTGAAAACACACAGTGGACACATTACACCACTCTTTTTTATTATAGTGATTTTTCTCAAAAAAACAATACATTTTGTTCTATTTTGTCCAAAATATATTTTTTCCATATTTGGTAACATTTTACATCATACTGCACTCCCTTCAAAACATAAAAGGATTTATTGATATAACAAAACTCAATAAATCCTTTTATCCCGGCCTTTCAGCCACAAATCCGTTTATCTATTCATTTTTTCTTTGCGAATTATCCGCGACTGTTCTGCCGCTTCAATTCCTCAATTTCATCAAAGACCACATCATTTAGCACTTTTATGTATGTTCCCTTCATACCGGAAGATCTGGATTCAATGACACCGGCGCTCTCAAATTTGCGCAGGGCATTTACGATCACACTCCTTGTAATTCCCACGCGGTCAGCAATCTTGCTGGCTACCAGGATGCCCTCCATGCCGCCCAGCTCGTCAAAGATGTGGGTTATAGCCTCCATCTCCGAGAAAGACAGGGTGCTGATGGCTGATTTTACCACAGCGATCTTTCGGTTTTCCTCCGCATTTTCTTCATTTACCGCCCGAAGCATTTCAAGTCCCACAACTGTGGTTCCATACTCACAGAGAATGATATCGTCAATATCATACTGGGTCTCACATTTATAAATAAAGAGGGTACCTAACCTCTCACCGGCGATCTCAATAGGAGTGATAATAGCCTGGAATTTTCTGATATCAGTACTCTCAAATCCCAGAGTTTCCAAATTCACATTCTCCTTAGTGGAGAGGACTCCCAACAGGCGTTCATTCAGCATGGGATCAATGAAACCGCCCACATTCTCATCAATCAACTCCCTGATGGATTCGATGTTGTCGGACTTTCCTACCCCCAGGACTTTACCCTTGCGGCTAATGACCAGGACATTGGAATTTAAGATCTCCCGCATCACCTTGCAGATATCATTGAACACTACCTTGCTGGAGTTGTTATTGTGTAATAGCTTGCTGATCTTTCTGGTCTTATCCAAAAGCTGTACACTACTCATACACATTCCTCCGTCTATTCATGCCGCCCCGGATGTTTCATTCCTAAACGCACCTGCGTGCCACAGTGCGCCTATGTCAGTGCTTTTCTCACATACATTTACGTTTATATAAAACACTTTAACACAAAGTTCAGCAAAATTCAATGTGTAAACAGTTTATTTTTTGTTTTCTATTGATTTATTAGAAAATTCTGACAAAACATTATACCCGCATTGTTCATTTGCACATACCAGCTTATTTCCCTTTGCCAGAAGAAGACTGCCGCACCTGGGGCACTTTTGATCCGTAGGTCTCTGCCATACCATAAAGTCGCAGTCAGGATTGTCGATGCATCCGTAGTACTTCCTGCCTTTTCGGGTTTTCTTCAGAACAATGTCCTTGCCGCACTTAGGACAGGCCACACCAATCTTTTCAAAATAGGGTTTTGTATTGCGGCACTCCGGAAAACCGGGGCATGCCAGAAACCGTCCGTGAGGACCGTACTTGATTACCATCTGTCTGCCGCAGACGTCACAGACCTCCTCGCTGACCTCATCGGCGATAGTCACATGCTCCAAGTCTTTCTCCGCTTGTTTCACAGCCTCGTCCAAATCGGGATAAAAGTTGGAAACGATCGTCTTCCACTTTACAGTTCCCTCTTCCACGGCATCAAGCAGTGCTTCCATGTTGGCGGTGAAATTCACGTCTACAATGGTGGGGAATGCTGTTTTCATCATATTGTTCACTACCTCGCCAAGCTCCGTCACATAGAGGTTGCGGTTTTCCTTTGCCACATAGCGCCTGGCCAAAATCGTAGTGATAGTGGGCGCATAAGTGCTGGGACGTCCGATTCCCAATTCCTCCAGAGCCCGCACCAAAGATGCCTCATTATAATGGGCGGGCGGCTGGGTAAAGTGTTGTTTGGGATCAAACCCGGCAAAACTTAACTTGCTGTTTTTTTGCAGATCTCCTGTAAGCGTATTCTCCTCTTCCTCATCATCCTCGGACACATATACGCTCATGTAACCGTCAAACTTCCGACTGGAGGCAGACAGGGTAAAGAGATGATCCCCGGCCTGGATTTTCACAGAGGTAGTTTCATATCGGGCCGCACTCATACGGCTCGCCACAAAGCGCTTCCAGATCAACTGATACAGCCGGAACAAATCCCTGGGCAGCTGTTCTTTTAAAACTGCAGGCAGCATCTCCAGATCAGTGGGGCGAATGGCTTCGTGGGCATCCTGTATCTTCTGGCTGTTCTTCTTTTCTGGAACAGCGGCTGTAAGATATTCCTGTCCATAGCGGGAGCCGATGAACTCCGCCGCCATGGCCTCCGCCTCGTCAGAGACACGAGTGGAATCCGTACGCAAGTAGGTAATAAGACCCACTGTACCCTCTCCTTCAATATCCACACCTTCGTAGAGCTGCTGGGCTAAACGCATAGTTTTCTGGGTAGAGAAATTTAGCTCCTTGCTGGCCTCCTGCTGAAGAGTAGAGGTAGTAAAGGGAAGGGGTGGTTTCTTGGTGCGTTCCCCTTTCTTTACATCGGTTACATTGTATGCAGCACCCTTCAGTGAATCCATTATTTCCTGCACCTGGCTCTCACTGTCAATGGCCTTCTTCTCCGCGACAGTACCATAGTATCTGGCAGTAATAGGTTTTTTCTCTCCCTCTACATCCAAGCTCACATCCAGAGTCCAGTATTCCTCGGGAACGAAAGCATTAATCTCCTCTTCTCTGTCGCAGATTATGCGCAAGGCCACGGATTGTACTCTGCCAGCGCTCAACCCCCTCTTAATCTTTGCCCAGAGCAGGGGAGAAATCCGATAACCCACCATGCGGTCCAGAGCCCGTCTGGCCTGTTGAGCATCCACAAGATTCATATCGATCTCCCTGGCGTTCTTCAGGGATTCTTTGACTGCATTTTTGGTAATTTCGTTGAAGGTGATGCGATAGACCTTCTTATCCTCCAGCTTAAGAGCATAATACAGATGCCAGGAAATAGCTTCTCCTTCACGGTCAGGGTCCGTCGCCAGGTATATTTTCTCAGCCTTTTTCACCTCTTTGCGAAGGTTTGCGAGAATGTCTCCTTTTCCCCTAATGGTGATATATTTGGGTTCGTAGTCGTGGTTTACATCTATTCCAAGAGAACTCTTGGGCAGATCCCGCACATGTCCGTTGCTGGCAACTACCTCATAGTTTTGACCCAGAAATTTTTTGATGGTTTTTATCTTGGAAGGTGACTCCACAATTACCAGATATTTTGCCATAATGTCTCCCTTTCCCTTTTCTTCTATTTATCAATTTCTTTTTTCAATTTTCTTTTTCAATTATCTTTTCTTCAATTTTCCTCAATTATCTTCTATATTATATTTGATTTTATATAATTTTCTGCAGTATGGTCTTGGTCAGTATATTAATGTTATCTATTATAAAATGGAATCGTGAAACACTATACACCAATTTTTTTAGGGGCGCAAGTTTTTTTTGGAGAACAATCACAGAACAATCAGAAAGACAAAAAAAGAAGCTGCAAGTCTTGGGGGGACTTCCAGCATTCTTGGGGTAGAGCTATTCAGTCGAATAGAAAACAGCTGATAGGGGAATCGAACCCCTGTTTCCGCCGTGAGAGGGCGGCGTCT
>JAFLRO010000052.1 GCA_022511425.1 Acetatifactor sp.
TGGTGAATACCGGTGCCTTTGCTGTCATGCGGGTGACATATTACAGCTTTGGCGCCTCTGCTGTGAAGGGCACATGGGCTCAGACGGTAGTGATGATCCTAGTGATCATTACGATTATATACGGCTGTAGCCGGGCGTTGAAGGAGACCCATATCAAGCGTCGTCTTGCCTGGTCCACGGTGAGCAATCTGTCCTACATCCTCTTTGGAGCGGCGCTGATGACACCGTTGGGGCTACTGGGAGCGGTGACCCATATGCTTTTTCATTCCATTATGAAAATTTGTTCTTTTTTCTGTGCGGGAGCGGTGATCTATAAGACGGGTCGTAATTACGTTCATGAGCTGGATGGCTTCGGGCGGAAGATGCCCAGGGTGTTTGTGATTTTCACAGTGTCTGCTCTGGCGCTGATGGGTGTGCCGGGCCTGAGTGGTTTTGTGAGCAAGTGGCAGCTGGCAAAGGCGGCTGTAGACAGTGAAACTCTCCTTGGGTATGTTGGGGTGGCGGCTCTGCTGGTCTCCGCATTGTTGACAGCCATCTATATGTTGACCATTGTGGTGCGTGCTTTCTTTCCGGGGAAGGATTTTGATTATGCCGCCATCAGCGACGTGGAGGATCCCAACTGGATGATGCTGGTGCCGCTCGCGGTGTTTGTGGTAGTGATATTCTGTTTTGGCCTGCGGTCCGGGCCGGTTCTTCAGCTGCTGGAGTCTGTTTTGCCCCTTGGCTGAACAGTGATTAAGAATATTTGGAAGTGAGGAATTATGAGACAGGGAATTTACTTGGCAGTGTTAGTGTTTTTTCCTTTTATGGCGGGGCTTTTGAGCTTTGTCGCGGGGCGGCTGTGTACTGAAAGGGGAAAGGCGGAGGGGAAGGACGGACAGGAAAATGTGCGGGATGGTATAGCAATTTTGTCGGCAATAGCGGAATTTGTCGTGATGCTTACATTTGCTATATCCATATTCGGATCCGGGAGCATGGAGTCAGAAGCTACACTTGTGATTCCGGGAGTATGCGGCTGGACTTTGAGTTTTACGTTGGATGGGTTCCGGATGCTTTACGGCTGTGTGGCAACCTTCATGTGGATGATGGCGGCCATCCTCTCCAGGGAATATCTGACACATCACAAGAACAGGAACCGCTATTACCTGTTCCTGCTCTGGACCCTGGGCGCTACTATGGGCGTGTTCTTTTCAGCCAATCTTTATACTACTTTTATCTTTTTTGAGATTATGTCCTTTACATCCTATGTGTGGGTTGCACAGGAGGAGAACAGGCCTGCTCTGCGGGCGGCGGACACTTATCTGGCAGTGGCGGTGTTTGGCGGACTTGTGATGCTCATGGGAATTTTCCTGCTGAACCGTATGCTGGGAACGATGGTCATTGAGGAATTATCCAGGGTGGCTCCCTATTATGAAAACAAGGGGCTTCTGTATGTGGCCGGCGGTTGTATGCTGGTGGGCTTTGGAGCGAAGGCCGGCGCTTTTCCGTTGCACATCTGGTTGCCCAAGGCGCATCCCGTGGCTCCGGCTCCCGCATCTGCGCTTTTGTCAGGCATTCTGACAAAGACAGGCATCTATGGGGTGCTGATTCTCAGCTGTAATCTGTTTTTGCACGATGCCGCATGGGGAAGCCTGATATTGGCGCTGGGTGTGATTACCATGTTCGGCGGTGCGATACTGGCGGTGTTCTCTGTAGATTTAAAGCGCACCTTGGCTTGTTCCTCCATGTCGCAGATTGGTTTTATTCTGGTGAGCATTGGTATGCAAGGTTTTTTGAGGGAGGAGAATGCTCTGGCGGTACATGGAACATTGCTTCATATGGTAAATCATTCCCTGATCAAGCTGGTGTTGTTCCTGGCTGCGGGCGTTATCTACATGAATGCCCATACTCTTGACCTGAACGAGCTCCGGGGATTTGGCCGGAAAAAACCTCTGCTGGCGGTGATTTTCCTGGTGGGAGCTCTGGCAATCGGCGGTATTCCCCTCTTTGGAGGGTACATCAGCAAGACTTTGATCCACGAAAGTATCCTGGAGTACGGCGGCGAAACCTGGATGCGGACTGTGGAATACATTTTCCTACTGTCCGGCGGCTTGACTGTGGCTTATATGACTAAGTTGTTTTCAGCGGTCTTTATTGAGAGAAATGCGGACGAGAGGCGGCAGCAGGAGTACGATGACAAAAGGGCATATATGAGCCCTGCCAGTATCTTTGCTCTGGGAGGCAGTGCGATCATCCTGTTTGTCTGGGGACTGCTTCCCCATTTTACCATGGATTGGGCAGCGGAGCTGGCTCAGGGATTTATGGGTCTTGAGGCGACTGGGCACAGTGTGGCTTACTTTAGTCTGTCGAATCTGCGGGGTGCATTGATCTCGATTGTCATCGGTGTCCTGGTGTATGCCCTTGTGATCCGGAAGCTTCTCATGAAACGTGAGGATGGCGCACAGGTGAAAGTTTATGTCAACGCGTGGCCTAAATGGCTGGATCTGGAGAATTTAGTCTATCGCCCATTGCTTCTGACGGTTTTTCCCGCGATACTGGGTGTTTTGTGCAGAATTTTGGACAGTTTTGTGGATACTTTGGTGGTGCTGCTTCGGAAGAGTGTTTACCGTGACAGCCCATTGCCCTATCACAGACGTGAAGGAAATGTGTTTACAGTGGCAATTGGAAGGGTGCTGAATGGCTTCCAGGCTTTCGGCAATCTGACCTGGCGCAGGAAGAGTCCTGTCCACAGGGATTATGTTCACATTACTGCTATGAAGGGGGAGGAACTTAGGGAGAGTAACTGGGTGATTCAAAGGAGCCTGTCTTTTGGATTATTGCTGTTTTGTATTGGACTAGCGTTAACGTTGGTATATCTGATTTTGTGGTGATAATTGTATTCAAGATTATAGGTGATCAATTCTAATCAGTTGTTTTTTTATAGTTTTTTTATTGAAAATGACCACATGTATTGATAAAATGCCTTTAATAGGGCATAAAGTGAAATGAAACTATCGAATGGCAGAGCGGATATGAGTTGCTATGTTCTATAGGATATTATCAGAGAATTTTAGGAGACATGTTGGATGACCAGTTTACAATGGGGATGTGGAGCGATCATCCTGCTCATGGCCTTGTTTTATTACTCGGCAAAACGAGAGCAGGGACATTTTCATAGGATATTCTCTTTGCTGCTTATTCTTACGGAAGTGTATTTTGCCATAGATATTAAGTCAGTGCATATTTTACACGGCACAACGGAAGTAGATCCGACGGTGTTCAGGCTGGTGTTATTTGCATATTATTCTATGGTCGTGATATTGACTTATGTTGCCTTTCTCTATGTGGTTTCCTTGATAAAGGAGAACTATCAGGAGTTCCGGATCAAGGGCTATCGCTGGTGCATTCCCATGGTGGTCGCTTTAGTCAGTCTGGCGCTGACTCCTTTTCAGGTGAAGGAATCCAGCGTGGGAAAATATATATCCAGCACAGGTGTGGCATGTACATATGTGGCCATCGGCATTTACATCTTGACGGTGTTTGGACTTTTTATCAAGTACTGGAAGGGAATAAACAGAAAAAAGAGGCAGATTATTTTTGGAGTCGCCTTGGTGATGGCATTTTGCGTTTTATGTCAGGCCTATATCCATGCCGCTGCAGTTACGGCCTTTGCGGTAACGGTTTTGGTGATGGGACTCTATCTCTGCGAGGAGAGTCCGGATGTGAGACTGATTCAGGCGCTGCAGAAGGAGAAAGCCAGGGCGGATGCCGCCAACAGCGCCAAGTCCGCTTTTCTTGCAAATATGTCCCATGAGATGCGCACGCCCATCAATGCCATTATGGGTATGAACGAAATGATCCTCCGGGAAACCCGGGAGGAAGGAACGAAGGAACAGGCTATTGACATCAGGAATGCGGCTCAGATACTCCAAAGTCTTATTAATGATGTTCTGGATCTGTCCAAAATAGAATCCGGAAAGATGGAAATCATTCCGGTGGAATATCAGTTGAGCAGCCTTATCAACGACTTGATCAATATGGCCACCATCCGGGCTAAGGCCAAGAATCTGGAATTGAAGGTGGAGGTGGATCCGGAGCTTCCTTCTGTTTATTTCGGGGATGATGTACGGATTCGTCAGGTGTTGATGAATCTTCTCACCAACGCTGTAAAGTATACGAATGAGGGATCAGTGACGCTGACGGTAAAGAGGACTTTAGTGCTGGACGGTCTTGCGATACTGACTTTCTCTGTGACCGACACAGGCGTGGGCATTAAGCAGGAGGATATGGAAAAGCTCTATGCTGCTTTTGAGCGCATTGAGGAGGAAAACCACCGCAATGAGGAGGGCACCGGCCTTGGCATGAGCATCAGTACCAGTTTGCTGGAGCTGATGGGAAGCAAGATTCAGGTGGAGAGCGAATACGGCAAGGGCTCACGCTTCTTTTTCAATTTGGATCAGAGGATCCTCGACCCGACTCCTATAGGAGATTTCCATGAGAGCATTAAGCAGCTGTCAAAGGATTATAGCTATGATGCACGCTTTACGGCGCCGGATGCGAAGATTCTCGTGGTGGACGACAACGCGGTCAACAGGAAGGTATTTGCCGGTCTGCTAAAAAAAACAAAGGTGCAGGTCACTGAGGCTGACAGCGGAAAAGCATGTCTGGAGCTGGTAGGGCAGCAGCATTTTGACTTAATCTTTCTGGATCATATGATGCCGGAGATGGACGGTGTTGAGACATTACAGCATATGAAGGAGCTGCCGGAAAGTGAGAATCAGTGTCAGGAGACGCCGGTGATCATACTGACGGCCAATGCCATCAGCGGTGTCCGGGAGGAATACCTGAAACAAGGTTTTGACGAATATCTCTCCAAGCCCATCGATCCAATAAAGCTGGAGGCTATGATACGCGATATGCTGCCAAAGGAACTGGTGCATGAGGTGGAGATCGCGAGAATATGTATTATAGAGTGAGTTGACAGAATTAGAAAACCTGCAAATCTGAGAATAAAGATTTGCAGGTTTTTTGACATTAAAAAGTTCTCCCAGCGAATTTCCGATTGTATGGCAACTATTATGAGGAGGCTACAGAAGGCTCGTATGCTTTAAGCCTTCTTATCAGCCTTTTTGCTCTTGCTGTTCGCATTCACCAGGAAAAAACTAGCCAGTGCGGCCACAATGTACAGTGCCAGAGTTACATACAGAACGGTCTGATAACCGGTAGGGTTGATCATCTCCGTTACACCGTCATGGTCGAAGGGAATCCATTCACCGAAGTGGTTTACGATGAAGGATGACATCTGGTTTCCAGTGAGACCAGCGATAGCCCATGCAGAAAGGGTAATACCGTGGATGGCGCTGATGTTTTTCATGCCGTAGTGGTCGGAGAGCAGGGTGGGCACGTTGCTGAAGCCGCCGCCATAGCCTGCATTTACAACGAACAGAAGAATCAGTACCAGTACCATGAGAAGAGTGCTCTCGCCTCTGTTGCTGATACCCTGTGTCACAATTACGAGACCTGTTGCCACGATGGAGAGGATCAGCATGATCTTGTAAATAGTGTTTCTGTCTTTAAATGTATCCGCCCATGCAGAGAAACCGAGACGGCCGCCTGCATTGAACACAGCGGTGACGGAAGAGAGAATGCCTACAACGCCTACAAGGCCAATGCACTTGATGATCATCTTCTCCTGAGAGATCAAAGCCAAACCACAGGTAATGTTTAAGTAAAACATAATCCAGATGCCGATGAAAGTAACAGGTTTCTCCTTGATTACGTCGATAGCCCGGGCACCCTTTTCCGTGGAAGCAGGCTCATGCCAGCCGGCGGGCTTTGCCAGGAGAATATGTCCCACGAACATCATGACAAAATATACGGCAGCCAGAATCAGGAACATCTTATAGATGCCGCCTTCTCCTAAGGATTCCAGCATTGCCTGCATGATAGGGCTTGCAATCGCTTTTGCGGCACCGAAGCCTGCTACTGCAAGGCCGGTAGCCAGCCCCTTGCGGTCTTCAAACCAGAGCATCAAGGTCTTTACAGGGGAGAGATAACCGGTTCCAAGGCCGATACCCATGATAAAGCCGTAGCAGATGTAGATGCCGATTAATGCCAGTACATTGCCAGGATGTGCGCCGCCGAACCAGATAAAGAAGCCGGTGCCTGCCATACCTGCGGCAAAGCAAATTGCTGCAATCAGAGAGGACTTGTGGATATCTTTTTCCACGATATTGCCCAGAAACGCAGCGGACATTCCAAGGAAGAAGATGGCAAAACTGAATGCCCATTCTGTAGCGCCCTTGGAGAAGCCGATATAGTCAGCGATTTCCTGGCTGAAGATTGACCAGCAGTACACAGTACCTATGCTGCAATGAAGCAGTAGTGCGGGGATTGCAGCACGGATCCATTTGTTTTGAATGTTTTTCATTTCGTGTTCACTATCCTTTCACAAATTGACGGAAATGTATTCCGTTTTTATAAAGTGTTATAACCTTAGTAATTTTACTCCTTATTTTCAAAGATTTCAAGGGTTTAGGGGGTAGAAATTGATACATTCCTTTGGTTTTCCACGAGTGACGGCATCGGGCGGCGGGTATGCTCCAACAAACGCGGCAACGCTTCGCCGAACTAACTGCCAACTACGACTAAGGTGCGAAAGTACCGCACCCAAGTCTCCATAGGCAGTGGATTTCGGCGGAGCGTTGCCGCGTTTGTGTGAGCATACCCACCGTGTCGGACCGTCACTTGTGGAAAAAGTTTTAAGAGGTCATGTTGAGCAAACAAAATTAATCAATAATAACAATGAAAAAACGCAGAATTAGAAGGACGCATACTTTGTAACAAAGCAAAATAAATCAATCAATAAATTAAAAATAATCATTGAGTTAGCAAAAATCTTGTGTTACCATAGTCAAATCAGGCATATATATACTGTCTGAAAAGGGAGAAGAGAGTATGAAAAAAGAAACCAAAAAATCCAGCGTTGTCACTAAAATCAGCCAGAAATACGGCAAGACCTATCATATGCCCCCGGAGGTCACGTACGATTGGGTGAAGAAGGACTGTCTGGAGAAGGCGCCTATCTGGTGCAGCGTTGATTTAAGAGACGGAAACCAAGCTCTGATTGAACCCATGAGTCTGGAGGAAAAGCTGGAGTTTTTTAAGCTGCTGGTGGATATTGGATTCAAGGAGATTGAAGTTGGCTTCCCGGCTTCCTCTGATACGGAATATAATTTTATCCGGGCTTTGATTGAAAGGGATATGATACCCGATGATGTGACGATTCAGGTGCTGACTCAGGCCCGGGAGCATATCATCCGAAAGACTTTTGAAGCCGTGGAAGGTGCGCCTCACGCGGTGATTCATCTGTATAATTCCACGTCGGTCGAGCAGAGGGAGCAGGTATTTAAGAAGGATAAGGAGGCTATCAAGAAACTGGCTGTGGACGGTGCAGATCTGCTTCGCAGACTGGCGGACCGGACGGAGGGGAACTTTACTTTCGAGTACAGCCCGGAGAGTTTTTCCCAGACCGAGGTTGACTATGCCTTGGAAGTGTGTAATGCGGTGTTGGATGTATGGCGTCCGAATCCAAAGCACAAGGCCATTATTAACCTGCCCACCACTGTACAGGTGGCAATGCCCCATGTGTTTGCCTGCCAGGTTGAATACATGCACAAGCACCTGAAGTACCGTGACAGTGTGGTGCTCAGTGTCCATCCTCACAACGACCGGGGATGCGGAATCAGCGATGCGGAGTTTGGCGTACTGGCAGGAGCGGATAGGGTGGAGGGAACCCTGTTTGGAAACGGTGAGCGCACGGGAAATGTGGATATCGTGACACTGGCGCTGAATATGATGTGTCACGGTGTTGACAGCGGTCTGGATTTTTCCCATATTATGAAGATAAGAGAGGAATATGAGCGTTTTACCGGAATGAAGGTACATGAGCGCACTCCTTATGCAGGCGATTTGGTGTTTACTGCTTTCTCCGGATCCCATCAGGATGCTATCAGTAAAGGCATGACCTGGCTGAAGGAAGGAAGGAGCGGCAAGCGTTGGGATGTGCCCTATCTTCCCATTGATCCTGCGGATGTGGGAAGGGAGTATGAGTCTGACGTGATTCGCATCAACAGTGTTTCCGGCAAGGGCGGTGTGGCCTTTGTGCTGAAGCAGCAGTTTGGATTCTCATTGCCTGCAGCCATGAAAGAGGAAGTGGGCTACCTGGTGAAGGGCGTATCCGACAAACGCCATCAGGAGCTTGTGCCGGCGGAAATCTATGCGATCTTTGAGGATAATTACATCAAGCCCCGCAATGTCTTCCGCATTCCTGAGTGTCATTTTAAACAGGAGCGGGGGATTCAGGCGGAAGTGACCATAGAGCAGAACGGAGAGAACAGAGTGATCCGCAGTCAGGGCAACGGGCGCCTGGACGCAGTCAGTAACTGCTTAAAGATCTTTTTTGGAATCAGCTATGAGTTGTCTGTCTACGAGGAGCACGCCATTTCTAAGGGATCCAGCTCTAAGGCGGCAGCATACGTGGGGATTATGCATGACGGACAGTTTTACTGGGGCGTAGGCGTGGATGAGGACATTATTAAAGCCTCTATTGCGGCTCTGGCTTCCGCTGTAAACAAACTTACCGCTGATGAGCATATCACTCAGGGGCGGGAGGAGCGGATTGTGGATATTATCAGCTTCATTCAAAACGACTACCAGAACGTGACATTGGAGAGCCTGTCCGAAGCCTTTCATCTTTCGAAGCCTTATCTCTCCAGATATATCCGGGAGAAGACCGGCACCACTTTTCAGGAGGTAGTGAAGGAAGAACGCATGAAAAAAGCCCGCTCGATGCTGAGGCATACCAATCACACGGTGGAAACGATAGCCGCAGAGGTGGGCTACGAGAATGTGGAGCATTTTAACAGGCTGTTTAAGAAGAGCTACGGAATAACACCGGTTCAATACAGAAAGCAGGAACAGGCATAAAAGACATAGGATTTGCTTATCAGGCGATTAAAAAAGAGCTGTAAAAAGAGGAATTGAAACATTCCGTTTTTACAGCTCTTTTATTGTCACTCTTTTACGATTTCATTACTGAACATTGTTCATGTTTTCAAAGCCGGGCTCAACAGCCACATGCTCCACAGTGTTGTAACGCAGTCCAAGGAACTGTGCACGGTCATTATTAAACAAGCGCTTCAGCTCATCGGAATATCCCACGACCACCCAGGGAAGTGTTGCATTGATCCGTTTCAGCATCTCTTGAGTATTAGCTTCATTGGGCATCTGCAAAGTGACGCTGCCCCTCTTGTCGTTAACGTACATGACTATGCTGTATGTAGTGCCAACATTGATACCGTTACGGCGGTGGGTTGTGGTAGACTGGTATGCCCACAGGAGTTTACTGTTGGGAATCAACCTGGGGCTTGAACCGCTAATGTAATAGATAAACTGCCTGCCCACTTTGATTTCGCCGTTTTTCTTAAAGGAAGCGGCAGAGTTGTAATCTGACTCCAGGCTTGCTTCGGTAACGCCAGCCTCAGCCATATCCTCTTTCAGCTTTTTCAGGGAAGAGCCGGTAAAAGTGATGATGAGCCTTATCAAACCAATCAGTACCAGCACAATGCCGCCTGTGGCAAGAATTATTGCTATGCCCATCATGCTGTTATCGTTCTGTGCTGCATCCACTACATAAGGGAGACAGTACTCTTTAAATTCTGCATCCGTATATCCCAGCGCGTCTTTAAAGTCAGACAACTCACTGCTGGTCATCCTTCTGATCTCGGCATTATAGAAATGTACGGGTTCATTGCTCCAATATCCTGCATTGAAAATTTCTGTCAGATTTTCCATGGAGCGGTAATATTTGTGTGGAACTTTGATTGCCATAAGGACGTAGTCAATGTCTTCGTTCTCACCACCGGAATAGATAGCGTAATAGTCGGCGGTGGTTCCTAAGTTTTGACCGGACTGTGTCGTCTCATATTCATACCGGAACCTACCCAATGCTCCGCTCAAGGTCACATCCACGCGCATATGATTATGGATTTCCTTGCGACTCAGATCTTCAAATGTCTTAGGTCCGATCGTTACAGAAGTCAATGAATAGAATGCTGCGGCTCCCTGAAAAACTAACAGAGCAATACCGATAACGAGCATGACAATGGAAGATACTAATACATTTTTAATTGCATTCTTTTTAAATGTCTCTAACATTCTTTCCCTCCGAAAATAAACTTTCAGATAATAAAATATAATTAATTAACGGGTGACGTCACTTATTTTAATACATCCCTTTTTCTGTTGCAAGATAAAAATGGGAGATATTTTTGCATTATATGTAAGCGTTTACATCAAAATTACCAATTCCCCATACCATTTAAATATAAATTGTGGTATACTGTCCATAAATTATATGTAAGCGCAAAGGAGAACCGAAAATATGAAATTTAAAGACATGCCCTACGAGCGCGTGGATTTCGCGCTGGTTGAAAAAGAAATGCAAGAGCTGATGACTGCTTTTGACCGGGCATCAAGCGGGGAAGAGCAGTTTGAGATTCACAAGAAATACTATGATCTCTCCGATAGAGTCAATACCTTGATGACCATTGCGATGATTCGATTCAATGGAAATACTTCCGATGAGTACTATACCAAGGAACAGGAGTACTATGACGAGCAGGTTCCTGTATACAGCAATCTGGTACTGGAATATCAAAAAAAGCTTTATGATTCCCCCTACCGTGCATACCTTGAGAAGAAGATTGGTTTAGTGGCTTTCAAGAACATTGAGCTGGCACGTAAGGCAATGGACGAGAAGCTGATTCCTTTGATGCAGGAGGAAAACAGCCTTGTCATGGAGTATGACAAACTGATTGCAGGGGCTAAGATTCAGTTTGACGGCAAGGAGCTGAATCTGTCGCTGATGCGGCCCTATACTATCAGTCAGGACAGGAGTGTGAGAGAGGCAGCCTGGAAAGCTACCAGTGCATTCTTTGCGGAAAATGGGGAAAAGCTGGATGGGATCTACGATAAGCTTGTGAAAAACCGTACTGCCCAGGCCCGGGCCATGGGCTATGAGAATTATCTGGAACTGGGATACTATCGGATGAACCGCAACTGCTACGGCAAGGAGGAGGTGGAAGCTTTCCGCCGCCAGGTGAAAGAGTATCTTGTACCCTTTGCGGAAAAGCTTCACCAGCGCAGAAGAGAGAGAATTGGCTTGGAACACCTGATGTACTACGATGAGAATGTTTACTTTCCCAACGGGAATCCTGCACCCATCGGAACGCCGGAGGAAATTCTGGCAGCAGGACAGAAAATGTACAGTGAGCTTTCTGCTGAGACAAAGGAATTTTTCGATTTCATGCAGGAGAATGAGCTTTTTGACGTGCTGGGCCGCAAGAATAAACGGGCCGGCGGCTATATGACCTATCTGCCCCTATATCAGGCACCCTTCATTTTTGCAAACTTTAACGGAACCAGCGGAGATGTGGATGTGATCACCCACGAGTGCGGTCATGCCTTCCAAGGATATCTTTCCGGCAAGGATCCCATCCGGGAGCACGCAGATATCACCATGGAGACAGCGGAGATTCATTCCATGTCCATGGAATTCTTTGCAGAAAAGTGGATTCCTCTTTTCTTTGGGGACAGAGCAAACGATTATGTGGATATGCATCTTGAGGATGCGGCAGCATTCATCCCTTACGGCTGTATGGTGGATGAGTTCCAGCATATCGTATATGAGAATCCCGACATGACCCCTGCCGAGAGAAAGACTGCATGGAGAAAGTTGGAAAAGGAGTACAAGCCCCATCTGGATTATGGCGACAATGAATATCTGAATGAAGGCGGTTACTGGCAAAGACAGCACCATATTTACAGCAGTCCCCTGTACTATATTGATTACTGTCTGGCTCAGACCTGTGCTCTTCAATATAAAGTAAAGATGGATGCTGATTTTGAGGAGGCGTGGAAGAGCTATCTGAAGCTTTGCCGGCTGTCCGCCAGCGATTTCTTTACTAATATGATCAAAGAGGTAGGGCTTAACAGTCCCTTTGAGGCAGGCTGTTTGAAAAACATTGTGGAAAAACTTGAAAAATATGTGAAATAACTTCACATTTTACGAAAAATACTGTAAAATAGCAGGGCAGTCTAAAAACTGCCTGCGGGCAGTTGCGCTAATTTATGAAAAAGGAGACCTTTGTCATGCCTGATACAGAAAAAAAGAAAAAGAAGAATACAACAGAAATACAGGAGAAAGTGCTGACCAGATATGATCTGAAGATGCAGAGAAGGCAGGAAGAGAAACGGAGGGAGCAGCGCAATAAGCGCATAGCCTCCGCAGTGGGAATACTGCTGCTGGTGGGTCTGGTATGTTTTGTGGTATCCTTTCCCATTCGTTCCTGGCTCACCGTTCACGGCACTTATATCGTGGTGGCCGATGAGAATGTGACCAGAGTAGAGTTTGACTATAATTATAATACTGTGCGGAACAACTATATATCACAGAATAGCTGGTTGACCTACTTTGGGCTGGACTTGTCCGGAGACCTGTCCAATCAGATGTATTCTGATACACTTACCTGGAAGGACTTTTTTGATGAGATGGCGGTGGACAATCTGCTCAGCGGTAAGGCTGTGGAGAGGGATATGGAGGCAGCAGGCTTTACTTACGATGAGTCGGAGGATTATGAGGAATTTGTAGCAGCCTTGAAGCAGGTCGCCTCTGATTCGGGGATGACTTTTGATGCTTATGTCAAGGAGTTCTACGGTCCGTACGCTACATTGAGCCGCGTTGAGAAATTTATCCGTCAGGATCTTATCATCAGCGCTTATTATGAGCAGCTGTCGGAAAGCAAGACGCCTTCCGATCAGGAGATTCAGACTTACTATGAGGAAAACAAAGACAGCTATGACTGTGTGGACTATCATGTCCTGACAGTGGATGCGGAGCTGCCCACAGAACCCACGGAGCTGGCGGATCCTGTGGAAGAGACAGAGGCTGGCGATGAAGCAGATGATGCCGGGACTGACGGTGAAGAGGCAGCATATGAGCCTTCTCAGGCGGAGATTGATGCGGCGATGGAACTGGCAAAAGCGAAGGCGGAAGGACTTCTGGATACGGTTGCCGAAGACGGTGACGAATATACCAATATGTCTCAGTCTGATATCAACTACCTGCTCACTGACTGGCTCTATGACAGTGAACGAAAAAAAGGTGACACATCTGTCATAGAGGATACCAGCAATAACCGTTATTTCGTGGTATCCTTTGACGACCGCTATATAGACCCGTCAATTTCCGTGAATGTGCGGGCAGTGCTGACAGAGGACGGCAATGGTCAGGATATTTTGGATGAGTGGGCAGCCGGAGAAGCCACGGAGGAAAGCTTTGCTGCGCTGGCTGACCAGTACAATGCTCCCATGACCACCGAAAAAGGCGGTCTGTTTGAGAACTTAAACACCAGCGGTCTGACGGAGGAATTATATGACTGGCTGACAGACGGATCACGCATACACGGTGATACCGCGGTAATCACTCCGCAGGGCAGCACTGTATCTTATGTCTTCTATTATATCAGCACGGGCGACCCTGAGTGGAAACTGAGCATTAAAAGCACTCTGTTGACAGAAATTATGGACGAATATATCAACGGATTAAAGGAAGGTCTGGAAGTGGAGGATCCCCACAACAACCTGAACTATTTGAAAATCCTGGAGCAGGAGGCAGAGGCTGTCGGCTAGTGTGCTGGCATGTTCACTTTCACCTAAATAACGCAGAATGAATTTTCGGTTGCAGAGTGGGGAAAGGAAGCAAAGCTGAAGATTCTTCTGCAGAACGATCATTTGACAGGTTATGCTAGGCGGTGGGGCATTCTCACCGCCTTTTTGAAAGAACAAGTGTGTGAGGAAGAATACCATGACAGATAAAAAGCTTTTGGTGCTGGATATTGACGGTACGCTGACCAATTCAAAGAAGGAGATCTCCGAGGCGACAAAAACAGCTATACAGAATCTTATGCTGCGGGACTGCAAGGTAGTTCTGGCTTCGGGGCGCCCCACCCCCGGTATGCGCAGGTATGAGAAAGAATTAGAACTGGAGCGCTACGGAGGCTATCTGCTGTCTTTTAATGGAGCACGTATTGTTGAGTGCCGCAGTGGCGAGATTGTGTATCAGAAACTGCTGTCCCTGACATTGCTCCCCAGACTTTATAAGTTTGCTAAAGATAACGGCTGTGGCTTGATCACCTATTTGGGGGAGGATGTGATTTCCGCATTTTCTCCTGACGAGTATGTGAAGATCGAGGCGCATATAAATGGTTTGCCGATCAGACCTGTCGACAATTTTCTGGACTTTGTGGATTTTTCCATTAACAAATGCCTGATGACGGCACCTCCGGAGAGAGCGGAGAAATTTGAAAAAGAACTCCAGGAGAAGCTGGGCAATGTGGCCAGCATTTATCGGTCGGAGCCTTATTTCATCGAGATTATGCCACAGAATATCACAAAGGCTACTGCGCTTGAGCGCATTCTGGAATCCCTGGGAATGAAACGGGAGAATATGGTATGCTGTGGTGATGGCTTCAACGATATTTCCATGATCCGGTATGCCGGTGTGGGTGTAGCTATGGGTAATGCCCAGCCTGCAGTGAAAGAGGCAGCGGACTACATTACCGCCACCAACGACCAGGATGGATTAGTGGAAGTCATACAGAAGTTTTTCTTGTAAGTAATCAGTGTACTGTACCAATTATATTTTTCAGACAGCTAACCTGAAAACCCGTTTGCTGCAAATGATTGGTACAGCGCTCCGGTTTTGCCGGATTAAGAGGAATATGCGTATAGACGGGAGGTGGGGGCTATCAATATCCAGATGCCGGAAAAAGTAAAATATATCATAGACAGAATTACAGCAGCAGATTTTGAGGCCTATGCGGTGGGCGGCTGCGTGAGAGACTCTATTCTGGGACGGATTCCTCAGGATTGGGATATCACCACCTCTGCCAGACCGGAGCAGGTGAAGGCGTTGTTTCCCCGTACCATCGACACCGGCCTTCAGCATGGCACTGTCACCGTTTTGTTGGAACGGGAGGGTTTTGAGGTCACCACATA
The DNA here is from genome assembly GCA_022511425.1 of Acetatifactor sp. GTDB lineage: Bacteria > Bacillota > Clostridia > Lachnospirales > Lachnospiraceae > Acetatifactor. The sequence continues at coordinate 15,100 of JAFLRO010000052.1, forward strand.
TCGCATTGACGGTAAATACGAGGACAGCAGGCACCCCACGGAGGTAATCTTTACACCCAGTCTGGAGGAGGACTTAAAGCGCCGGGATTTGACCATTAATGCCATGGCCTACAATGACGAAAAAGGTCTGGTGGATATTTACGGGGGTCTGGAGGATATTCAGGCTCAGATAGTGCGCTGTGTTGGCAATCCTCTTGAGAGGTTTGAGGAGGATGCTCTGCGTATTTTAAGAGCCATTCGATTTTCTGCCCAGCTGGGCTATCGCATCGAGGAGAAAACGAAGGACGCTATCCGGCAGCTGGCTCCCAGCCTTAAAAATATCAGTGCGGAGCGGATCCAGACAGAACTAATAAAGTTGATAACTTCGCCCAACCCTGATTACCTGCGGGTAGCCTTTGACTGTGGGGTGACAAAGGTGTTTCTGCCGGAGTTTGACTTGGCTATGGAGACGGAACAGAACCATCCCCACCATTGCTACAGCGTGGGTGAGCATACCCTGCACGCCTTGACGGAGGTGGAGCCGGATAAGGTACTTCGTCTGGCGGTACTGTTTCACGATATTGGCAAACCGGCCACTTTGACCAAGGATGAGAAAGAAATCACTCACTTTCACGGTCATGCCCAGGTGGGAGCTGATATAACGAAGGAGGTTTTACGGCGGCTGAAGTTTGACAACGATACGATAAGTGGTGTCAGTAAATTGGTATTTTATCACGATTACGGCAATGATCTGAAGCCGGATATGCGCATTCTGCGGCGCATGGTGAACAAGATTGGTGAAGATGCCTTTCCCGGACTGTTTCAGGTTAAACGGGCGGATATATTGGCACAGAGCAATTTCCTGCGCCAGGAGAAACTGGCTAGGCTGCAACAATGGCAGCAGCTGTATCAGGAACTTCGGGAGAAAGGCCAGTGTGTCTCACTGAAGACCATGGCGGTGACGGGGTCAGATTTGATTTATCTGGGTATGAACCCCGGCAGAGAGCTAGGAGAAGTGCTTCAGAAGCTGCTGGAACTGGTTCTGGAGGAGCCGGAGAACAACACCAGGGAGTTTTTGCTGGATCAGGCAAAGGAGATGCTTTCGGGTACTTTATAACATACTTTCAAAAATCCTCTCATAAGATAGGTTAGGAACCGGGCTTTTACAGACGGTGGCGTGAAACTATCAGGAGGGACCGGAAGTGAACGACAGAGCAGTGGAATTACTGGAACAGTATGAGATAGAGGTGACCCGCACCAGAAAAGGCCGCGGTGCCATCGTGTGTGACACCGATCAGGGATGTCTGATCTTGAAGGAATATACGGGAAATGCCGAAAAGATTGATATTCAAAACCGGCTGTTGCGCGGAATTTCAGAAAAAGGCATGATTCAGACAGAACAGATTGTGCCGGCCAGAGACGGTTCTCTGCTTGTGCGGGACTCAGACGGCATAGGTTATGTGCTTAAGACTTGGCTGGAAGGCCGTGAGTGTAATATTTATGACCATTCCGAGTGTAGTCTCGCGGTATGTCTGCTGGCTCAGTTGCACCAGTGTATGGAATTGCCGGCGGATACCCCGGGCCTGCCTGCACCCTTTTCTCCTGCAAAAGAGTATGAGAAACATAACCGGGAGCTGAAGCGGGTAAGAAAGTATCTTAAGCAGAAGGGCCAAAAGTCATGGTTTGAAATCAGCCTGCTGAATGCCTTTGACTTTTTTTGGGAACAGGCTCAGGCTGTGACGGAGGAATGGAAGGAATATGACAACCAGACAGAAGCCACAGCAGGTTCTGAAGGTAACGGGGTGACCTTCTGCCACGGAGATTATCAGTATCATAATATATTGAAAGGAAACAATGGTTGGTTTCTTGTTAATTTTGAGAAATGTCTTCCCGATAATCCTGTTAGAGACTTATATCTGCTCATGAGGAAGCTTTTGGAGAAGGGAAACTGGTCTGTTTCTTTGGGATCCGAACTGCTTGCGGCATACGAGAAGGAGAGTCCGTTGTCTGCCATGAGCAGGATAGACCTGTATTACAGGCTGGCATATCCGGAGAAATTCTGGAAGATAGTGAATTTTTACTACAATTCCGGGAAAGCATGGATACCGGGAAGAAACCAAGAAAAATTAGAGAAACTGATTGCGCAGGAAAAGGAAAAGCAACATTTTTTGGATGAGGTTTTCCGCAACGTCAGCCACATGAGGAGCAAAGAGTGATACGGAAGAATGAAGAAAGAAAAAAACTGATAACAGCGGGAATCCTGGGCATGCTGACAGCCATGGCGCTGGCAGCATGCGCCAATCCTTTTACGGGAGATGGAAATCCGAAGAATGTTTCCTCCCCATCCCCCACGCGGTACGATACAGGATTTGAGCTTACGGGACCGGACAGTTATGATTCTGCGGATACGGCTATTTTGGTGGATCGGAATGCCCAGGAGAATACTCTCACCTTTCTGAATCTTGAGCTGGGTCGAAGGTATACCCTTTCCCTGGATGGTACTACACGATTATACGATAAGTATGGGGACGGTATTACTTTGGATCAGGTACAGAAGGGTGACATCGTGGATATAACTTTTTTGAAATCCAAGAAGCACTTGACTTCGCTGAAGCTTTCTCCTCAGGCATGGAGCTTTGAGGGTGCGGAACGCTATGAGATCAATATGGTGCGCAATGAAGTATCCATCGGCTCTGAAGTCTTTAAACTCACCTCCAACACTCAGTTTCTGTCTGAGGGAAGGAGCATTGAGAGCATGGATCTAAATCCCTCCGATGTATTGACTTTCTTAGGGATAGGGAGCCAGGTCCTCACTGTCAGGGTGGACAAGGGTCACGGGTATCTGCGGCTGGAGAACGACGAAAACTTTGTAGGCGGCTGGATCGAGATTGGACAAACTAAGATACAGCGTATCACGAATGATATGCTGGTGCTTGTGCCGGAGGGCAGTTATCAAGTCAATATCAGCAATAAAGGTGGCGGCGGTGTCAAGAGCGTAGTCATCAGACGCAATGAGGAGACCGTACTTGACATCGGCGATCTGGAGATTCCGGAACCCCAGTATGGCATGGTGCTTTTTTCCATGAATCCCTCATCTGCAGAATTGTATATTGATGGAGCTAAAGTGGATCCCTCGGGACCTGTGTCTCTGGAGTACGGCCTGCATCAGCTGATTGCCAGGGCAGAGGGCTACCAGTCCATCACCCAGTACATCAGGGTGGGAAAGGAGAGTACGGGAATCGACGTGGTGCTGGATGCCAATAAGACGGATAAAGAAGAGGAGAGCAGCCAGGAATCTTCATCAGGACAGACGACGGTCAACTATTATAAAGTATATATTGACGCACCGGAGAGGGTGGAGGTGTATCTGGACGGGAATTACATGGGTATTTCGCCGTGCAGCTTTGAGAAAATTGCCGGCACACATGTGGTCACTCTGCGAAAGACAGGTTATACTACCAGAAGCTACACCATAGAGGTGGACAGTGAAGCAAAGGATATTTCCTACTCCTTTGCGGATCTTGTGGACAGCTCCTCTTCAGGGGACAGCAGTGTGACGGATATATGGAAAGAGATACTGGATCTTTTGAATTGACAGAGGCTGCACAGTAAAAAAGAATGCAAGATCGTATTTTGAGCATTATAATATGTTGTTCTTTGATAATATTAAATAAAATGCTGATAATCTAAGGAAAAAGCCTTGACAAACCCGCTAAAAACATTTATATATTATATAGACGTTTCATAAGAAGCATCTACAGAAATACAAAAAAGAAAACTCATTAGAGGAGGAGTTCAATATGAACAAGACAGAGTTAGTAGCAGCACTGGCTGAGAAGGCTGGTGTATCCAAGAAGGATGCTGAGAAGGTTCTGAAGGCATTCACAGATGTTGTTGAGAGCGAGTTGAAGAAGGGTGGCAAGGTTCAGCTGGTTGGCTTTGGTACCTTTGAGGTATCTGAGAGAGCAGCAA
>JAFLRO010000053.1 GCA_022511425.1 Acetatifactor sp.
TTTTTATATGGGACATTAGCTCAGTCGGTAGAGCACTTGACTTTTAATCAAGGTGTCGGGGGTTCGAATCCCCCATATCTCATCCGTTGTTGTAAGCAATAACGTCACTGTGCCCCTCGTGATTTGAGTTATATTTAATCACGGGGGATTTTAGTGTGCGTGAGGAGGAAACTGACTATGCAGAATGAAAAAAACACACCTCAGGAAAACAAGATGGGCGTCATGCCCGTGAACAGACTTTTGTTGACCATGTCCTTACCTATGATGATTTCCATGTTGGTGCAGGCATTATATAACATCGTGGACAGTATTTTCGTGGCTCAGATTGATGAGTACGCACTGCGGGCCGTATCTTTGGCCTTTCCCATTCAAAGTCTGATGATTGCCTTCTCGGCGGGAACTGCGGTGGGTATCAATGCCTTTCTGTCCAAGACGCTGGGGGAGAAAGAATATAAGAAGGCAAATACTATCGCTATGAACGGCATTTTTCTTGAGGTGGTCAGCTACCTTGTGTTTGTGTTGATTGGCCTCTTTGTCAGCAGACCTTTTTATGCCAGTCAGAGTGAGATCAGTCAGGTGAGGGAGTACGGTGTCACTTACCTTACTATCTGCTGTATAGCCAGCATCGGTATCTTTATGCAGACTACATTTGAACGTCTGCTCCAGTCCACCGGAAAGACCTTTTTTGCTATGATTACGCAGGGGGTTGGAGCCATTACAAATCTGATTCTGGATCCCATACTGATCTTCGGTCTTTTTGGCCTGCCCCGCATGGGTGTGGCTGGTGCGGCTATCGCTACTGTGACAGGGCAGGTTGTGGCGGCCATTCTGGCAATCTTTTTCAATTTGACACGCAACAAGGAGCTAACACTGTCCTTTAGGGGCTTTAGGCCAGATGGCAGGTTGATCCTGCGGATCTATCAGGTAGGTATTCCCTCTATTATCATGCAGGCTATCGGCTCTGTGATGACTTACGGAATGAATCTGATTTTGGAGGCCTTTGGTACAGCTCAGACTGTGTTCGGTATCTATTTCAAACTCCAGAGTTTTGTATTCATGCCTGTGTTTGGCCTGAACAACGGCATGGTGCCCATTGTGGCGTACAATTACGGAGCGGGCAACAGGGAGCGTGTGATTCAGACCATGAAGAGCAGTATCAAGTTTGCGGTAGGGATCATGTTGGTGGGACTTATTGTCATGGAGGTAATTCCGGGAAAGCTGATCGGTTTTTTCAATCCCACACCGGAATTGCTGGAACAGGGTATTCCCGCGCTGCGTACCATCTGTCTGAGTTTCTGTTTTGCGGGCTACTGTATCGAGGTGGGAAGTGTGTTTCAAGCGCTGGGTAACGGTATTTACAGTATGTGCGTCTCTATTGCCAGACAGCTGTTCGCGCTTTTGCCGGTGGCTTATCTGTTTTCTCTGACCGGCAACGTGAATATGATCTGGTGGGCATTTCCTATTGCAGAGCTGGTAAGTGTGGGCATGAGTACCTTCTTTTTGTTCCGGATCAATAGAAAGATCATCAGCCATATCGGGGAAGAAAAAGACTAAGAAAGTTATACTGATATTGACAAAAGACGTCATGGGGTTATATACTCATATTCATAGAAAGATTGATGCAGCTTAGAAATGCGGATATGGCGGAATTGGCAGACGCGCCAGATTTAGGTTCTGGTGTCTACGACGTGCAGGTTCAAGTCCTGTTATCCGCACTGTGAGGGAAAGCCCTGCTCCCTTTATTAATTAAGAAGTTGAAGCATTGATCTGTTTATCTGGGCGTGGCAGGCTGACAGGATAAGTGATTTGTCGGCGGAACGGAGGACAAAATGCAGATTGTGATTCAACTGTTGCTGTTGGTAGTGGGCTTCTGTCTGCTTATGAAGGGAGCCGATTGGTTTGTGGAGGGTGCGTCCGCTATTGCGGACAAGTTTGGAATTCCACAGCTGGTAATCGGCCTTACCATTGTAGCAATCGGCACTTCCCTGCCGGAAGCGGCAGTGAGTATCTCGGCAGCGTTAAAGGGCAGCGCGGAGATTACCATTGGCAACGTGATAGGTAGCAATATATTAAATGTCCTGATTATCTTAGGTCTGACATCGGTCATCTGTGCCATTCCGGTACAGAAGTCAACGGTGAGGTATGAGATTCCCTTTGTGATCATTATAACAGCAGTCCTTGCCTTGCTGGGGCTGTTTGACAATACAGTAGGACGCATAGATGGCGTTCTGCTTTGGGTGCTGATGGGCGTTTACATGGTGTATCTGCTAAAGATGGCCAAGAAGGGAACGGCACCGGAGGAAGAAAAAAAAGACAAAAAGCTGCCTGTCTGGAAGATGCTTCTGATGGTGGTGGTAGGAGCGGTAATGATTGTGTTGGGCAGTGATGTGACGGTGGATGCTGCCACGCAGTTGGCGACTATCTTTGGTATGAGCGAGAGGTTTATCGGTTTGACCATTGTTGCCCTGGGTACTTCCCTGCCGGAGCTTGTGACCAGCGTTACCGCCGCTGTAAAGGGTAAAGCGGATATTGCCATGGGAAATATCGTTGGGAGCAATATCTTCAACATTCTGTTTGTTGTGGGCATTACGGCAGTGATTACACCAGTGCCCTACGGTTCCAATTTCCTGGTGGACAGCCTTGTGGCTGTGAGCGCAGTAGTATTGCTTCTTTTGTGCGTGCTGAAAGGCAAGAAACTGACCAGACCCGGGGGTCTCATTATGTTGGTTGGATACGCCGCCTATTTTGTATATTTAGTGAGATTCAGTCAACCGTGACAGGATGTGTAATCAATTGAAGATACATTCTGCGAACTTTCTATTGTTAGGAATTTGTTATGAATTTGGCATGAATTTGTCATGAAATGAAAAGCAGGCGGCATATATTACCGTCTGCTTTTTCAGGTTTTCAGCGCCATATAGGAATTGTGATATTCTTGACGGTAGGTAACATCCTCGTCAAACCAGTCCGGGGGTGCAAACGCTTCTGCAGCCTCTTTACTGCCAAACTCCACTTCCGCCATAATCAGTGGAGCGAAGGGGGGATCGAATACATCCAGCTCAATAGTAAGACTGTAATCTGCCGGAGGCTTTCGGCATCCCTCCTGGACGGCCGGATTCAGCAGCGGAATCAAATACCGCCGCTTCGAGATGATCTTGCCGTCTACTTTTTCACGCAGGTGGTAATAGGCCTCTTTGGTCAGGGGCAGATTATATTCCTCCCGCGCCATCATACCGCTGCCTTTGTAGGTGAGATAATATTCGTCGTCTTCCTTGCGAACCCGTACCACCGGTAAGGCGTTTATGTATCCCTGTTCAATATATCGAGAGGGGTATTTGTCAAGCTCTTCAGGGAGCCGCTTAATCGTAAATTTGCGTTCTATTTCCATTTCCTGAGTAATTCCTCTTTTCTGCTCTTTGTAGATATTATACCACACTTTGGGGCAATTCGTAAATAAAATTAATTAACCTAAGGAATTGCATTAATTTCCACAAATGTGTATACTTATGTTAATTACAGACAATTGTACAAATCGGGCCTTGTAAGCGGCGAAAGGAGAGGTAAGATGAGCAGACTGGCAGTTTTCTTTGCAGAGGGGTATGAGGAGATTGAGGCATTGGCGGTAGTTGATGTGTGCCGCAGATGCGGAATTCAGGTGGATATGGTGTCAGTGTACGGTGAGAAGAATGTGAAAGGTTCTCATGACATTGTAGTAGAGATGGACAAGATTTTTGACCAGACAGATTTCTCGGAGTATGACATGCTGGTGCTGCCGGGCGGAAAGCTGGGCACGGAGAATCTGGAGGCTCACCATGGGTTGATGGAACAGATAGATGCTTTCTACCGGGATGGAAAATACATTGCAGCTATCTGTGCAGCACCCAGTATTTTTGGCCATAAGGGCATCTTAAAGGGAAGGAAGGCATGCAGCTATCCCACTTTTGAAAGTCATCTGGAGGGTGCTCATGTGACGGAAGGCCCTGTGGAAATTTCAGATCATGTGATTACTTCGCGGGGAATGGGAACGGCTATCGATTTTGGCCTGGCCATCGCCGGTGTGCTATGTGGGGAGGCGAAGGCTGGGGAAATGGCAAAGACCATTGTGTACCGCAGTTGAGGCGCTCACTTCTGGAAAAAATAGGATAAATCAGCAGGAAACAATAGAGTATTACGCACTATATAAGAAAAAAACGAAGAAACGGGTGTAATAATGGAGAAGGATGCAAAAATATATGTGGCTGGACATCGGGGAATGGTGGGAAGCGCCATATGCCGTGCACTGGAGAAGAACGGTTATAAGAATATAGTCACCAGGACCCACGCAGAACTGAATTTGTGCAGACAAGCGGAGGTAGAGGAGTTCTTCCGACAGGAAAAGCCGGATTATGTGTTCCTTGCAGCGGCGAAGGTGGGCGGTATCATGGCTAACAGTGAGGCGTTGGCGGATTTCATGTACGAGAACATGACGCTGGAAATGAATGTGATCCACGCCGCCTGGCAGAATGGATGTAAGAAGCTTCTGTTTCTGGGCAGCAGCTGTATCTATCCAAGAATGGCGCCTCAGCCAATGAAGGAGAGTTGCCTGCTGACGGGAGAGCTGGAGCAGACGAACGAGGCTTACGCTTTAGCAAAGATTTCTGGGCTAAAGTACTGTGAATATCTGAACCGTCAGTACGGAACGGACTATATCAGTGTTATGCCGACTAATCTGTACGGGCCGAATGACAATTACCACCCCACCCACAGCCATGTGCTCCCCGCGCTGCTCCGCCGTTTTCATGAAGCGAAGGAATCCGGGGCAAAGGAAATAGTCTGCTGGGGAACGGGCACACCCTTAAGAGAGTTTTTGTACGTGGACGATCTGGCGGATGCCTGCGTATTTCTGATGAATACTTACAGTGGAAACGAGACTGTGAATCTGGGAACGGGGAAGGAGCTGACTATAAAGGAGCTGACTGAGCTGGTGGCAAAGGTGGTTGGATTCACGGGAGAAATCAAGTGGGATTCCTCTAAACCTGACGGCACCCCCAGAAAGCTGCTGGATGTGAGCAAGTTGGAGAGCCTTGGTTACCATTATACCACTGAGCTTGAGGACGGTATCCGGCTGGCATATCAGGACTTCCTGGAGAATCCTGTGCGGGCGGAACGCTAACACGCCGCAAAGTACTTCTAATGCTTCAAAGGACGAAGCATAAGAAGTACTATGTTGCGGCGAGAAGAAATGCCCTGGGACAGGGCATTTCTTCCAGATGGTGGTATGTGGAAGGACACATCGAGGAATTTGTAAGAGACAGGGAGATACTTTTGTATGCAGATTATCTTGTTATCCGGGGGAAGTGGAAAGAGACTGTGGCCTTTGTCCAATGATGTACGGTCAAAGCAATTTATTAAAATGCTGAAAGATGACAGGGGAGAGCTGGAGTCCATGGTAATGCGGGTGTATCGGCAGATCGTGGAGGCGGTGCCGTATGCACAGGTGACTATTGCCACGGGGAAAAAGCAGGTAAGCAGTATCAAGAATCAGCTGGGGGATCGAGTGAGGATCTGTGTAGAGCCGGAAAGAAGAGATACATTTCCCGCCATCAGTCTTGCCGCGGCATATTTGAAAGATGTGGAGGGTGTGGGAGAGCAGGAACCTGTGCTTGTGTGTCCGGTGGACCCTTACGTTGAAGCAGAATATTTTCAGGTAATGAAGCGATTGGGAGAACTGGCAGCCGAAGGGGAGGCAGATCTGTTTTTGATGGGCATGGAGCCTACTTACCCCAGTGAAAAATATGGCTATATCATTCCCGGCAGCAACGATCCGGTCAGTTTTGTACGGGCTTTTCGGGAGAAACCTGATTTAGAGACGGCAAAGCATTATCTTGATCAGGGAGCTCTCTGGAATGGTGGTGTTTTTGCGTGCAAACTGGAGTATCTGCTGGAAAAAGCGCATCAACAGATGGACTTTGCAACATACAAGGATCTGTATAATAACTATTCTAAAGCGCCAAAAATCAGTTTTGACTATGCCGTGGTGGAAAAGGAAGCTAATGTTCGGGTGCTTCGTTATGCTGGAGAGTGGAAGGATCTTGGTACCTGGAATACCTTTACTGAGGCCATGGGTGGAAATACTCTGGGCAAAGTGGTGATGGATGAGACCTGCTATAACACGAATGTGATCAATGAGTTGAATATACCTATCTTGTGCATGGGCTGTAAGGATATGGTTATTGCTGCCAGCGGTGATGGGGTTTTGATCTCAGATAAGGGTCAGAGCAGTTATATCAAACCTTTTGTGGATAAAATGGAGCAGCAGGTTATGTACGCGGAGAAATCCTGGGGCAGTTTTACGGTGCTGGACGTTCAGGAGGAAAGTCTGGTGATACGAATCGTGCTGTTGCCGGGACACAGTCTTTACTATCATAGCCACGAGCACAGGGATGAAGTGTGGACCGTGATGAGCGGCAAGGGCCGAGTGATTCTTGACGGTGAGGAGCGCAGCGTGGGTCCTGGCGATGTGATTACCATGCCGGCTGGCTGCAAACATACCGTGTTCGCAGAAACGGAGCTGAAGATTAATGAGGTACAGCTGGGCCGGGATATAACAGTGGAAGATAAAGTGAAATATGAATTATAGGAGTGTTTGATATATGGAGGAATTTCGGAAGTATGCCGGGGAAATGCTGGATTTTATTGAAAGGAGCCCCAGCTGTTTTCACGCGGTTGCAAATGTGGCAGAAATGTTGAAGGCGCAGGGATTCCGGGAGCTGAAGGAGTCTGAGGATTGGGAGTTTAGTCGTGGAGAGGGATTGTATGTGATTCGGAATGATTCTTCCCTCATTGCATTTAGAATGCCCACCGCGCCAAAGAATTGGGAGTCTCCTCAAGGATTTCATATTGTGGCATCCCATAGTGACTCTCCTTCCTTTAAGGTCAAGGAAGATCCTGAAATGGCTGTGGAGGAACATTACCTGAAGCTGAACACAGAGAAGTACGGCGGAATGCTCCTTTCCTCCTGGATGGACAGGGCTCTGTCTGTAGCCGGAAGGGTGGCTGTACGTGATGGAAATGATGTGAAGGCAATGCTGGTGAATCTGGACAGAGATCTGTTGGTGATACCTAACCTGGCTATTCATATGAATCGGGAGATGAATAAGGGCGTTGAGTACAATCCCCAGGTGGATATGCTGCCCTTGTATGCCGATTGCAGTCAAGGTGAAAAGAAGGATATACTGCGGGAGCGGATTGCACAGGAGTTGGGAGTATTAAAGGAAGATATCTTAGGTCAGGATCTGTTTCTGTATGTCAGGGATAAAGGTCGTATATTGGGCGAAAACGGGGAGTATGTGCTGTCTCCCAGACTGGATGACCTACAGTGTGTATTTTCTTCGGTGAAGGGCTTTTTAGAAGGCAAATCCAGCCGCTATATCAATGTGTGCGCTGTTTTTGACAATGAGGAAGTGGGCAGCGGAACAAGACAGGGGGCGGACTCCACTTTTCTGGAGGATACACTTTTGAGAGTGGCGCAGGGGTTGGGAGAAAACCATGGCGAATTCTTGCGGTTGGTGGCGGGCAGTTTTCTGATCTCTGCGGACAATGCCCACGGGGTGCATCCCAATCATCCTGAGAAGGCGGATCCCACTAACAGACCATATTTAAACGGCGGGATTGTCCTCAAGTATCATGGCAGTCAAAAATACACCACGGATGCCATGTCCGGAGCAAAAATCAGGTCACTGTGCGAGAAGGCCGGGATTCCCTGCCAGACCTATGCCAACCGTTCCGATGTGCCGGGAGGCTCTACGCTGGGGAATATCTCCACAGCCCATGTGTCTGTGGAGAGCGCAGATATCGGGCTTCCCCAGTTGGCAATGCACTCAGCTGTTGAGACCGCGGGCGTGAAGGATACCAAGTATGCGGTGGAACTGTTCAGAGCTTTTTATCAACAATAGCGATGAGAGTGCCTGAAGGACGGAGAATAATAGTTTAACAAGATTTGGTGATTATGAATATTTGGTAATTATGAATAAAAACAGGAAACTGATTTTGGTAATTCAGTTTCTTGTTTTTTTATGGCTAAATTGATACAATGGTCTCGATGAAGGAAACTGAAAGTGGAGAACTGGTTTCCGAAGCGGAGGTGATAACATGGCACTTCGGGAAACCATACTGGAGGGAACTATTGCCGTCTTTAACAGAAAAGGATTGAAATTTACCATGGATGACATTGCCAGGCAGCTGGGGATGAGCAAAAAAACCATCTACACGGTATTTCAAGACAAGGAATCCCTGTTTCTGGACATGGTAGATTATCTGTTTGACTCCATCAAAGAGAGCGAACGGCAGGTGATGGAAGACAACAACCTTAGTACCTTGGAAAAAGTGCGAAAGATTATGGGGGTTTTGCCGGAAGGGTATCATAACATTGATTTCAGGCAGCTCTATCCCCTGAAGGACAAATACCCCAGCACTTACGCAAAGGTACAAGAGCGGTTGGAGACGGGATGGGAGACCACGATTTCCCTGCTGGAACAGGGTATGAAAGAAGGTGTGATCCGGCAGGTGGAGATACCACTGGTGAAACTGATGCTGGAAGCAGCGCTGGAACAGTTCTTCCAGAGCGATGTTCTGATTCGGAACAACATTTCCTATCACGATGCGCTGGAACAGGTGGTGGACATATTAGTTGACGGGATTGCTGTCAGGAACTAAGAGGCTAAGAGGTTCAGGACAGAGCAAAACAAAATGCCCGGCATAACGGGCGGAAAGGCTTGGGTGTAGTATGAAACTTACGGGAAAAGAAAAATTTTCTTATGGATTGGGTGCAGTGGGCAAAGACATGGTATATATGCTGTCCGCCAGTTATGTGCTTTACTATTATCAGGATCTTCTGGGCGTGAATGCAATTGCCATGGGTATTATCCTGATGGCGGCCAGAGTGTTTGACGCCTTTAATGATCCCATCATGGGCGTGCTGGTAGCAAAGACGAAGACAAAATGGGGTAAATTCCGTCCCTGGCTGCTGATTGGAACACTGCTGAATGCAGTGGTACTATTCCTGATGTTTTCAGCGCCGCCCGCGCTGAACGGAAGCGGATTGGTGGCTTATGCGGCTGTGATTTACATTGTGTGGGGCGTGACCTATACCATGATGGATATACCCTACTGGTCCATGATACCGGCATTTACCGAGGGCGGTAAGGAGCGTGAGGGATTGACGACACTGGCCCGTTCCTGTGCGGGTGTGGGCTCTGCCATCATCACTATTGTTACTGTAATGTGTGTGGCTGCTCTGGGGCAGGACAATGAGCGAATTGGATTTCGGTGGTTCGCACTGATTGTCGCAATTCTGTTTGTGGTCTTTATACTGATTACCTGTATTAACATCAAGGAGAAATCCACAGTGGACATGGAAACACCCTCTGTGGGGCAGATGTTCAAGGCATTACTCCAGAATGATCAGGCAATGACTGTGGTGGTGACGATTGTTTTGGTCAACAGCGCTATTTACATCACCTCAAATCTGGTTATTTATTTCTTTAAATATGACTTTGGCGGCGAGGGCTGGAAGGGTGCTTACACTCTATTCAACACCTTTGGAGGCGGTATACAGATCCTGTCCATGATGCTGCTGTTCCCTTTGCTCCGGAAATTCATGAGTGCGCTGAACATCTTCTATGTGAGCTTCGGTATGGCCATTCTGGGATATGTATCATTGCTGGCGCTGGCCTTTACCAATATGTCCAATGTTTACCTTTTGTTCATTCCCGGATTTTTTATCTTCGCCGCAAACGGAATGCTGTCGGTTCTCACTACGGTTTTCCTGGCAAACACGGTGGATTATGGTGAACTGAAGAACAACAGGCGTGACGAGAGCGTGATTTTTTCCATGCAGACCTTTGTGGTGAAGCTGGCCTCCGGTGTGGCAGCGCTGATTGCTTCTATATGCCTGGGCGTGTTCAATATCAGCCAGGACGCAGAGGCTGAACAGGTGGTTCAGGTTGCGCAGAGTTCTGTGGTTGGGCTTAGGATGACCATGACGGTGATTCCTGTTATCGGACTGCTGGTAGCAGTGTTCTACTTCCACAAGAAATACCTTCTGACTGAGGCTAAGGTAGAGGAAATTGCGGCACAGATCAAGCAAAAGCGGAACAATTGAGGAAATATCTGCTGACAAGCGACTAAAAACAGTTGAATAACCGTGATATTATGAGTACAAGGGTCATGAAAACATGATCCTTGTATTTTTTGTGCGAGCAACGAGCCGAGCGCGGGCGCTTGCGCACGCATTCGGCGACTGCCGCAACAGCGAGCGATAGTGAGCGTGCGAGCAACGAGCCGAGCGCGGGCGCTTGCGCACGCATTCGGCGACTGCCGCAACAGCGAGCGATAGTGAGCGTGCGAGCAACGAGCCGAGCGGGGGCGCTTTTTCTACAATGACCGAAACGAAGTGTAGAAGTTTTTTAAAAATTTATCTTGACGGCAGACTGATTATAGTGTATATATAACATATAAACAGTTGAAACGGCAGACCGCATTGCGCAAATTTCTACAGCGGAAGCCGTAAGTGCACAGATACTGTGAAAAGGAGGACTAAAGGTTTGAAGATACTGCAGAACACCGGTGAACCCATCTATCTTCAGATTTCCAGGCAGTTTAAGGAGGACATTCTGGCGGGAAAACTGAAGCAGGGGGAGTATCTTCCGTCCATACGGAGCCTGGCGAAGGATTTAAAGATCAGCGTGATTACCACTATGAAAGCCTATGAACAGTTGGAGACGGAAGGCCTTGTGACAGGCGTCCAGGGCAAAGGTTTTTATGTCAACGCTCAAGACAGCCAGATGCTTAGGGAACAGCACCTGCGAAAGGTGGAGGATTGTCTGACTGAAGCCATTGCGGCGGCAAAAATTGCCGGAATGACCGGCCAGGAACTGACAGAGACGCTGGAGACGCTGCTTCGTTATGAGGAGGATTAATAGAGGACAGCTTATAGAGAATGGCTTATAGAAAACGGCTTATGGAGAACGGATGCAGAGCCTGCAGAATAAGCGCATTCGGAACAGGTATAGAAATGCCGGCATGCGGCAGAATGTGAGGAGAACATGGAATTTACGGATGTAATCAAGGGAACAGATATCAACAAGAAATTTAAGAACTTTGTTTTGGATATACCGGAATTACGCATTCCCAAGGGCTTTGCTACGGCCCTGATCGGGGAGAACGGCGCCGGCAAGACGACGCTTATGAACATACTGGCAGGAATCCGGCTGGATTATAAAGGAGAGCTGCGTTATTTCGATGAGCAGGAAAAGGATGTGGACAAGGTGAAGGAGCGGCTGGGGTATACAGGACCCGGACTCTACTTCCTGCCCCACTGGAACCTAAAGCAGGTAGCGGAGGTAAGCGAGCTTCTCTTTGATGCCTTTGACAAGGCGCGTTACGAACAGCTCTGCCGGGATCTTGGTATCGGTGGAGGAGACAAAACCAGGACAGTCTCCAAGCTTTCCGACGGAAATAAGATGAAGCTGGTGCTGGCGGCAGTACTTGCAAGAAAGACCGACTGCCTGCTCATGGATGAACCGGCTTCTCCTCTGGATCCCCTTATGCGCGACAGGCTCTGCGAGATCATACGGGAGTACCTGGATGCAGGTGACGGGGAGCACAGTGTGTTCTTCTCCACCCATAACGTTGCTGATATGGAGAATGTGACGGATTATGCAATGATCTTGGAACACGGCAAAATTGTGGAGCAGGGATTTGTGGAGGAGTTGAAGGAGAAATATATACTGGTAAAAGGAGAGCCCGGGGATGCAGAGGCAGCTAAGAAGATACTCTACAGTTACAGCGGCAGCAACTATGGTTTCGAGGGAATCTGTCTGGCACAGAACTTGGATCAACTGGCGGGGATGGATGTTAAGATTGAGACTCCTTCTTTATCCCAGATCAGTGTAGCGGTGATGAAGGCCCATACCAACCTGCAGTTTAGCGCATGAGGGAGGAGTGTGCAATGAAAAGAGGAATAAAAAGTTATCTGGCCTTTACCTCAGGTGCGTACCGACTGATTCTGTTTGTGCTGGTGCCCATAGCAGTGATTGGTCTCAACGTGGCTTTGGCAGTATATGTGAAGCGAGGAATTTCAATAAATGCAGTTGAGCCGGATGATACTCTGGGAACGGTGGATATCCTGATGTTAGTGGCGGCATCTTTGATGATGTCTGCGGAGGTGATGCTTGATAACATGGCCTTTGGCGGAATTGCTGTCAAGCGAAGCCAAAGCCTGGATTACATGAAGGCATCTCCCAAAGGAAGGCAGTTGATGAGGAGGGCGCTGAGAACGGATCTGGTCAGGATGTTGCTAGAGAGCGTTGTCGTGATAATCTTAAGCAGAGCGGCATGGTCGATGGTCGGAGAGGCAGTAAGGGATTGGAGACCGCAAGATATTGTCCAAATATTGGCATTAGTGGCATGTCAGTACTTTGTCACGGTGTCAGTACTCATTGTAACAAGGCATTATGACATCTGGGGCGTCAACATGCTGGCTGCCTATTTAGGGTTCTTTGTGTTATTCGCACTTGCCGCTCTGACCTGGATGAACAGTTTCGCGATATTGGCAGTGATGACGGTATTGTCTGTAGCAGTCAGCGCGTTCAGTCAGTGGAAAATCATGAGAAGAGTGGAGGCGGGCTTTTATGATAAATAACTTGGTATTGGGAATAAAATTGCTGAAATATACATTTAATTTTAAACAAAATGTATTTTTAATAGTACTTTTTACTTTTATGGGAATTCTATGGTTCTTTCTTCCAGGCAGTTCGGCACAATTTGGTCCTGTATATCTGTCAATTACGGGTCTGTATTTCCTGCAGATGCTGGGCTCGCTGCAATTTTCAGGGATGGTTTTAAGTTCACCGAGGAAAAAGAGACTCCAGACTTCCATGGCAGCAGCGCTCAGTCTCCCGGGCAGTTTGATTTTATATGCGTTGACCGTTTTGGTCGTAGCCCATAATAAACAGTTCACGGCCCTGATTCTGTTCGGATCCCTGTCGATGTTAATGATGGTCTATGAAGTGCTGTGGATGAAACTGGGTACTGCCGTGATAATCATGTATATATTTATGATGTTTGGGCTCATCCTTGGATTTTTCTATTTTGACAGCGCTATTTTGGAAGGTATTTCCCTGGGAGCAGCTATCGGAATCGGGCTGGCAGAGATTCTGCTGGGAGCCTGTCTGCAATACCAGGCCGCCCGACTGACCTACCGGATACCCGTGAAATATGGACCAATGTTGCAGGCGCTTCAAAAGTACAGGTGAAGAAGATAGAGGTGCGAGGATGCTTAAGAATCTTAAACTGGGTATAAGAATGTTAAAATATGGTTTTAGAAGCAGGTCGATGTTAGTGATGGGGGTAGTGTTTTTCTGCTTTGGAGTCCTTTTTACGACTTTGTTTTCAAACATCGGTTATTTTATGGGAGCTACTTACTTTATGGTTACCGGAATCTTTTGCGAGTCCTCAGTTACCTCATTGGGTATCACCGGTTTGGTACAGAGTTCTCCTAAGAAGAAGGCCTTGCATACATCAGTTCCTGTAGCTTTAAATATAAGCTGGTTTTATATTACCTATTTTGTATTTATGTTTATTAGACTGGTCATGTGGCGGGCAGGAGGTCAGGAGATGCAGCCCGGCGAGCCGGTGATGTATGGACTGCTGGCAATCATCTGTATGGTTTACGGACTTGGATGTTATAAACTGTTCTATGTGGCAGTTTGTTTTTTCGTATTAACCTTCTTCCCGCTCTGCTGGGGCGGGGAAGAGTTGATATGTCAGGTATTGGCGGGAGTTCCTTTATGGGTAGCTGTACTGATCGGCCTGGCGGAGATATTGATTGGGGCATGTATCCAGTACGGTTTGTACCGGCTGGCTTACCGCCTGCCCATAGATAAGATGTCGGTAAATGTGTCATTGAGGAAATTAATGTGAGAATTGCCGAGAAACCCACCGAGGGACTCGAATATCAAAGGTCTCTCTGAAGTGCATGCCGACTGAAACAGTCAATTCTGCATGACTAGGTTATAACATTCATAAAATATCACAAGGAGCTTTTGGAGGCTTTTGGATGAATCAGAAACTGGAGGACCAGCTACAGCTGGCTCTGGAGACATCGGAGGAGGACAGGGAGCGGACAGAAGATTTAAATGTAGGTTTTGACGGGGAGACCCGTACCTGGGAATTAATTGTGAAGCACCATGGCAGTCTGGAGGCTTTGGAGCGGATGAATGTAACAGTGGAGTATCTTCTGGCGGGATACGCGCTGCTTACGGTGCCGGAGGGGATGGTGGATCAGGTGGCTGAGCTGCCGGAGATTGAGTATGTGGAAAAGCCCAAGAGATTTTTCTATAGCCAAGTGAATCCCGTCGAGGATTCCTGTATTGTACAGGTGACCAGACGGGATCCTTTTTTGTCGGGATCCGGCGTTTTGATGGCCATACTTGACTCGGGAATTGATTATAGATTGCCGGAATTCCGCAATGCGGATGGCAGCACCCGGATTCGATATCTGTGGGATCAGACCCTCAGACCTACGGGAACAAGGCCTCAGGCGACTGATGATGAGGGAGGGCAGAATCAGGAACTAAGCTTGTCGCAAGAGGATGATTTACGTTTTCCTCCCGCCGGATTTGCTTTGGGAGTGGAATTTGACTCAACTCAGATCAACCGGGCGCTGGCGGAGAGTAATCCCCAGGCACAGTACCAGTTGCTTCCCACAGTGGATACCAGCGGTCATGGCACAGCTGTGGCGGGGATTGCGGCCGGCAGCAGTGATGTTTACCAGGGAGTAGCGCCCCGTGCAGATTTGCTGATTGTGAAGCTGGGATTGCCGGATGCCTCCTCATTTCCCCGTACCACAGAAATAATGCGGGGTTTGACTTATGCAGTCAACAAGGCTATAGAGATGCAGATGCCCTTAGTAATAAACTTAAGTTTCGGCAACAGTTACGGAGCTCACGACGGCAGTTCCCTGCTGGAACGGTTTCTGGACAATGTGGCGGAGGTGGGCCGCACAGTGATATGCGTGGGAAGTGGAAACGAGGGGACAAACGGCGGACATCTGGCGGGAAGTTTGACAGAGGGGCAGGATGTACCGGGCGGTTTGAGATTGGGAGGCATTGGTGGACAGGGAATGGCGGCTGCCATGACAGCCCAGGTGGAGCTGGCAGTGGCGGAGTACGAGCGAAATTTGAATGTGCAGTTATGGAAAAATTACAGTGATGAGTACCGTATCCGGCTCCGTTCTCCCGGAGGTCAGGAGGTGGAACTCTCCCCCAGGACGGAGGGCGGTAAGTATACGGTCAGGTTGGAGCAGACGGAGGTGCTGGTATTTTTTGGGGAACCTGCTCCCTATTCCGCCGCTCAGGAAATCTATATGGAGTTTCTGCCCACAGAGCGGCCATACATCAATAGCGGTATATGGACTTTTCTGCTTCAGCCGGTGCGGATAGTCACCGGAAGATATTATTTTTATCTGCCCTCGGGAACGGTACGCAATGCTGCTACCGGATTCTTCCGCTCTACTCCTGAAGTGACCCTGACTATTCCCTCCACGGCAGCCAAGGTCATCACTGTTGGAGCCTATAACAGTACTTACAATGCCTATGCGGACTTTTCAGGCAGGGGATATGCAGATCCCGACAGGACGCTGGGAGTGGTGACTGCGGGCTTAGCTAAGCCGGATCTAGTGGCTCCGGGAGTAGGTGTTTTGGCACCGGATATTTACGGCGGTTATCTTCCTGTCACCGGAACCTCCTTTGCCACACCCATTGTCTCAGGCAGCGCAGCTCTGCTCATGGAGTGGGGCATTGTTCGGGGCAATGATCCCTTCCTTTACGGGGAGAAGGTAAAGGCCTATCTGCGTCGGGGAGCCCAGCCCCTGCGGGGAGAAATCTCCTACCCCAATGCCCGCGTAGGCTGGGGAAAGCTCTGCCTGTCGGAGAGTCTGCCGGTTTAGGAGAAAAGTGATAGTAAGTGTGGTGATAAATATGTTACCACAAGGACTTGCTGTATAACAGAGGAATGTATATAATTATAAATATATTCTGTTTATGCTTTCGGGGGATAATATGGAAAATACAAGAGATAAATTAAATGAAGATGCTGATAAGATGATAGAGTTTGGAATGGAACACGAATATCTCCTGACGGCTTTTAACGATATTTTTGGAAAGAGGATTGTAAATCAAGGATATGTGGATGGGAGCTTTATTTTGGCGACCAGTGTTCGCGGCACTTATTATTCACAGCTGAAAGGTTCACGACTCCAAAAGCTCTATGCAAAAGGCTGCGTTCCATCAGAGAATGTGGATATTATGATAGAATATCTTACTAATATTGTGGGTGATCCGGAGGAATTGACCAAATTAGAGAAAGAAGCATTGGTTTTTTGGATTTTTCTTCCATATTTAGGTTTGTTAAAGCATGGGAAACGGAAAGACTATTTATTATTAATTCTGCAGAAGGTGATAAAGTATAGCTTGTCAAGTAGGCGCAGGAGAGTAAATCTTGCTGTTTCCCACGGTGTCATTTATGATAAAAATAAATGTGTTATAAATATTGTGTCGTCTATCGAAGAATACGCTGGAGAGATTTTTTCCTTAAAAGAAAATCACACAGATAATATGATGTATTATCGGGGTCATTCCCGGTTGAATTATCTTTTGCAGCCGGGAATAAAGCGTGATAGGCAATGGCTTGAAAATGAAAGCATTATGTATCAGGAGCTGTTGGTGCGATGCGCTCAGGATTTTGTACATTGTCAGACCCATCTGGATTATCTGGTGGAAATGCAGCATTATGGGCTGCCGACCAGACTTTTGGACATTACGGAGAATCCGTTGGTTGCACTTTATTTTGCCTGCTGTAACAACAGGAACGATCTGGGTGAGATAATCGTATTGTGTACAAACCCGGTTAATGTGAAATATGCAAAGAGCGATACGGTGGCACTTTTGTCTGCGCTCCCTACATTGAGCTATGATGAGCAGGAAAATTTGTACCAAATGTGCATCAATGGTATCCTTGAAAGAGATGATGAAGAATACAGGAAGCTTGCCGGTAAACTGGCAGCAGAGGTTAAGTCCCGCAATCCTGCCTTTGAGCCCAGGATTCGTAAGGATGACTTGTTAGGGCATGTTTTTGTCATACCAGTCCGGAACAATCAAAGGATTATGAAGCAGGAAGGCTCCTTTATTGTGTGCGGCTTGGATGGAGAATATGATGAAGACTACTTTTTGGATAGCCTGCGCTACAGGGATGACAAAGACAAAAAAATTATTTTTGTAGTAGAAAAGAAGAGTAAGATATTGGAAGAATTGGATGTACTTTCTATCAATCGTGCCAGTCTTTTTCCCGAGATTGATGATGTGGCTGAATATATCAGTGAAAAGTATAGAAAAGTCGGAAAGGATAGAGGAGAAGAGACATGAAGAAACCGCATAATATTACAATTACCCTGTTCCTGTTAATCGTGGCGTTTAGTTACGGTATCCTGTACAGAAGGGCCTTTACGCTGCTTTTCTTCCTTCTCAGGGAAGGCGGGGAGCAACTGGAACTTATTCTGCATCTCAGTCCCGCGACCATATATGCCCCGGGTGTGGTCGTGCTAAGTCTGGCGATTTTTGTGGCGCGGGTAATCTTGACGGTCAGAGAAGGAAAGGGGTCTCCTAAGAGAAAGAAAACTGTGGCTTCGTTCAGTGGCAGACTGGGAGAGTTCATGGAAATCCAGAGAGTTCACCTTCTCGAATGGCAGGAGAAATATAACGGAAGGCATGACAAATGGATTTACGGCGGGTTTTTGTTTGCGGTATTGGCAGTGCTTTACCGCTGGTATAACCAGAGTTCCGTGGTGGGGGAGCTGTTTGGAATGATGTCAATGGGTGTATTCTGGGGGGAAGTAATCGCGCTGGGTCTTTGGATTGTTTTGACCTGGTTTTCCAATCCCGAAGCAGCTTTTAAGCGGGCAGGAAACCGCTTGCAGAAGGCCGGCAGTGAGGCTGGCAGTGAAGAAGTCCTGGCAGGTGATTTGCTGGAGGCTTCAGCGCAGTGGTCCTTCCAGGAAGAGTCCAATGAAGACTTATGTTGGGGAATCTTGGGCAGCCGTTTTTGGTATTATAATGATAACTTCGGCAATGTAGTGGTGGTGGATTCTGAGAAAGTGGCAAAGATTGCTACCGCTATCACAAGCAACGGACATGGAACCGGCTTCAACAGGGTAGAAATCTATCATTATTTGGTGCAGTTTTATTATGATAAGGATAAGCACCAGAATCGGTATGACAAAGTCTTTGATTTCCGGACAACGGAGGGCAGGGAGGAATTTCTGCGTCTGCTGAAGATGCGGACGGAGGATAGGATTGCCATAGAGGGGAAGTGATGCAAAGCGGAGGAGAGAGTTGTATTGATTGGTACCCAATCAACAAGGTGTAAAGCCATTAATGATTCAATAAAAGCTTTACACCTTGTTTATGGTTGCTTTGTTTAGTTGTGTTACTCTTTGATTATATCTAATTCTGTGAGATTTACGCCAGAAACTTGCAAAAAGATTTTTGAGAGTATGAAAGTTTTTCTGTAAATAGCTATAAGCGACAGGTCTTCTATGATAA
>JAFLRO010000054.1 GCA_022511425.1 Acetatifactor sp.
CCAAGTCTACGTAGGCAGTGGATTTCACCTCCGTCTAAGTGCGCCGCTGAATTGTGCGCGGGAGCATGCCCGCCTCCCAGTGCCTGATCCTGTATTGCCTTATTCAAATAATGTATTGATTATGTTTAGTGCCTAGTAATAAAGAATAAAAAACCTATGTTATTATTATTAAAGGTATTATAATGAGGTTAGGGAGTTTTAGGATATTACTTTTCAACGATTATGAGAATTAAATAACAGGAGGTAGATATGGGTAGTAGTACGCAGCATGTGTATGTTAATATGCCGGGACGGGAGCCGGGGTTTGATTCTGTGGGGGAGGCGCTTAGGAGTGTTTCACAGGGGTTTGAGGAAGGAATGGAGAAGGTGTTTCCTGCACCGGGGCTTTCGGTAGCGCCTGTTATTATTCATATTGGACCGGGGATTTATAGGGAGAAACTGACAGTGTGGCGGCCTGGAATTACGCTTCTGGGCGAGGGTGAAGGACGTGGTGATGTGGTGTTAGTCTATGGAGATGCAGCCAACGATATCATGCCGGAGGGGGATAAGCGAGGAACCTTTCGCACCGCTTCCGTCCGCATTGATACCCATGACTTCACTGCCAGACATCTCACCTTTAAAAATAACGCCGGTTACGGTCATACAGTAGGACAAGCTTTGGCTCTGTACGTAGATGGCGACAGGTGTTATTTTAATGACTGTGCTTTGATTGGCAGTCAGGATACTCTTTTTACCGCTCCTCTTCCTCCTAAGGAGGCTCAGCCCGGAGGATTCAAGGGACCGGGGCAAGCAAGACCCAGGGTTATGGGGCGGCATTGTTTTCGGGATTGTTATATTCAGGGGGATGTGGATTTTATTTTTGGCAGTGCAGTGTGCTGGTTTGAGAATTGTGAGATTTTTTCTAAGATGCCCGGGGATCGAAAGCCCCCGGAGAGTCCGGATGAGGATGTGGTGTATGGGTATGTGACTGCTGCTTCTACACCAGAAGGAGAAGCTTTTGGGTATGTGCTTAAAGATTGCCGACTGACCAGTGACTGCCCGCGGGGCACGGTGTATCTGGGGAGACCCTGGCGGGAATTTGCAAAAACGGTATTCCTGCACTGTGAGCTGGGAGAACACATCAAGCCGGAGGGATGGCATGACTGGAAGAAGCCACACGGGAATTTCTATTATGGGGAGTACAATTCTTACGGATCCGGAGCAAGTCCCGAGACCAGGGCAGAGTTCTCACATCAGTTGACAAAAGCAGAAGCTTCGGAGTATACCATGGCAAAGGTATTAAATGGATGGGTGCCCGAAATTTGATAACGCACGACATTATATAAAATACACACTACGGCGTCATCTAGTCAAACAATAGAAAGTACACCCCACGGGCTCTCCATTGTCAAAGTCAAATATCTCGCAGCATTTGTAAAATATGTGCAACACAAGTTTACTTGCCTTTGATCCCATACTTGGCTTATTGCTCGCAGGAATGAAGATGGAGCATCTTTTTCCAATTTTGACTCTTAGAAAAAGATGCTCCATCATGTTGTTCAAATAACTACTAATTTGTAATACTTACTGATTTATAAAGCATTACTCTCCTGCTGCTGCCTCATTTGTTCATACAATTCCGCAAATCGCAGAATATATTTCTCAGGCAAGTCTCCTTTGCGAATAAAATACGTGACACTCTCCTCACCGCCGTCTACAAGGACATTGACCTGAACATATCCTTTGTGAAAGACACCGAGGGTATGCTGAGGCACCTGCCGGTTCAACAGCTGCATCAGTTCGCGGATTTCAGCTTCTGAAGTGATACTCAGATAGCTATCATACATCGGGATGGCTACATCAAACACTTCAGCATCTAGTTCTGTATACGCTAGTATATACCCTTGCCCGCCGGGTGTCATTTCATCAGCAGTTCCAGTCTTGCTGCTCTCCTCGTATACTCCATAATAATTTCTGACAACATCCATCAAATTCTGCACGGAACGAAAACTTCCATTGCTATTACTGCCAATGGAAAACTGAATTTCACTGATTTCGCTGGAATCCGTCTGCTCCACCCAATGCCCGTAGCCCAGTTGCCCCAGCGCGGCTATGGTGTTCTCCATGGATTCATATATATCCAACCGCTGGTTACGGATCCAGTAATCATCCGGATAGTCTTCCCGATAGCCACTGTGGCTGAGTTCCAAACTGACCAATAGCTTTCCCTGATTTAAAAGCACTGTTTCCGGATTCTTCATCAGATCCCTGTTATATGCCTCCGCGATAGCCCACATGGATTCTTTAGAGACCTCTGACACATAACTGCTTTTTCCAAAACAATATCTGCGGATCAAATCAAAGCTTTCAGCCCGGTTTCGATGCACCACATAATTCCAATCCAGGTATTCCTCATTGGAGAATAAAGGCCAGACCACATCCAAATCATTATTTGTGACTGTATAATAGCGATAATAGGTCCTGCCGTTTTTCAGTGTGATCTTAGTTGCAAAATGTTGGGAACTATATACATTGTATCTGACGGAGCCGGAATCCGCATTAACTGATGTAGGCTCTATACCTTTCTCCCTGTCCGTCATTCTCTTCAGATAAGCGTAAGCGGCATCCACATCCTGAAAATGTAGGTTTTCCAGCATCTCATTCGCATAGTTGGAGTAATAATTCAAATTTGTAAAGTCCGTATCGTAAACTGCAATCTCTGCAATATCCTCCTTATCCGGCAGATAAGCATCATAGCCGAAGGCATCCAGATAAAAGCAGAAGCAGATCACCAGAGCACAGACTATCGTCGCCGCCATCTGAAGCTTATGGGCAAAAAAAGCCTTGAAATCCATGTTGAATATAATGTCCATGACACCGAATGCCAGAACTCCAACAAGGATTAACCCAAATATGCCCCAGCCCGCATGGCTGACCATCAGGTTGAACAGCATCCAACCTCCCATACCCGCCGCCAGACCTACCAGAAACTTCAGCACCGCACTGAAAACTTTGTTCTGTATTCCTTGCTCAGCCAGTTCTGATGCCCTTCTCATGTACAACCACCAGGACAGAACGCCCAACAGCGCCATGACGCAGAAATTAATGAGAAACGGTTTCCATATCACAAACAGCGATGCACCAAGAACATCCACCCGCCCCTTCCAGTAGATCAATAACACTGCGGAGAGCAGCGGGGAGCTATAAAAAGCCGGTTCCGGGTTCAGTGCCGCTGAATAAAAGGTGTCAATATAATAGGCGAAGAATCCCAGACCCAAGCCATAGATACTGACTACTCCAAAGCCCAAAATCATCATACTCACCAGCGTATTCCAGACATTCCCGCTGACCATCACCGCCGTAAGTACCAAATGATACACCAACAGAAATGCTACCACCAAGACCAAAAAGTTGGTGCCTGTCTCCGCAAACATAGCAGGAATCCATTTTTGCGCTGGTGTTCCCAGCATATAGACCGTGGCCATACCCAAAGTCACCAACAGACATATCAAAAACGGTACCAGCCAGATGAGGAACCCGTTCAACCAGCAGACACCGTACAAGGTGCGCCGTTTGACAGGTATACTGTGATAGGTATCAATCATATTCTTATGGAATACAAACCGAAAAACGAACAGACCGACTATAACCGCCCCCGCTATGGCAACGAAACCGCTGCTGATAAGAAGTCCATCATGGAACATACCAGACACCACATAGGGTGGAAATTCGGCGGGCAGATAATCATATCCGTCGCTTACCGCCAAAAGCCATGTCACCGGCAGTGCCAGAAAACTTCCCAGGGATGAAAGAGCGATCATCCATATTTTGTGCCGCAGATCTTCCCGCATGAGCTTAAAGAATAAGTGTCTTGACGTCATAGCCCTTTACCTCCGTTTCACTGATAAAGATTTCCTCCAAAGAAAGGGGCAGCAATTCAAAGAAAATAGGGTTCAGCTGCTCCATATAGCTCTCCACATCCTCCCGTTTTCCCCTGACGGTAATGGTATACAGGGCACCTCTGCTGTCTATAGTCATTACATTCAAGTCCGCTTTTATTTTCTGAAGCGTCGCCTCTTCCTTGATCACACACTGAACCTTGTGGAGGCTGAGTTTCATTTCATCCAAATCCCGCTCAAAGAGAATGCCGCCCTTGTGGAGCAAGCCCACGTACTCACAGATGTCCTCCAGCTCCCGCAAATTATGGGAAGCAATCACCGGAGTCATGCCCCGCTCCTCAATTTCCTTTACGAAGATGGCCTTTACCGCCTGCCGCATGACAGGATCCAGACCGTCAAAGGTCTCATCGCAGAGCAGATATTTCGTGTTGGCACACACACCACAGATCACTGACAACTGCTTTTTCATGCCCTTGGAGAAGGTGTTGACCTTGCGGTTAATATCCAGTCCAAACTTCCCCATCAAGTCCTGCCATTTCTCCTTATCAAAACCGGGATAATAGGTTTGATAGAGCTTCAGCATATCCTTTGGCGTACCACTCTTAAAAAAGTACTGGTCGTCTGAGATATAAAACATTTTTTCCTTTACAGCCGGATTGTCATAGACAGGCTCCCCATCCACAAGGATGGTGCCCTCATCCGGCTGGAACACTCCGGTCAACAGCCTCATCAGTGTGGATTTTCCTGCACCGTTAGTACCGATAAGTCCAAATACATGACCTTCTTCAATGGTGGCGCTGATGCTGTCTATGGCTTGTATCTTGTCAAAGCGCTTGCTCACATTCCGAAATTCAATCATTGTTACCTCCCTCCGCGGGTGCCATTCCCTCTGTTGATGCCTTTTCCCCTGCGAGTGCGCTTTCCTCTCCGCCACTCTCAGGAATGACTTCGCCGTATATCAGGTGCAGCTGCCGGGACAGCTCCGCCTCTGTAAGCCCGATCTCCCTGGCCTGCCCCGTAACCTCCTGCCACAGAGCTAACACCTTCTTCTGCCGGCTTTCCTTCCACTCGCTCTCCGCTGTCACAAAGCTGCCGCGACCTGAGACAGTGTACAGATAACCGTCCTGCTCCAGCTGAGCGTAAGCTCTCTGCACCGTGTTGGGGTTTACAGAGAGCTCCATGGCCAGACTGCGCACGCTAGGCATCTTGGTCAGGGGCTCCAGTCCTCCGCTGGCAATCAATCGCTCCAGCTTCTCCACCACCTGTTCGTAGATGGGGCGTTTGTCACGATAGTCCAAAAATATCATGGTTTCTCCTTTTCATTCCGGGCTGCCTTATTATGGTCCTATTGGGTTCTTCTTTGGTTTGTTCGTTGATTTTTTCGTCGGTTTGTTTTAAGTGTATTAATTATCTTAATACACTTATACATCTAAAGAAAGAAAATGTCAAGACATTTTCAAATTTAGTGCAATGGTAGTTACCACTGCGATGTAATCTAAGACATATTTTGAAAAGTATTTAAAATTGTGCACGAAAAAGGAACCGAAAAATCGATTCCTTTTTGATTCTTTACTCCTGTTTCGTATCTTGTTGTTCCGTCTCCTGCTGTCCACCCTCCCGGGTCTGTTTCAGGTCTTCTCCCACGCTGTTTTCCATGTCCTCCATCTCTTGCTGCATGGATTGAATCTTGGTATCCTGATGGATGGCCCGCATGATCCGGTTCACATCCTCGGGGGAGAACATGCCGATGGCCTTTGCCAGATCGCCCAGATTATCCCTGTTCACTTTCAGGTGTCCTCCTCCGGACAAAGGTATGTTCAATACCTTTTTCTTGTCAGTCATGTCGCCCAGGCAGATGCTGTTGGTTTTCTCATCACACACAAAGGTCACTCCGTTGTAAGTGATGACTCCATCCTTGGCCAGATAACCGTAAGGTACCTTAGAAGCCTGACGAATATTCTCCGCAGGATTCTTTCCGCCGGTCTTGACTGTGTGATAAATCTTTTCCGCCTCCGACCTTTCATCCCCGGTCTCTTCCATTTCATACCCCTGCATGCGGTTACCACCCCCCACAATCCAGACATCGTTGGATTTGACCTGGGCAGCGTTATAGCCCTCCTTTGTGAACCGTCGGCTCATGACATCCGTGGGTCTTGCCCGTTCTGTAACTGTTGATGCAAGACTTGCTCCAATACGCATATTTTTACTCCTTCCCGCTGACATCCGCCCGTTTCAGATATCTGCGCCGGAATATACGCTCACCGGCATAAAAAACGGATGGCACGCTGTTTGTTGTACCATCCGTGGTCTTGTATACTTTCCAACAGTTATATCGGCAAAAGCAATAAAGAAGTTTACAGTCCGATTTCCTTCATTGCGAGATCCCAGTATTTTTCCGGAATATCCGGCCAACGCCACTCCCCGGATTCCTCCCGGCAAAGCTCCATCACCCGATTCAGCACATTGCCATGCCCCAGCTCCCGTTCAGGATTCCGCAGGTCATGCTCAGTAATTTTACACCAGTTGGGTGAGTGCCGGGTCAAACCGGACTCTGACAGCTGACGGATCACCATTTCCCTGTCGTAGTCCAAAGTGACAAATTCCTCCCACCAGATACCCTTCCCTGATGGGTACTCCCCATGGAGGATCAAATACTGACTTAAGGCGCCCGCTTCCAGGGAAAGCCCTACGGAACCGGGGTTCAAAGCGGTTTTCCCCTGAAATACAGTTTTGCCCTGTACATGGGTATGGGCATAGAGCATCAGCTCAGTATCCGATTGTTCCAGGGTTTTTCTGGTATTCTCCCCATCGACATACATCCTCTCCCGCACGTTTAGCGGGGAACCGTGGCAGATGGTCATGGGTGGCAGATTCTCATATTCCAACCTGCGGGTAATTGGCAGACTCTGAAAAAAATCGATATCATGATCAGTGAGCCGATGAAAAGCATACCAGAGAGCCCCTGTGGTGGAATCATACTCCCGCCAGCCGCTGGCTCCTGCTGCCCGGTAATTGATCCAGTAATCCTCTTTGTTGCCACGGATGAAAGTACAGCGGTATTCTTTCGCATACTCATAAATCCGCGCCATAGTCCGCTCCGGGTAAGCCATCTCCCCCACATAATCTCCAAGGAAAATAAACTCATGGATTCCCCTGCTCAAGGCATGTTCCATGCAGCGGTCCAGTGCTATGTAATTGCTGTGAATATCCGCCAAAACTGCGATTTCCATATGCTGCCTCCTTCAAGTATTCTCCAAGGAGTATAGCAGCAGCTTTTTAATATTCTTAAGGCAATTATCTTAAGCTTTTCTTATCAATCCTTAAAAAGTAATTGCCCGCAGTCTTTTAAGAACCGTCTCCACCTTCTGTATGGCGTTGTCTACCTGCTGCTTTGCGTCGTTGATTCTGGACTGCATCATCCAGTCAGCAATGAGGCCGTCAAAAAAATAATCCGCAAAGGCGAGAAAATCACCGGTCTCTATATGGATATCCGCAAAAGCATCCACATCCGTCAGTTCCTTCCGAAAACTTCGCAGATCACTGCGGGCTTGCTCTATCTGTCTCTCCGCGTCATTCATTTTGGAATGCTTCGCAAAGGTGCTGATCAGGCCGCCTCCCAACAAATCTACAATTCCCCAGTTTCCTGCGCTGTTCAGACTCTCCCTGGCCTGCTGCAGACTCCTCAGGGCCCTGGTTCCCGCTTGAATCGCCTCATTCACTTCCCGCTGATAATCCGCATTGCTCATACGACCTCCCGTTCGCACTTACTTAAACAACGTATTCATGATACCTCGTTTCAAAACCTGAGCACCCGTGCTGATCAGGCTGCGCTCAATCTGATTCTTACGCCGCTCGGCAGCCCTCTCTTTCTTCTTCTGAGCTGCGACTGCTTCCTTCTCTTTCTGCTTTTCAAAAGCAGCCTTTTCCTTTTCGAACCGAGCACGCTCCTCCGCCAGAGCTTTCTCTTTTTCCTCCAGCTCCCTCTGAGCCTCCAGAATCTCGTAAGCCGATTCCCTGTCGAAAAACTGGTCATACTTTGCCATGCCGTCTCCTGCCATCAGGCTTCTGCGGATTCCATCCTCCACAGGCCCCATCAGACTCTGGGGGCAGATGATAGCGGTCAGCTGTGCCATGGTGGGCACACCGCCCTCATCCAGGAAGGATGTCAGCGCCTGTCCCACTCCCAGCTCCATGATCACATCCTCAGTTTTAAACGCCGGATTAGCCCGGAAGGACTGAGCTGCCACACGAACCGCCTTCTGCTCTGCAGGCGTGTAAGCCCGAAGTGCATGCTGTACCCGGTTGCTGAGCTGAGCCAGTACGCTGTCAGGAATATCCCCGGGGCTCTGGGTCACGAAGTAAATACCCACGCCCTTGGAGCGGATCAGCTTCACCACCTGCTCAATCTTCTGCACCAGCACCTTGGGAGCATCCGCAAAGAGCATATGTGCTTCGTCAAAAAAGAACACCAGCTTGGGCTTTTCCATATCCCCCGCCTCGGGCAGCCGCTCGAAAAGCTCCGCCATCATCCACAGCAGAAAGCTTGCATAGAGAGAAGGATTCTGCACTAACTTGACGCTGTCCAAAATATTGATAATTCCTCTGCCGTCCTGCCCGGTGCGCATCCAGTCCAGGATGTCAAGAGCCGGCTCCCCGAAGAACAGATCGCCGCCCTGGTTCTCCAAAGGCAGCAGCGCACGCAAAATACCGCCCACGGACTGGGGCGACATGTTGCCGTAGGTGGGGGCATATTCTTCTCTGTGCTCGGAAACATAATTTAAAATCGCCCGCAAATCTTTTAAATCAATCAGCAGTAAACCCTTATCGTCCGCAATCCGGAACACGATATTCAACACGCCCTCCTGAGCCGGTGTCAGCCCCAGGATTCGGGAAAGCAGATCCGGACCCATATCGGAAACAGTTGCCCGCACGGGATGACCGTTTTCCTGGTAGATATCCCAGAAGCAGACGGGATATGACTTGTACTGAAAGCTGTCACGAATCCCAAACTTATCAATGCGTTTCTCCATACTCTCAGAAGAAACACCGGGAGCTGCAAGCCCCGACACATCTCCTTTTACATCGCAGAGAAACACTGGCACACCCGCATCTGAAAAAGATTCCGCCATAGTCTTCATAGTGATTGTCTTACCTGTTCCGCTGGCCCCTGCGATCAGACCGTGGCGGTTGCTCATATTAAGCTGCATCGTCACCTGCTGGTCTCCAGCCAGGCCCATATATATTTTGCCGTCTCTGTACATATCTTAAACCTCCGCGTATTTTTTCAGAATAAAATCCTTCACCTGCTGATTATTCTCCGGCTTTGTATTCTCCAGTGTGGCGTGAATAAAGGGCTTTCTCTCCTTCATAAATTTCAGGATCGCGGTGTAATCCATCTCGCCCAGACCACAGCCCACGGACACCATCTTACCGTCCTCAATCACGAAATCCTTCAGATGCACCATGGCGATATCCGGTCCCAGCAGATCGACGGTCTCCTCAAAGATGGCCTGCCTGTCCTTATAATTCTCCATCTCCAGCAGATTCACCGGATCAAAAATAATCTGAAGGTTGGGAGAGGCGATCTCATCCAGCACTCTTCTCGCCCGAGCGGGATTGCACACAATATGGCGGTACACCGGCTCGATGGCAAATACCACGCCCATCTGTTCCGCATATTTCACCACCGGTCGAAGGTTGGTGATAAAGGTCTTAAGTGCCTCCTCTGTATGACACTCTGGCGTAAAGGCATACTTTTCATTTGGTGCACCGGTCTCGGTTCCCACCACACCGCAACCCAACCAGGAGGCAAAGCGCAGGTGCGCCATGTAGCGATGTGTATTCTTTGCCAGCTGCTCTTTATTTGGGGTGGCCAGATTCAGGTAACAGCCCAGCACGGCGATATCCACCTGATTTCTCGCAAATACATTCTTTATGTACATGGCAAGGCCCGGGGTCAGAGCCTCGTCCGTGGTAGGGAATTCATCGATGACCTTAGCCAGAGCCAGATGCCCGCAGGTAAATCCCAGCCTGTGCACATCTGCGATCCGCTCCTCAAAGGGGAGCTTGGTGGTGTCGTGTAATCTGATTCCTAACTGCATGATTTCCTCCATTTCTTTATCATTTCACCAGTTCATCCACACCGATAAACTCGTATGCCTCACCGTCCTGCCCTTCCACTTTTACGTTGTCCAGGGTCAGCTTTGTCACATTCCTCGCAAAGATTCCACGCTTACTGCACTTAGGTACACCCTCTGACATGGCGGGAACATCGCATTTGGGATTCTCCGCATAGCTGATAACGATATTCCGCATGACGATTTCCTCGATCTTCTGCTCCGGCAGACCGTCAAAGAAGGCTGCCGCCACATGGCAATTGGTGCAGTCCATGTTTTCAAATACCATTTTCTTTATGGAAGGTGTTCTTTCGTCCACCGGGTAAGGGTCTCTGGACTGAACGTAAGGTGTCTTGCCGTCCGGATCGCAAAAATAAAAGGAATTCACCACCAGAGGTGTCATCACATGATCCAGAGTCAAATTACGGAAGGTGATGTTGCTTAAGATCGCATCCTTTCCCCTGCCCCGTCTGGTCTTGATACGCAGTCCCCGATCCGTCTGGCGGAAAATGCAGTCCTCCACGGTCAGATTCACCACGCCGCCAGCCATCTCACTGCCCAATGTCACAGCCCCGTGGCCGTCCTCCATCAGGCACTGACGGATATGTATGTTCTCCGAGGGTGTCTTATATTTCTTACCCATGTAAATCTTGCCGCTCTTTACAGCGATGCAGTCGTCTCCCAAGGAGAAGCGTACGCCCAGAATCTCCACGTTTTTGCAGGACTCCGGATCCAGACCGTCCGTATTGGGTGAATCGGAAGGATTCTTCACGGTCAGATCCAGGAACCGCAGGTCGTCACTGAAGTAAGGATGCAGGGTCCAGGATGGGGAATTACAGAAGGTAACGCCCTGAAGGGTCACATTTTTACAATGATTGATGAAGAACAGCCTGGGTCGGAACACATCCTTTATGGCTTTCACATCCTTCCACCAGGTCTCCTTGGTAGCGTTCCCATTGATGGTTCCGCGGCCATAAATCACCACATCCTCCGCGTTCACGCCACAGATGATACCCGAATACATGGGCAGGGGATTGCCCTCCCAGCTTCCCAAATTATACTCATCTTCCTCATCATAGCTTTCAATCATTCCAGGGAAGATAGGGAATTTTTCTTTTTCGGTAAAAGCCTTCAATTCTGCGCCTTCTGCCAGCTCCAGCCGCAGATGACTCTTTAAAAAGAGACTGGTGATCCGATAGCAGCCCCCGGGAATCAGAACACGGCCATTCTCGGGACAAGCCATAATGGCAGCCTGGATAAAGTGAGTATCATCCTGAACGCCATCCCCCTTTGCACCAAACCGTCTGACATCCAATGTCACAAACTCCCGATCCGTCCGGAAAGACACCTCTCCCAGCTTTTCGTCGTTCCGGTACACTTCCACACAATAGTCACAGTCCGGCTTCAAGCCATAGAGTGAAGTAATTGTAGTTTCTGTAGTGAGGGTCTCCTCACCGTTGACCAGAACCCGGCAGGGCGCTTTTGTAAAGTAGCGTCCACCGTCCTGAATCTCAATGACAGCACTCCTCGCTGTGCTAAAAACACGCTTAACACACATGGTAATCCCCTCCTCCCTTGCAATAATCCTTATATTTTTCCGAAAGCAGTACATGAATCTCTCCGGCATGAGCAATAGCATCCCGAATCTGCCAGTCCACCTTGGAGCCTTCCGGGCCAAAGCCCTCACCCGCAAAATACTTGTCGATGGCAGTCCTGACATTGGTCTTGAAAATGTCCACCAGCTCCCTGTAATACTCATATACCTGAGGACTCACGCTTTCGATGGTGAGAAGCAGCGTCCACAGAAAGTCCGCTGTATTCTCCAAAGTATCGTTCTCCCGACGCTTTTTATCCAGCGTGCGAATCTGCTCCAACAGGTCTGGGTAGCCCTCTTTCTTATTACATTCCGTCTCGTAGGCAGCATAGACAGGATAAACCAGCCTTGCAGCCTGATAAAGATCGGCATCCACGGCAGTAGTATCAAACAGACCATCAGCTGTTCTGGGCAGCTTCTTGATCATCTCACTCTCAGCTGCTACAGATGCCACTTCTCCCATGGAAATACTCGT
This sequence comes from Acetatifactor sp., assembly GCA_022511425.1. GTDB lineage: Bacteria > Bacillota > Clostridia > Lachnospirales > Lachnospiraceae > Acetatifactor. The sequence continues at coordinate 12,064 of JAFLRO010000054.1, forward strand.
CCAGGCTTTCATCAATTGAGTTTTCATGTCACTTCTCCTTTCCGCCATCTTTACTTTATAAAGTTTGTGAATGTCTTGGGTTCATAAGTCGGATACGGAATCCCTGCCTGACGGCCGGCTTCAATGCTTTTCACAAGCCAGGCAATATTCTGGCCCAGAGTCCTCATAGTCTGCATGCCTTCGATGTCCCGCCGTACTTCGTCGGGAGAATTGCCATGTACCTGATTCCAGTATTGGGAGGATGCCACCACCATGTTGGAAATCTGGAAGTATTTATTCAGCCTGTCAAAAGCTGAGCAGGCACCGCCTCTCCGGCAGGAGACCACTGCAGCTCCGATCTTGCCTGCCATCCGTCCGCCGGAACTGTAGAACAGCCGGTCCAGAAAGGCGCATATCTGTCCGCTTGGACCTGCATAGTACACGGGAGAGCCCACCACGATGCCATCGTAATCATCCAACTTCTCTGAGATCCTGTTCACCGCATCATCGTCAAAAACACATCTTCCTGTACTCCTGCACTTGCCGCAGGCAATGCATCCTGCCACCGGCTTTGCACCAATCTCAATCAGCTCCGTCACCACGCCGTTTTTCTCAAGCGCCGTCGCCACCTCCCGCAGTGCGGTGTATGTACATCCCCCATGGCGAGGGCTGCCGCTGATCAGTAATATTTTACTCATGGTTAAAAACGTCCTTTCTGTTATATAATCTACTGCTTTTCCGCAAATTATCTATTGATAAAATCATATCATATAATCCATTGATATAACAAGAGCCAGAATGAAAACCGATGGTATGGCTGAATTGTTATGTATGACCTGCCATACCCTTACCGTCCCACTGTTTCCCTGTAAAAAAAGAACTTTGTCTATCTTGAGAAAATGGACAAGGTTCTTTTTTACTTTAGATTAATCTTAGAATTATAGTGTAAACTGATTCATACGGAACCGACATATCTCTACAGCGTCACACCCTGCTTAAAGATGGCCATGTCGTGGAAACCTGCTGCCTCGCTGCACACCTTCTCGCCGGAGGCTACCTTGATCACGTAGTCAAAGAGCTTTTTCGTCTCCTCCGTGAAATCCCCGTCCTCCGCCAGCACACCGGCGTTGAAGTCGATCCAGTTGGACTTCTTGCCTGCCAGTCTGGAGTTGGTGGATATCTTCATGGTGGGCACGGGAGATGCAAAGGGCGTTCCCCTTCCTGTAGTAAAGAGCACGATATGCGCTCCCGCTGCTGCCAGAGCCGTGGCCGCCACCAGGTCGTTGCCCGGAGCGCTTAAGAGATTTAATCCCGGAGTCTTTACTGTCTCGCCGTACTGCAGCACACCCTTCACCAGCGCGCTGCCGGACTTCTGGGTACAGCCCAGAGATTTATCCTCCAAAGTGGAGATTCCTCCCTTTTTGTTTCCGGGAGAAGGATTCTCATATATGGTCTGGTTATGGCTCTTAAAGTAATTCTTGAAATCGTTGATCAAGTCCACAGTCTGATGGAACAGCTCCTCGTTGGCACAGCGGTTCATGAGAATGGTCTCTGCACCGAACATCTCGGGAACCTCCGTCAGGATTGTAGTGCCGCCCTTGGAAATCAACAGATCAGAGAACCTTCCCACCAGCGGATTTGCAGTGATGCCGGACAATCCGTCACTGCCGCCGCATTTCATACCAATCACCAGCTTGGATGCGCTAATGGGCTCTCGCTCAAATCCTGCGGCATAATCGATGAGACCCTTGATGATCTCCACGGCCTCTGCAATCTCATCCTCCACTTCCTGGGATACCAGGAATTTCACCCTGTTCTCGTCATAGTCGCCGATATAGGGCTTCAGCACGTCGATGTTGCTGTTCTCACAGCCCAGGCCCAGCACCAGCACGCCGCCGGCATTGGGATGATTGATAAGGTCCGCCAAGATCTGCCTCGTATGCTCCTGGTCATCTCCCATCTGGGAACAGCCGTAGGGATGGGGGAATGCAATGACCTCCTCCACGGAACCCTTCACAAAAGCATTGGCCTGCTTTGCGATGGCGGTAGCCACATTGTTTACGCAACCCACCGTGGGAATCACCCATATCTCATTGCGAACACCCACCTTGCCGTCAGGGCGGTTAAAGCCCATAAAGGTCACATCCTCCGTGCGCTTCTCCTCCACCCTTACAGGCTCATAGGTATATTCCAGAAGATCACCCAAAGCGGTCTTTAGATTGTGAACATGAATCCATGTGCCGGTTTTTACGGGTTCCCTGACATTGCCGATGCGGTAGCCGTACTTGATCACCTCTCCGCCCCGAGGAATGTCGCAAATCGCCATCTTGTGGCCGGCGGGAATCTCTTCCAGCGCCGTCACACTCTTCACTGCGCCTTCCACCTCCACAGATACCGTCTCGCCTGAGGGAATGGTGTTAAGCGCCACTATCACATTGTCATTTTCGTTGATTTTTATGAAATTCTGCATAATGCTGCCCTCATACCGTTTGCCTTAATGTCATCCAGATAACCTGCCACAGCATCGGTGAGTCCTGCCACCTGGTTCAGATCCTGTCCAAAGAAGGTCTCATTGCCAAGGAATGCCGTCACAAAGGTCTTTGTATCCTTCTCACAGTTGTCGCGGAAGAACTCCAGTACCGGCATATCGTCCAGAATATTGTACTCCTGACCATCCCTGTGTCCGATCAGAGCCTTATCGCGGATCTCAGTGCCATGATAGAAGGCCATCAGGGCTGCCAGGGAGAAGGTCATATGTGCGGGCAGCTTGCCAAATTTATCTACATATCCAAGCAGACTGGGCATACATCTCGCCCTCCACTTGGAGACAGAGTTCAAAGAAATGGACAGCAGCGCATGCTTTACATAAGGGTTGTTGAAACGGGTGATCACTGCCTCTGCAAACTCTTTCAGCTCCGCCTCGGGGAGTGTGAGTGTGGGAATCACCTCGTCAAAAATGGTCTTTACCATAAAGTTTTTGATGTCGGGATCGTCCATGGACTCCTTGACGATATCGTTGCCGCACAGGTAAGAAGCCAGCACGAAAGAAGTATGTGCACCGTTTAAGATGCGCACCTTTCTCTGCTTATAAGGCTTCTGATTGTCGGTGAAGATCACGGGCAGTCCGGCATCGGGCAGAGGAAATTCCTTGCTGATATCCTTGGCACTCTCGATGACCCACAGAGCGAAGGGCTCGCCTGTTACCATGATGCGATCCTCGTAACCAAGAGCCTTCCACTCCTCCTCGATGGTGTCGCGGGGATAACCGGTCACGATTCTATCCACCAGAGTGGAGGTGAATATACAAGCCTCATCAACCCATGTCTTGAACTCATCGCTCAAGCCCCAGAGCTCGATCAACTGCATCACGCATTTCTTCAGCATAATACCGTTGTCATCAATGAGCTCCACGGGCAGCATCACAAGACCCTTAGTCTTGTCGCCCTTGAAGGTCTCAAATCTATGGTATAAGAACTGTGTCAGCTTGCCGGGGAAGGTCTTGGGAGGCTTTGACTCGAACTTGTCGGTATTGTCAAAGACGATGCCGGCCTCGGTGGTATTGGAAACTACAAAACGCAGAGTGTCAAGCTCGGCAAGGCCCATGTACTTGTCGTAGTCGTTGTATGTATCCACTACATCCTTAACGCTGGTGACCTGCCTGTTCAGGATCTTTGCCTCACCGTCCACAATGCCTCTTAAGGATACGGTATACTGGCAGTCCTGGGCGTGGAAATTGTCCAGATTGCCGAACTCGATGGGTTTGATCAGTACGATATCCCCGTCGAACTTTCCCTGTTCGTTGGCAATGTCAATCATGTAGTCTACGAAGGCACGAAGGAAATTGCCCTCTCCAAACTGTACTACCTTCACAGGTCTTTCCTTTTTGCCGGTCATTGTCTTGTTTAAAGTTTCCATGTGTTTTCCCTCCTGCCTTCAGGCACAGAATATGTAAGTACTTACATCAGTTATTTTACTTCTAAATCATGCTTTCGTCAATATGAAAAAGGAGAAATCAATGCTTTAAATTTGTATACTCACGCATAAATCAGCCGTTGTACAATACTAAAAATATAACTTGAAAAAAAGGGGCAGGTTAGCTATAATCAGTGTGTAGGTTTTGTAACTACTTACATCCTTAAATTGAGGTGTTCATATGACAATATATGACATTTCTGAGAAGGCCGGGGTCTCCATAGCTACCGTGTCCCGAGTGCTGAACGGAAGCAACAATGTCAGTGAAAAGACTAAGAAAAAAGTACTGGATGTGATCAACCAGTATGAATATACACCGAACGCCTTTGCCAGAGGCTTAGGACTGAACACCATGAAGACCATCGGCATCATGTGCGCAGACAGCTCCGACTTGTATCTGGCTAAGGCCATTTATTATCTCGAACAACTGCTGCGGGCAAACGGATACGACAGTATTCTTTGCTGTACTGGCTACGAACAGAAGGCAAAGGTCTCCTCCATCAACCTGCTGATCACAAAAAAGGTGGATGGTATCATTTTAGTAGGATCTAATTTCATCTATGATAAGGAAGCCGACAATCAGTATATTGTGGATGCCGCCGCCCAAATGCCGGTGATGGTGCTGAACGCGGATATGGATGTACCCAATGTGTACAGTGTGGTATCTGACGATTATACCTCTATGTATAATGCCACTCTCCAGATGATTGGAACCGGAATAAAGGATATCGTCTATTTTTATAACTCCACCTCCTACAGTGGCAAAAAGAAGCTGGCAGGCTACCGCGCAGCCATGGAGGAGAAAAAACTGCTGTCCGGCGGAAATCTGATGCAATTCTATCACGGCTCCCACGAGGATATCCCAGCCATGGCGGAACAGCTGAGAAAACTCCATGACAAGGGTGTATCCTTCCACGGTGTGATCGCCGCTGACGATGTTCTGGCTTTGGGTGCATTAAAGTATGCCAAGGAGGAGGGCTATCGGATACCTGAAGATTTTTCCGTGTTGGGCTACAATAATTCCATGCTTTCGGTGTGCTGTGAGCCGGAGCTAACCAGCATCGATAATAAACTGGAGACCCTCTGCCAGCACCTGATCAACACCCTCATGGGCGTGCTGAGCGGAAATGAGATGCCCAAGAAGACTGTCTTTTCCGGAGAAATTATAAAACGCGGTACAACGCGCTGAGATAATCATAAAATCCATGCGCCGCATAAAGCGGCAGAAAGCGAGGAAGAAATGAAAGCATTTATGGACAAGGATTTCCTGCTGGAGACGGAGACAGCGAAAAAGCTGTTTCACGACTATGCAGCATCCACACCGGTACTGGACTACCACTGCCACATCAACCCCAGAGAGATCGCTGAGGATCGCCAGTTTGAGAATATCACTCAAGTATGGCTGGGCGGCGACCATTATAAGTGGCGCTTCATGCGCTCCTGCGGTGTGGATGAGAAGTACATCACCGGCGACGCTTCCGATTACGAGAAGTTCTGCAAGTGGGCAGAGTGCCTGGGAAAGGCTATCGGCAATCCCCTGTTCCACTGGAGCCACCTGGAACTTCAGAGATACTTTGGGTACAACGGCGTGCTGAATAAGAAGACTGCCGATGAGGTCTGGAAGTTATGCAATGAGAAGCTGGCACAGCCCTCCATGAGCGTCCGCAACCTGATCAAGCAGAGCAATGTGACCCTGATCT
>JAFLRO010000055.1 GCA_022511425.1 Acetatifactor sp.
CGCTTCTTATCATAATAAATATGCTCGGCATAGCGGATTGTATTCAACATTTCGTGTGCATTATAATTTGTAAAGCTAAAACCCGTTCCCGTACTCTCATATTCGTTGTACGGCGTCACCGTATCCTTCAAACCGCCGGTCTCACGGACAATGGGAATCGTACCGTACCGCAGTGCCATCAGCTGGCTTAAGCCACAGGGCTCAAACAGCGAAGGCATCAGAAAAGCATCACAGGCCGCATAAATCTTGTGGGACAGAGGGTCGGAATAGTAAATATTTGCAGACACCTTGTCACCGTACTTCCAGTCAAAGTGACGGAACATATTCTCGTATCGCTCCTCGCCGGTACCCAGTACCACCAGCTGGATATCGTCCTGACAGAGCTCATCCATCACATAGGCAATCAGATCCAGACCTTTCTGATCCGTCAGTCTGGAGACCAGACCGATCATCATCTTCTTATCATCCTCGCGCAGACCCAGCTCCTGCTGCAGGTCCCTCTTGTTCTTCACCTTCTCCTTGCGGAAGTTTACCGCATTGTAGGGGTGGGGAATGTGGGGATCCGTCTCAGGGTTAAAATCCGCATAATCAATGCCGTTTACAATACCCCGAAGATCACCGCTCCTTGCCCGAAGCAGTCCGTCTAAACCTTCACCATAAAACGGAGTCTTAATTTCCTCCGCATATGTATTGCTCACTGTCGTCACTGCATCTGCATAGACTATGCCACCTTTTAACAGGTTAGCGTCCTTGTAAGCCTCCAGCTTGTCGGGAGTGAAATAATAACTCGGCAGTCCCGTGATATTCTGTACTGTCTTGGTATCCCACTTACCTTGAAACTTCAGGTTATGGATAGTGATAACAGATTTGATTCCCCTGAAGAAATCTCCCTCCCGGAAACGCTCTTTCAGATACACGGGAATCAGTCCTGTCTGCCAATCGTGACAATGAATCAACTCCGGACGGAAACCGATCACCGGCAGAGCTGACAACACAGCCTTAGAGAAAAAAGCATACCGCTCAATCTCCCACCTGGGGTCGTCTGTATACGCCTTAGATCCGCTGAAGTAACTTTCATTATCAATAAAGTAATAATGTACGCCGTCCTCTTCTGCCTCCAGGATTCCAACATATACATTCTTCCAGTTGAAATCCATGTAGAAATGAGATACATAGCGCATCTTATCCTTCATTTCCTGCTTCATGCAGGCATACTTCGGAATGATAACCCGCACATCAAAATACTTTTTATCAATGCACTTTGGCAAAGATCCTACCACATCAGCCAGGCCGCCGGTCTTTATAAAAGGCACTCCCTCGGATGCTGCAAATAAAATATTCTTCATTGGAAACCCCTCCACTGAAAAGATGTATACTGTACAAACATTATACATCAGATTTATTCCTGTGGAAAGTGTTTTCTTTCTGTATCCTAAAAAGTAACTTATTATTATAGTCAGCTTCAGGCATCATGTGGCGGGTATGCTCCCACAAACAATTCAGCCAAAATCAGACTTTGTAGGAAAGACGGATTCTGTCGGCAATCAAAGCGATAAACTCCGAGTTAGTCGGTTTCCCCTTTCCAGTGTCAATAGTATAACCAAAAAGCGCATCCAAAGTCTCCATTCTGCCTCTGCTCCAAGCAACCTCAATGGCGTGTCTGATTGCCCGCTCCACACGGCTGGGTGTGGTCTGAAAACGCTTTGCAATAGTAGGATAGAGAATCTTGGTAATGGAACTGATCATGCTGGGATCTTCCACGGACATCATAATTGCCTCTCTCAGATACTGATATCCCTTGATATGTGCCGGAACTCCTATTTCATGTATCATGTTGGTCACGTCCTGCTCCAGATCCCGTATGACCAGCTCTTGTTTTTGCAGTTCATGTGAAGGTTTCGCAGCTCCTCCGCTCTTTGCCGAGGGAACCGTGATCATGATCTGAAACTCTTTGTCAGCATTCATCAAATCTCCCAAAATCTTGTAGATTTTTTCGTTGTCCTTTGTAGTTGTAATGTTAAGCTGTTCCATTAAACTACCTCCTGGCATAAATCGTTCTTTTTCGGTGGCACCCACCGCGCCAATCCGCACCATTTCGCGTTTTGCCATCAAAATCAGCCACCTTTTACATTATAAAAGATAAATATTTGAAACAGCAACTGCAACTCACCGCGGATTTCGTGACACCTCGGCAAAAAGGACAACAAACCCCTTCAATTCCTCTCCCTTCTCCATATTTCTATAAAAAAACACAAGTCATTTTCAAATCTCTCTGATTCTCTGACGCAGTTCAAGAATCTCTTCAGGCGATACGCTGAGCTCGTCAATGCCCATCCGCAGGAACTCCTCTGTGAGCGCAATGTCGCCCGCCAGTTCTCCGCAGATGCCAATCTGAATACCTGCTTCATGAGCATTCTTTGCAGTCATTTTGATCAACCGCAGCACAGCCTCATGGCCGGGATCATCAAAACGCTCCAGATTCTCGTTTTGTCGGTCCAGCGCCAGTGTGTACTGGGTCAGGTCATTAGTTCCCACACTGAAAAAGTCAACCTCCCCTGCCAACTGGTCGCTGAGCAGCGCAGCTGCCGGAGTCTCTATCATGATACCCGTGGGAATACTCTCCGCAAAGCGAACTCCCTCCCGCTCCAGCTCATGCCTCACCTGACGCTCCAAATGGCGCAGCTGCCGGAGTTCCTCCATGGAAGTTATCATTGGATACATGATACGGAGCTTGCCATAGATTCCTGCCCGATACAGTGCACATAGCTGGGTCTTTAGAAGCTGCGGTTGTTCCAGTCCCAGACGAATGCCACGTAATCCAAGTGCAGGATTCTTCTCAGGCTCCTGTCCCAGCCAGGGCACCTGTTTGTCAGCGCCAAAATCAAAGGTTCGAACGACCACCTCACGTCCATTCATCCGCTCCAGCACCTGCTTATAAAAGGCAAACTGCATTTCCTCATTGGGTGGGGCAGCGCTTTCCAGATACAAGACCTCACTGCGCAGCAGCCCGATACCTCCTGCGTCGTTGGCACATGCGGCTTCTACGTCTGTCAAGCTGCCGACATTGGCAAAAACTTTCACCGTTTTTCCGTCCCTGGTAATATTCTCCTTGCCTTTCAATTCCCAAAGCAGCTCCTTTTGACGCGACCATTCCCGCTTTTTTTCTTCCAGCCTTGCCAAAGTAATACCGTCCGGAGCAATGTACAGCACACCGGAGAATCCGTCGATGACTGCCGGCGCACCGTCATACTCATCACTAAGCTCCTCACCCAGCTTCATCAAAAAAGGTATTCCCATATTCCTGCCCAAAACCGCCGCATGTGAATGTACACTTCCTCTTCTCAGCGCAAGTCCCACTACCCTGCTCCTTGACAACTGTGCCACTTCACTGGGCAGTAAATCCTCTGCCACCAGAATAAAGGGCTCCGTCGGCAGTTCACGCCCTTTATCAGAGCCGTTCAACACCCCCAACAAGCGCTCCGTGATATCCAAAATATCCCCTGACCGCTCCCGGATATATGCATCCTCCACAGCCTGAATCGCTCGGGCCATATTCTCCCCCGTCATCTGTACCGCATACTCCACATTCACCCTCTGTCCGTACACCATCTGCCGCACAGATTCTCTATACTCCTCATCCTCCAGCAAAAGCTCCTGCGCCTGAAACACAGCTGCATTCGCCGCCCCCACAGTCCTCACGCTCTCCTCATACAACGCTCGCAACTGCTCCTTCGCCGCCTCCACAGCCCCCTCAAACTGCAGAAACTCCCCCTCCGGGTTCTCCACCACCCGTCGCGCAGCCTCCTTACGCCCCCCATAAAAGACGAGCCTCCCCACACAAATATCCCGATAAACGCTTTTCCCCTGAAGTGTAATCATACTATACCTTCCATAAATGACATCCAATCTTGTTTTCAATGTAACCTTAATCAACGTTTTTCAAAATATCCATCATTCTCGACACTTTTTTCAATCAATACCGAATAAGCAAAAAATTCAATTGACTCAACATATCCCATATCATATACGCTCCAATTATTCTACCTTTTACCCTGATAAACAGTGTACTGACATATTAATCCAAGTAACCAGCGTCTGCCGCAGGTGGTCCTCCGGCGGACCGTAAAGCGGCGTCGGCACTTAGCGAGGTACTCTCGAGCTTAGTGCCGCTACGCCAGCGTCCCGAGCGGAAGCGTGTCTGCCGGAGGACCACCTGCGACAGACGCGGCGGCAGCCAGTACACTTTATATGAGTATACCACACATTCCCCTCCAAGAAAACCTTGACATCCCCCACCATCAAGGGTAAAAATAGAAACAAGAACTGAACAATTTCAAATGCCCCAGACATGCAACGCCCATGGCAGAAAGAAAGCCCCCATGAAACAGCTAAACGAAGACATCAAACAAGGAAAACTGAAACAAATCTACCTCCTCTACGGAGAAGAACGCTACCTCCGCAGACAATATAAAGACCGTCTCCAAAAAGCCCTCTGCGGTGACGACGATACCATGAACACCCACTTTTACGAAGGCAAAGACATTCCCATCGGCGAGATCATCGATCTGGCGGAAACCCTGCCCTTCCTTGCAGAGCGCCGGGTGATCTTCATCAGCAACAGCGGCCTTTTCAAGTCCGGCGGTGAAAAAATGGCAGAATACCTTTCAGAATTGAGCGAGACTGCCTTCTTTGTGTTTACGGAAAGCGAAGTAGACAAGCGCAGTAAACTGTTCAAGACCGTGCAATCCAAGGGCTATGCCGCAGAGTTTGCCGTCCAGGACGAGAGCACTCTCAAACGCTGGATAGCAGGGCTGCTGGCAAAGGACGGAAAAAGAATTACAGAAGATACAACCCAGCTTCTGCTAACGAAGACTGGAACCGATATGGATAACATCCAGATGGAACTTGAGAAGCTTGTCTGCTACTGCATGGAGCGGGAAGTAATCACCGACGCAGATGTTGAAGCAGTCTGCACGACCCGCATCAGCAGCCACATCTTCGACATGATCAATGCCATTGCTGACAAGCAGCAAAAGAAAGCCCTGGAACTGTACTACGACCTGCTGGCTCTGAAGGAGCCTCCCATGCGCATTCTCTTCCTTATTGCCAGACAGTGCAACATGCTGCTGCAGGCCAAAGTGCTGAAATCCAGAGGCTACGACAACCGCACGATTGGCTCCAAACTGGGCGTACCGCCCTTTATAGCAGGAAAATACCTGACACAGGCCTCCCGCTTTTCCTCCACAGTTCTCCGAAACGCGGTACTACAGTGTGTGGAAGCAGAGGACGCTGTAAAAAGTGGCAGAATGAACGATATGATGAGCGTGGAGATTCTCATCCTGTCGGTACTATAAAGGAGATTCTACCGTAAGAAAGGTTTCCGCAAAAATTCCTGCTTCTTCAAAGCAAATTGTCACAGCCCCCCGCTCTCTTGTCTGCAAGATAGCGCTGCCTGACCGCTCCAGCCTGTCCATCAGCTCCGGATGAGGATGGCCGTAAAAGTTCTTCCTGCCGCAGGAAATCACAGAGAGCTTGGGATTTATCTGTTCCAGTAGTTCTTCGGAAGTGGTGCCACGGGAGCCATGATGGGCAACTTTCAACACATCTACCTGACAAATGTCCCATCTCTTAATCTGCTCCAGCAATGTAATCTCCCCCTCTCCCTCAACGTCCCCTGTGAGCAATAGGGTTCCCGATGCCTCCCCATTCTTCCTGCCAATAAACTCCACAAAAAAACATTGCGATCCGGCATTCACATCACCATAATATCGGTCTGCCTCAGGATTCAGGCAGATAAACCTTGCGCCGTCGCATTCCCAGGTATCTCCCGCCGCAATATATCGGATATCCACTGCTCCGTCATAGTCATTTTTCTGTACTGTCCTCACGAACTCCTCCATCTGTTCTGCATCCCCTTTCCCCAAATCTGGCAGTATCAGCTGCCGCACCTCTATCCCATTCTCACGGCCTATCTCAAAAAGCTCCAGTATTCCATTCACATGATCCTTGTCCGAATGGGAGACCAAAACAGCGTCCAATTCCTGAATTCCATTGTATTTCAGAAAGGGCAGCAGCACATACTCCCCCACCCCGGTGCGGCTTGTGCTGCCACAGTCAAAGAGATAATTTTCCCCTGACCGGGTCTGTACAAGTATACAGTCTCCCTGACCCACATCCAGAAAAGTCACTCGGTTTTCTGTGGGCGATCGAAACCCCAACAGAAGCACGGAGCAAATCAGCGCCGCATCACAGAAAGTTTTCTGTAGCAGCCATAAGTACTGAAAGCCCGGCATGGAGTGATCCTGCTTACCGCTCTTCCCCATACCATCGCTCTTTCTTATTCCATCTTTCCTCTTTCTTATTCCATCTTTTTTCTCTCCCCGTGACTGTATTAGTTCCCACAGCTTTTTTCTAACAATTACAACCGCTCCCAGCAACAGATAGTACACTCCAATCTGCCAAAGCTGCGGGCAGCCCGGATTCCATGTGTGAAAAGGAATACCGCCACACAGCTCACAAAGCCACTGATACCACCTGAGAATGCCATCCGCCGCTGCTTGCGGCAGAGCAAGTTCCGGAAACAGCATAGCCAGAAAACCTGTAAACATCAGCGGTTTTACTAGCGGCAGCACCAACAGGTTCATGAATACAGAGTAAACAGGCACTTCATAATAGTACCACAGCTGTACCGGAAGAGTTGTCAGCACCACAGACAGGCTGGCGAAAGCTGACTGCCGAAGCTTATCCCGAATGCTGCCGAGAAAATTCCTGACATTTCTTCCAGTCCCGTCATCGACACTGACCGGGCGTTTTCGCTCTGACAGCGCTGGACTAAGTACTCCCACGCCCAACACAGATGCATAAGACAGAAGAAATCCGCTGTGATGCAGATAATATGGATTCTGCCACACCATCAGCGCTCCCATGACTGCCAAAGCAGTCAACATATCATAGGTCCTGCCCAACACCTCCCCCAGCATCCGAATCAGATACATTCCGATGGCTCGGCAGGCCGACACTCCAAAGCCTACAAGTCCGCCGTACAATAACAACAGGATGCTCCCTGCCAGAGCCGACGGACCCACAGGTACCCTAAGCCGGCGGAGAAGTCGATAAAAACTCATCCCCAGTATTGTGATATGAAGGGAGGAAATGCTCAGAATATGCAGTATGCCACTCTGCCGGTATAGATCTTTCACATGATCATCCAGACCTCCTTTGTCACCCAACAACAATGCACACAGAACTCCCGCTCTGTCCTCAGGAAGCGCCCGATACAGACGTTCCTCCAGATAAATCCGCAAGTTATAGAGCCATTCCCGAACCAGCCAGTATTCCTGTCCTCTGGCGAGAAGCACCACCTGGCTCAGCCTTCCGCCCACCCCCATAGTCCGATAGTAAGCTGCCGAATCGAATTCTCCCGGATTGGTAGCTGGTGAAACAGGCGAAAAACTGCCTCTTAAAGTCACATAACTCCCAAGGGGAATTTCTTCTGCTTCGTCCAACTTACATATGATATTGTCCTGACACGGAATGTTCTGCCGGGAAACACCGGCTTGTGATATATCAGTGTGAAATGAATCCTCAGATTCTGTTGATGCTTGAAAACAGACAATGATATCCTGAAGATAGAGATTTTGGTTGTCCTTTTTATATACTTGTCCGGTTACGGTCAGCTCCTGACAGATACCCAGGCTTCGTCCGTTGACCACTCCCTCCGGCACGGTGCCCGGTTCTCCGGTCTCCAATCGCACCGCAGCAATGATTATCAGAAAAAGGGCAACCCAGAAGAGCGGTCGCCTCATTACACATCTTCCTTTCTTATTAATTGCAGCTACTGTGTTTTTTATTTTTTAAGTGTTGTCACAATGTCCAGATTCCGTTCGTAGATGGATGCACTAAAAGTGGGCGGTACCTCTCCGTTTACCAGAATCTGAACCTTGTTGATGTTGCTTAACTCCACCAGGGAATTGACTATAGCGTATATGGACTCTTCCGTAGGTACATTATTCACCACCGAGAGGAAATTGCTGTCCAAATTTACATAGCAGATTCCGTCCTTAGTAGTTACATTTATGATTTTCGTATCGGGATTGACGGAAGGATAAATACCCTCCGCCTGGCTGCCCGGACCTGCAATCAATTCCTCTACCACAAACCGCTCCCTCTGCATGCTGGTGGAGTAATATTTCTCACGATAAGAAGCGATCAGATTGGTTCCATCCTCTGTCGCAAAATAGAGCTGTACCCGCGCCAGTTCGTATGTATTAATCTCGTTGCCATCATTGTCAATAAACTGATCTGCCTTCATCCAGCCCACAGGTCTTCCCACGTTATCATACAGTTGGCTGCCTTCTACCGTGATACCTACATAGTTGATATCATCCAGCTGAGTCAGAGTCCGCACAATAGCAGCCCGAACAAGCACTTCCGTAGTCACGGGAAGCTGCAAATAAGCCGCGTCCATGTCGAGAAGCAGCGTGGCGCCCTCCCGTTTCACATCCAGCAGCTGAAATCCCATAGACAGAGGCGCCTTGTACTCCAGTTTCTCCGGAATGGTGGCAAGACATTGCAGCAGTTCATCCAGCTTTTCCTCCTGAGTCTCCGCTCTCATCTCATGAAAATGCTGTTCCACCTTTGTCTCGGAAGAACTGACAAAGTATACCTGACAGATGTTTTCACCGACTGGTTTGTCCTCACCGCAGGCTCCAAGCGCCATGAAAGCACAGATGGCCAGCAAAAGATTTAATATCCTTGCCGCTACTGTCCTTGTATATTGTTTTCTCACAAGATTCTCCGCCACAGCAGATCTTTCCTTTCTATCAATGCCAATGTACTGAATCAATAATAGTGCGTAAAATAGCTTGCCTGCATTTCCGCTTGCCCCGACTGCCTTCTGTCGTGATATCGTCAGTCAGCGATGCCACTGCCCGCGGCTGCTATTGGGAGATATAAGTCAAAGGAATCTTCACCGTAAAGCAGGAACCTTCGTCTTCTATACTGGTCACGGTTATGGACCCTCGATGCATGAGTACCGCGCTCTTTGTGATGGCAAGCCCCAGCCCCGTGCCCCCGATGTCCCTGGAATGTGATTTATCCACCCGGTAAAATCTCTCGTAAATATGCCCCAGTGATTCTTCTGGAATCCCCAAGCCGGAATCGCTGACCGAAAAGGTAAAATACTGGTGATCCGCATCCAACTCCACCTTAACCCATCCATGTTCCTTGTTGTATTTGATGGCATTCTCCACCAGATTGGTCATGATCAAGGTCATTTTGACCTCATCCACCTCCGCAGTCACAGACCGCATGCTCTCAAAGACCACTTCCACATCCTTTTTTCGAGCGATGGGACGCAGTCTTTTCAAAATCAGTTCTGTAAGATCATTAATGTTCACGGAGGCGATATTTAACTCCTGAACTTTTTTGTCCATCTTCACCAGAGCCAGCAAATCCGTGATAATCTGATTCTCCCTGTCAATTTCAGAGACAATGTCTTCCATAAATTCTTTGTAAAGCTCAGCAGGTGCATCGCCTTGAGCCAACAGGGAATCCGCCAACACCTTTATGGACGTCATGGGAGTCTTCAACTCGTGGGACACATTAGCTACAAATTCCTGTCTGGAGTCATCCAATACCTTCATGCGCTTAAGCAGCTGGTTAAAGGCTTCTACGATATGGGCGGTCTCTGAATAGCCGGGCACGGAAATCCTCTCATCCGTATGACCTGCCTGCACATCATTGATAGCGCTGGTAACCTTGTTTAACGGTCTGGAGACCAGAATTGCCATAAGAAGAGCAACCGCAACAACACAGACAAACATAAGATTTTGCAGTATTACAGCCCTTCTGTTCAACACCTCCATGGTGTCAATGATAGCCTCATTTGAAATACTGGTGAGCATCACACCCACAATAGTGCCGGAAGTGTTCGTATTGCCTTCTTCCGGCGGCAGGCTGGTGTCCACAATGGGTACCGTCATCTCTATGTAGCCATGCTCCCTGTCATAGTAGGAAGTATTCTCCCCCCGAAAACACCGGATTACCTCCTCGGAGATCATGGTCTTGCCCTCGCTGATACCATAGGTATCCATGACCACCCTCAGGCTGGAGTCCACGATCAGTACGCGGCCTTCGTACAGGTTGGAAATCGTCTCCAGTTCCGCATCGATCACATCCCGGGAAGCAGTATAGCTCAATTCATCCGGCTGAGTATTGTTCAGGTAATTGTTGCTGATCAGATGATTGCCCACCACACGCAATTGATTTTGCACAGTGGCAATCCGCACTTCCACTGTGCGTTCCTCGTAATTGTCTAAAATACCATAGCGCATGAACACACAGGGAATCACGCCGGCAAGCAAAATAATTAAAAAGATACGCGCCTTCAGGCTGCGCAAAGATATGAGCTGACCCAGCTCATGAAGTAATTCCGTTATCATCTTGTCTTTTTATGTTCTCCCTCATGTGTTCAGGAAGTAATAGCCCACGCCCCATTTTGTATGTACATACCTGGGCTCACTGGGATTCTGTTCGATTTTCTCCCTCAGGCGTCTGATATGAACGTCAACAGTACGCACATCCCCGGGGTAATCGGCTCCCCATACCAACTGCAGCAAATTCTCCCTGCTGTATACCTTGTTGGGATTCAACATCAGAAGTTCCAGCACCTCAAACTCCTTGGCTGTCAGACTGATTTCTTTGCCTGCGATATAAACTCTTCTTCCCTCACAATCCAGCCGCATATCGCCGCTCTCCAGGACCTTCGGCGCAGGCGCGGCGTCTCCCAGCACACGCCTGGGCTCCGTGCGGCGCATGATAGCTTTAATGCGGGCTTTGACCTCAAGAATATTAAAAGGCTTTGTGATGTAGTCGTCGGCACCATACTCCAGCCCCAGAATCTTGTCCATGTCATCACCTTTCGCCGTCAACATGATGATGGGCACATTGGAAAACTCCCTGATCTGCTGGCATACTTCAAAACCGGTGAGCTTCGGAAGCATCACGTCCAAAAGAATTATATCATACTTATTATTCCTTGCATACTCTAGCGCCTCTTCACCGTCATAGGCGCAGTCTATCTCCATATCATCCTGCTCCAGGCTGAAACGGATTCCCTTTACAATCAACTTTTCGTCGTCAACTACTAAAGCTCTCTTAGCCATCTCCCTCAATCCTCTCCCTATGCCGGCATACCGCAGCTACTTAACTGTTATCTTGTCACTGATCTTGCTGTATACACTGGTCTTAATTCCCGAAACCTTCATAATGTCCTCACATCTCTCAAAGCTGCCGTAGGCTTCTCTGTAGGCGATGATGTCTTTTGCCCTGGACTCCCCAATACCGGGCAGAGTACAGAGAGTTGCCACATCCGCCGTGTTGATGTTCACCAAACCGTCCGTTCTCTCCTGCCTCACAAGGTTTTCAGCCTCTTCCTGAGTGGGAAAGTACAGTTTCTGCCCATCGGTCACCCGCTCTGCCAGATTTACATAATCCCTACAGGCATTTTCTGAAAAACCTCCCGCAGCCAGCAACGCATCCTCTGCCCTGCTTCCCTCCGGTAATGCCACTACTCCCGGCGCATCCACTGCACCGCAGACATATACCCGGATTTCCGGCGCAGCTTTCTCTTTTGCAGCGACAGCTTCCACATCGGCCAGAGTATCCCAAACAGTCCGAGCATCTTTCGTCCCGTCCCTGCCAATTACAATGACCTCGCCACCGGAGGTTCCGCATCCGCATATCAACGTACACAAAACCAGACTGCACACAGCAGTCAATCTCTTTATTCTATTCATCATAGCTCCTTTTCTTCCGCCAATCATTTGCGCGAATGAAAAGGCTGCCTCTCTATGCTGATAAAATTTATTGTAAAGGAAATGGCGCATTTTTACAAGGGAGAATTACAAAAACTTTTACTTCCATTTAAAAATTATAATACCGGCAATAGCAACCAGCATACCGATGCCTTTGCGCCACTCCCAGGGCTGTTTATCCACGCCAAACCAGCCAAGTAGTTCAATGGCATATGCCACTATGAGCTGTGCCACCACAATCAGCATCACCGCCCTGGCAGGACCCAGCATGTCCATACTGCGGATGACCGTGTAGGTGATAAAAGCGCCAATGGCACCGCCCAGCAGCATGTATTTGGGCTGAACCTGAAACACCTTAAGCAAACTGCTTCGATCTGTGAAAATCCATGCCCCCAGACAGACAATCAATGCAGACAGTTGAACAAATGCACTGGCTGTCCAAATACTGGAGGACTTAGTAACCTGCGTATTGAAAACACCCTGAATGCTCATCAGTGCCCCTGAAATCAATGCAATAAAAAAACCAATCATATCATACACTACCTTTCCGTTTTTTATCAGTGTATCCCATGATTGGTTAATTATTCTTTATTGTCTCAGTGTTTCAGCTCCCAGCTGGAAGGTAATCTGTTGATCCAGCTCCTGTACCAGCGTCGTCACATCCTCTCCATTCCAAACCCTTGCAAACAGCCGCTCCAGATACAGCCAGTAGTTTCCTGTCTCCAGCATCTTAGGAAGAGATGCGCTGTCGGCATATTCCTGCATGAGTATCTGTAAAGCACCGTTATCGGTATTTGCATTCCGATTTGCGGATACTTTTCCCGTCCTCTCATAGAGCATGCCGGCACACTCGTCTGCCAGATAGGCAGCAAAGCGATTTGCCAACTCCTTATGACTGGAATAGCCGTTTACAGCCACGCAGTTTGTCACGGACATGGATCGGCTGCGCAATTCAGAACTCACATCAGGCATGGGAGCAATGCCATAGTCAAAAGCAAAGCTTCCATCCTCTTTCGCCTGAGCTAGCTTTTCCACCACATCTGTAGTGGCTATCGTATAAACCAGTTTTCCATCCAGAAAATCTTGTATCACACTATCGTAGGTGACAGTGTCAGACTCTATAAAAAAGAATTGGTTCAGAGCCTTATAGACCTCCAAACACTGGATGGTCTCTTGATTAGCAATATTTACCAGCGTGTCATCATCCCCGGCTTCACCACCCACAATCATATAATTACCGACAATCCAATAATTATAAAAAATATTTGAGACATCCCATTTCATCACGCCTTCCACGCCCTCCGGAACATCGAAAGAGTCCGCAATAAGGCAAATATCATCTACGGTGGAAGGAATAGAGCTCAGGAAAAATTCTTCTGTCTTCCGAGCCAGGAGCTCCTCATCAATCTCAATTCCCATGGAGTTCTCATTCGGCTCCCCGTCTTCTGTTCCATCACCCAGCAATTCTCTCTGGGCGCTCTGTGCCGCCCACTCTGCCAGATAAGTTTCATTATACACAAGAACACTGGTCTCAAAAAACAGCGGATAGGCCACGGTCTTGTTATGATATGTCACCGCGGAGAGCGCTGCTGCCGGGAAATTTGCTTCGTTGCAGATGTTCTCCACATCATTGATTTCCTCTGCAAGTCCTGCAAGATATGCCCTCTCCAGTGTCTCATGGCTGAGCATATACACATCCGGCATCTGCTCTGAGTACAGGGAAGCATGGTTCACAGCCTCCAAATATTCGCTGTCAGAAGCAAGCATAGGTATCACTCGCACGTCCTCCCTTTCTCCAAAGGTCACAGCCGCGCTATCCACAAAATCTGTCATTGCTTCATCCGTATACCAGAAATATATGGTCTCCTTGCGGTTAAAGAAGGCAAAAGGATTCTCTTCCACCTCTCCCGGCTCCAGAGTACTTCCGTAGAAAAGAGCGGCAGCCATGGCGGCCACGGCTGTCACTGCTATCAGTCTTTTTTTTAAATGCATGCTTAACTCCCAATACAGGTATCCAAAATGGAAATCATTTCATCCACATTTTCTCTAGTAATCACGAGAGGAGGTACAAAGCGTATAATCTCGGTTCCCGCGTTGATCAGGATCAATCCCTTTTCGTTCGCACGGTCGATGATATCCCTGACAGGATGATCGAACACAAGACCCTGCATAAATCCTGTACCTCGACGCTCTGTAATACAGTCATATTTGTTCTTCAGTTCTTCAAGGCGCTGCTCCAGATATGGTGCCACCGCTCTCACATTATCTATTATATGGTTCTTTTCAAATAAATCAAGCACTTTTTCCACAGCAGCACAGGCAAGAGGGTTCCCTCCATAGGTTGTGCCGTGGTCTCCCGCCACAAGGGAGTTCGCCGCCACCTTTTCCGTCACCAGGAAAGCGCCCACGGGAACGCCGCAGCCAAGAGCCTTGGCCGTAGTCATGATATCCGGTTTGACACCGTATTTCTGCCATGCATACATGTAACCTGTCCTGCCCATACCACACTGAATCTCGTCCAGAATAAGCAGGATGTCTTTCTCGTCGCAAATAGCGCGTATCTGGCGCAGAAACTCTTCGCTTGCAGGATACAGACCGCCCTCACCCTGAACTGTCTCCAGAATGATAGCGCAGGTTTTGTCGGTAAGTTGTTTTTTTACACTGTTAATATCGTTTAAATCTGCAAACCTCACATGACCGATCATTGGTGCGAAGGGCTCACGGTACTTGGCATTTCCGGTGACGGACAAAGCACCAAAAGTCCTGCCATGGAAGGAATGGTTCATAGCAATGATCTCATGATCCGTAGTGCCATCCTTCAGATAAGCATACTTGCGTGCTGCCTTAATGGCGCCCTCCACGGCTTCTGCACCGGAGTTGGTAAAGAAGACCCGATCCATACCTGAGATTTTCTTCAGCTTTCTGGCAGCCTCGATGGCGGGCACATTATAATAGTAATTGGAGGTGTGAATGACCTTGTCGATCTGTGTCTTCAAGGCGTCATTATACTCCTTGTTCCCGTATCCCAGCGCAAACACCGCAATGCCGGACACAAAATCCAAATATTTCTTTCCGTCAGTGTCGTAGAGATATACACCCTCGCCCCTGTCCAGGACAATCTGGTATCGATTGTAGGTGTGGAGAAGGTCACGCTCCGCCTCCTCGATGTATGCTTTCATTGTTTCACTCATTTCAACATCCATGCCTTTCCTTTTAATGTCTGATACCAGAGTATCATTGTACGGCTATGAAGCCAAACCTTTACTTTTCTTTGAAGTTGTCGGAAAAATCAGTGGTCTTCGCAGAATTGATCGCGCTTAGTACCTGTAGCCAGATTATCGTCATCCGCAATGATGGCTGTGCCAATACCCTGCTTCGTAAAGATTTCCAACAGCAGGCAGTGGGGCACGCGACCGTCCAGGATATGTACGCGGCTGACACCGTTTCGGATAGCCGAGGTGCAGTTGTTCAGCTTCGGCAGCATTCCACCTCCGATGATTCCGCTGTCTATCAGGTTATCTGCCTCGGTAGCTGTCAGTCTGGAAATAAAAGTACTCTTGTCGTTGATGTCGCGGTAAAGGCCCTCAATATCAGTCAGGAACACCAGCTTATCAGCGCCCACGGCCTTTGCAATGGCGCAGGCTGCATCATCTGCATTGATGTTGTAGGTGTTGTAATTGTCGTCCAGACCAATGGGCGCCACAATGGGAAGAAAATCGTTGTCCAGCAGGTCGTAGAGGACTTTTGCATCCACTTCTCTGATATCTCCGACAAAACCAATGTCCTGTCCGTCAGCGTATTTTTTTTCAACTTTCAGTAAGCCACCGTCTTTGCCGCTGACGCCAACTGCCCTGACCCCCAGCTCCTGAACCATGGTGACGAGACTTTTGTTCACTCTACCCAGAACCATTTCGGCGATTTCCATGGTTTCATCGTCGGTGACACGGAGGCCGTTTACAAACTTGGCCTCTTTTCCTACTTTCTCCACCCAGCGGCTGATTTCCTTTCCGCCGCCGTGGACGATAATAGGTTTGAAGCCCACCAGTTTCAGAAGGGTCACGTCTTTGATGACGTTTTTCTGAAGTTCTTCGTTGCTCATGGCGCTGCCGCCGTATTTGACTACGATGATTTTGCGATTGAAGCGTTGGATGTAAGGAAGGGCTTCGATGAGGACTTCGGCTTTTTGGAGAACTTGCTGCATGTCTTTTTCCATGGTTTTGTGTTGGATCCTTTCTGTTTTAAAATGTAATAAGTATCAGATTTAATACAAGTTTTCAATGAGGGAACTGGCTGCTGCCGTGTCTGCAGCTGGTTGCTTGGCTAATAGCGGCCTGAAGCCTTCCCATTATGTGTCAGCTTATCCGTTCCAGATACGCCTTTGCCTCTAGCAGCCACCGGTGCGGATAGAGTATCATGCCGTTATCCAGCGAATATGTGATATATTCTAGGCTCGCGGACTCCAGGGAAAGCTGTAGCCCCCTTTCCACTTCGTTGAAATACGGCGGGACTCCCTCGCGATCCCATGAAAGCTTATCAGCAATAAACAGCGCCATATCGTACTTCCCCGGGCAGTTTTTCAGCGTCGTGTGGCACTCGATAGCGGAAAGGATATCTTCGTCTTTGATACCCAGCACATCCTCGGCGAACATCCGTGAAACGCGCTGGTGCAGCAGGAAAGGGTACATTTTTTCCGCTTCGTCCAGCGTGATGCCGCGAGAAATAGTGTAGCCCACCATATCCTCCGGCTTCATCACTGCACCGATATCGTGGAGCAGCCCCGCGATGCGGCATTTCTCCCTGTCCAGCCCGTACTGTTCTGCAATTCTAACACAGGTATCAGCCACTTCCTGTACATGTTTGAGGGTCTTTGGGCGACCGTTTAAAAGGTAGGTTCCAGTTATCCGCTCCTCAAGCGGCGCAGACGGAGAAATCTTAATATATTCGAAGTTCCTGATTTCCATTTCTTCAATCTCTTCCATCTCTTTAATCAAGAATCCTGCAATAACCAGTTAAGCATTTTAATATTTAGCTTCATTTTACAAAAATGTGCCAATAATAAGTAGGAATTTGTACCAATTTATTTATGCTCATGAGCGGCATCACCAATGATTCTTTTTACGGCTTCAAGTACATTATCAGCAATGATATCGGCTTCGTAACCTCTCCATGCATCTCTGAAAATACCGAGACTTTCTTTTCCGCCGCCTGTTAATACAAGGATACCCTTACACCCCGCATTGTGCGCCATGACAATTTCATTTTTTCCCATGTCTCCGACAACAAAGCAACTCTTTATATCAAGGTCATATTTCTGGATGCTATACTGAATCAGTCCAGTCTTAGGCTTTTTGCAGTTGCATTTGTCCTTATTCTGATGTGGACAGCAGAGAATCTCCTCCAGTAACACTTCATCCGTATTAAAATAGCTAATGATACGTTGAGATTCTCCTTCATATACTTCTGCCAAAAGACTACCCTTACTGATTCGGCTTTGATTAGTTATGACGATGTTTCTATACCCATTATCTTTTGAGAGTTTCAGTGCATCCTTTGCAAATGGATATGGTTCAAATAATTCAATGCTTGCCACAGCATCACCGCCGAGAGTACCCTGCAAATCCCAAAAAATAGC
>JAFLRO010000056.1 GCA_022511425.1 Acetatifactor sp.
AAAAGCTGCTCCTGATTACTCATTGTACACATCTCCTTCCTGTGAAAGGTTTGTTCAGCTCAGGAAACACTGTTCCATAGCAGTAAGCTTTCTCCAGATCGTCGTACAGCCTGTCAAATCTCTGCCAGGGCACATAAGCCATAGCAACAGGAAATTTGTCAATTTGATTATCATTCAAATAGTCCTGCATTATGATTCCTTTCCATTTTTTAGCTTATAAGCTTTGCTTGGTATTATGATATGTTTCTCACAAAAAACTGTGCATTAAAAGAAGCCGGTGCCAACAGGCTCCGGCTTCTTCTAAGCTTGTATATTCCAAGCTTGTATATTCCAAGCTTCCATACTCCAAACTTCCATATTCCAAACTTATATATCCCAAACTTCCATATCCCTGGCATCTATACCCATTTCAAAGTTATCTGGATTCCCCCATGAAGAACAGCGCAATGGTTCCCGGACCGGAATGAGCGCCTATGGTGGGACCGATATGGTTTATCATAAAGTTTTCAATGCCAAAACGTTCTTTAATCTGATCCCGCACATACTCCGCGTCCTCCAGAGCATCCCCATGGCTGATAAATACACAGTCATCTTTATTTTCCTGAAGATAACTGCCCATCTTCTCTTCCATATAGTCCACCAAAGCATTCAGTGACTTTTTGCGCCCTCTCACTTTGTCAATGACAATTAAATGCCCCTCGCTGTCTACATGAAGCCTGGGCTTGATGGAAACCAGGGTACCAATCACAGCCGCCGTCTTGCTGACTCTGCCGCCCCTGTATAGATGAAACAAATCATCCACCGTAAAGACATGAACAAAATTTTGCACATTCTCATTCAGCCATTCAGCAGTCTCGTCCAGAGTCTTTCCTGCGTCGCGCATTTTCACAGCCTTATGTACAAACAGGCCCTCACCCATGGATGCGCAGAGACTGTCCACTACCACAATCCTGCAGTCTGGGTGCTCTTCCATGATCTCCTCTGCTGCTATGCGTATATTGTTGTAAGTGCCGCTTAAGCCAGAAGAAAATGCAAGATGCAAAATTTCCTTATCCGTCTTGATATATTCCTCAAGATACTCTTTGGCTTCCGCCGGGTTGATTTGGGAGGTTGTGGGCATCTTACCATCATTGCGCATCATGGAATAAAATTCTTTCCAGTCCAGCTCTTGGTCGCGTCCATAGGTAACACCGTCAAGAATATAGCTAATGGGCATGCACCCTATATTATGCTCTCTCAAATATTCTACCGGCAGGTCAGTTGTAGAATCCGTCGTTATTTTAAACATCAGTCTCAACTCCTCATCTAAAAATCAATACCAGTATACCATTAAATGGATATTATTTCAATAACTCCGGTAGCCTTCTTTGAATTAAAAGTATAACCGGTCATTTTTTTAATGCTCCGGGCAATCTCCTCCGTATTAGGCGGTTTTTCAGGTTCTTCCAGTTAAATGGGAGCAAGGGATAAATATAACTGCTGTGCGCCACCGTTCGGTTGCAGCATATGCTCAGCACCGCAATTACAAGAGCTGCAATATATCCCCAAAGTCCAAACAGCTGGGTCATAATCAGATTCATTACCCTTAAGAATTTCAAAGCGTAACCCAATTCATAATTTGCCTGTGTATAGTTCGCTATAGCCACAAAGGCCATGTATAACATAACCTCCGAACTGAACCAACCGCTATTCACCGAAAACTCACCCAGTACCAGCGCAGCCAGCACACTCAAAGGTGTGCTCAACATATTCGGTGTATTTACTGCGGCTAGTTTCAAGCCGTCGATAGCCAATTCCAGAAGCAGAAACTGCCAGATCAGCGGAAGATTTGGTTCTTCCTTAAGCATAATAAATGAGAAGCTTTCCGGAATCCACTGAGGGTTGTTCATCAAAAGCAGAAAGGTGGGTGTGATCAAATAAGTGAGCAGGGAAATCAGAAATCTGGTAAGCCGCAAATAAGTTCCCGTGATAGGCGGGAAATAGTAGTCGTCCGCTTCTTCCATCACATCAAAAATTGTAATGGGCAGAATCATGGCTGACGGCGAATTGTCCACCAGAATCACAATACTCCCTTCCAGAATCAAGGCAGCTGCTGTATCAGGGCGCTCCGTGTACTTGAATTTCGGAAAGGGATTGTACCATTTTCTCTGATAGAGACACTCAGCAAGAGATTCCTGATTCATGCTCAGGGCATCTGCTGAGATATTCTGTATTTTTTTCCTGATCTCATCAAGAAATTTCTCATCAGCGCGGCCCTTCATGTAACAAATCACAATATCTGTCTGGGAACTTTTGCCCGCTGTCATCATCTCCATATGCAGATCTGTGCTCCGTATCCTTCGGCGGATCAGTGCAGTATTGAACACTATTGTCTCCACAAAACCATCCTTGGATCCCCGCAGTGCCTTATCCTTCTCAGGCTCTTCCACACCTCTTGCCGGATAAGTCCTGCAATCAATGAGCAGCGCCTTACTATAACCATCAACTAAAAGTACAAACACGCCTGACAACAGTGAATGAATCAGAACGTCACATTTGTCTTCGATTTCCACCTCAATATAAGGAGTAAACTTCTTTGAAAGGCCGTGTATGTCCTCCGGCAGAGCATCAGGAGTCATATCCATAAAGTATTGCAGAATCTTCTGCATCAATTCATCCTTGCAAAAACCGTCTATCAAATACATACAGGCATCTTTTCCTGCAATATTGATCACACGGTAAATGACATCGAAATTCTTGTCCGCATCCAATACCCTATTTAGATATTCCATGTCCTTCTGTAGGTTCCCTGTCAAAATTTCCATACAAAAATCCCTTTCGGCGCATACTTAATTTCTCTTAGCATTTACCAAAAGGGAGTTTTTATTCTCATAAACAGCGGAGTTAAAACAGCAAATCTGAACAACACAGCGTTAGGCACCTGTGCTGCCAAAGCCGCCGTTTCTCATTCCCTGCGCTTCATCGTCGACAGTGATACCGTACTCCAAAAAGATTCCCTGAGCAAAACCGGCTCCCTGAGCCACATCCACAGTCTTTCCTTCATTGGAATCATTGGTCATCTTAATAAAAATATGACCCTCGTTGTCTGAATAAAAATAATCACTGTCAATAATGCCGACTGTATTATTCATCTGTAGACGGTATTTAAAACCCAACCCGCTCCTGGGATACAACTTCAGCACCCAGTCATCGTCCATCTTCACTCTGACACCTGTTGGAATCTTTATGGTTGCTGCGGGAGGCAAAGAAAAAGCAAATGGTGCGTGAAAATCGTACCCGGCGCTGCCCTTCGTAGCACGTTTCGGCAGCTCAAGACTCTCATACATATCCAGTATATCAGTTTCCGTGTACTGGGGGAATTCTTCTCTCATGGCCTCAAGAAACAACTCCCGGCTGACTTTAAAAAATTGCGCTACTTTCTTCATGTATCCTCCCTGATAATCCGGTCTCAGCGTCTTAACTTACCTTTACATTAACATATCTTGACATGCAATAAATACTTGATGAGTATCTTGAAAAGACCAATAAGCGAACTGAAAACTGACGCAAAAAACAGCAAAACTCAACTGACCGACTTGGTCAGTCAGTCGCAACAGCCCTTGACAGTAGCAGGTTTCTTAACATCTATGTATGCCTGGGCATAATCTCCGCAGTGAAGAACCGGAATCAAGGGATCCGGCTGCTCCAGTGTGCGCTGAACATCGATGACACGTTGATTTGCACTTCCCTTCCAAAGAAGCTGGGGATCCGCCTGAGCCATCATAAACTCACCGTCTACCAGCACATCCACGTACTTCATCATAGGATAATACAGAATATTCTCCCAACTGTCACCGGTATAAAGCCAGATGGTCTTTTTCGGATACTTTTCCCGAATTTCTGCCATCAGAGCCCGCACATCCAACCTATTTGCCGGATGAAGGGGATCGCCGCCGGAAAAGGTAATTCCGGAGATATAATCTTTGTCCAACTGTTCAAAGAGCTCAGCCTTAGCCGCCTCGTCAAAGAGCAACCCACCATCGGGATCCCAAGTCACGGGATTCTGGCATTCCTTGCAGCAATGATTGCATCCAGCCACCCAGAGTACGACCCGCAGTCCGTCTCCGTTTAACATATCGTCCTTGGTAATGTTGTGGTATCTCATAATATTACATGCTTTTCCTTTCAGCAATCTCAGCCATCTTTGCGTCATTCAGCCTTGTACTGCCATGGACGCGGGAGTAAGACAGATATCCGTTCATACGGTCGATCTTGGTCAGATTGCTGCTACCGCACTTGGGACATACATCCATCTCTAATTCCTGGTGACCGCAGTCATCACAGTAAGCCAGGGACAGGTTCACACCTTCGTAAAATCCCATATCCATGGCGCGGCGGATCAGGGTCTTGATAGCCTCAATATTGTAATCAATGGGATACTTCACATACTGTATCTTTCCGCCATTGCTCAGATCCCAGAACCTGTTCTCCAGATCCTGCTTTTGGATAGGTGTAATATCCTCGCTCACATGGCAGTGAAAACTGTTGCTGACATACTCTCTGTCGGATACCCCCTCAACAATACCATATTTCTTTCTAAATTGCTTTACTTGCAGTCCACAGAGGCTTTCCGCAGGCGTTCCATAGATAGCGTATAGATTGCCGTCCTCCTCCTTGAACTCATTGATCCGGTTATTGATATATTCCAGTACCTCCAGGGCAAACTGGCCGTCCTCTACAAGGGACTTACCATTGTACAACTCCTGTAGCTCGTTCAGCGCTGTGATACCAAAACTAGCTGTAGCAGATTTCAAAAGCGGCTTAATCTTATCTGTCAGTTTCAGATTTCCGCCAAGGAAACCACCCTCGCAGTATGCCAGGGGATTAGTGGAAGCCCGCATCTCGCCCAGATAAGCATAAGTGCGGATGTGCAGCTGGCGAATCAGGTTCAGATAATAATCCAATACCTCATAAAAATCCCTGCTCTCCTTCCTTGCCTTTGCCAGAATCATTGGCAGATGAAGCGAAACAACACCAATATTAAATCGACCTACAAACACAGGCTCGTCCTTGTCGTCCGCAGGATGCATACCACCCCTCACATACCAGGGAGACAGAAATGCTCGGCATCCCATGGGTGAGATAACCTTGCCGTACTGCTTGTACATGCTGGCTACATACCCTTTTCCTGTCAGGCTGAGCCAGTCGGGATACATGGTCTTGGCAGAACACTGCACACCCGCCTCAAACACATCCTCCATAGGCATTCCTGGGCCGTGGAGATTCTCATCGTACAGAAACACGATCTTGGGGAACAGAACAGGCTTCTTGCAATCCTTTTTACCCTGGCCTTTTCTGCGAACATTCAGCATGGTGATGGTGGCCAGGCGGGCAAATCTGCCGGTGCCGGTACCTGCAGTCACAGTGACGAAGGGATAATCTCCCCGGCTGCTTGCAACAGTATTGAACTTGTACTCCCAGCCCTGGAACCCCTGCTCAAACTCCTTTACCACATCTGCGTAAGCCTCGGCCTCAGCAGTATCCTGATCAATCCCAAGCCGCAGATACTTATCAATGCACCTATTGTAAGATTTCTCCGCATATGGTTCAAGAATCAAATCCACGCTGGGGACAGTAAAACCGCCGTATTGCTGGCTGGCTGCGCTCAGCACGATATCTCCGATCACATCAAAAGCCACATCCAGCGTCTTTGGCTCATTGTACCAGATATTTCCCATCTCAAAGCCGCCTGTGAGGACATTTTGCACATCAAACAGGCAGCAATTCATGGTATCTCTCCTAGCGGACATGTCATGAACATAGAGATAGCCGTCACGGCAGGCCTGAATTTCTTCTGTAGTCATAAAGAATTTCTGATACAGCTCTTTGTTCAGCTGATTAAAGATAAGGCTTCTCTTTGTAGATACCAGTGCGGAATCGGTATTGGCATTCTCCTTATCGCCGATATACATGATGGACTGGCTCTTTTTATATACATCATCCAGCATCCGCACAAAGTCCTGCTTATAATTGCGATAATCCCGGTAGCTTTTTGCAACAACAGGCTTTACCTGCTCCAAAGCGCTCTCCACAATATTGTGCATCACAGGAATGGGAATATTATCAGCGTCCAGCTCCTCCACCTTATCGATAACATATTGGCAGATACTGCGCTCCTCCTCCTGAGTAAACTTAGTCAGTGCCCTGTAAGCGCTCTTTCCTACAGCATTGATGACCTTCTGTACATTGAAGGCCTCCTTGCTGCCATCCTTTTTGATCACATAGACTGTCTTTGCCGGTTTATATTCCTCTCCATAATTGATATCTTCCGTGATTACCTGATCAAAATTGCTGCTCATAGCATTCATCCCTTCCCGGTTAATTTTTTCGTTTTGTACTAATCTTTTGCGCCCTGCAACCTAGCTTTTTCTACTAAACTTAGCTTTTCTTCTGCACTTGACTTTTTATGTCTGAATTTAACTTTTCTGCCTGCACTAAACTTTCGATCCGCACTTAACTTACTGCCGCATTTAGCTTTCTGTCCGTACTTAACTTACTGCCTGCACTTAGTTTTCTGTCTGTACTTAACTTACTGCCTGCACTTAGTTTTCTGTCTGTACTTAACTTACTGCCTGCACTTAGCCTTCTGTTTTGCACTAAATATTGAATCACATCTCTTTTACTACCCCAACATCTTGTGTCGTGCAATTAACAGTATAGATTAATATTCTCTGCTTGTCAATGCGGACTGTACAAAAAAATCACCTAAATTTTTCATGAAATTTAGGTGATAGTGTCATATGATTCCATTCTTTCTTTTACTCCGCGTCTTCTGTAGAAACCTGTGTGGGCTCTGGTAATTCCGACCGCACCTGCATAGTCGCCACGATATCCGCAAGCCATCTCTGATACTGTTCCCTGACAGATACCGGGCCGATTATCACCGCCTCCCGGCCTATGCCGGCCAACCAGCCAAAAAACTGACCGCTTACCGCCACTCGGGCACGCATGCGAAAAATTCTGTCCGTCATTGGCCTGATATCCACATCCCGCCCAAACCGATCCAGCACCACTCCGATAAGTCTGTTGGGAAATTGTAATGTAACCGTCTCCTCCCGTCCGCCGTACATTCCGAATGTCTGGTTGGAATAAAGAGCCGGATCCGTCTTATCAAACTGCTCCATTCCCTCCCTGGATTCTTTCAGTACCTTGACCTGACCCATTTTGTCCACACGATAGTGCTTCATTATTTGATCCTGGCTGTCAAAAGCTGCCAGATAGTAGTTTTCTTCCCGCCAGATCAATGCCCAGGGACTTACTCTCCTCTGAATCTGATCCCGGGGTGAAAGCTCTTTTTTCAGATTCCAATCCAAATACTGAAAGCTGATCTGCTTGTTCTCCTGAATGGCTCTGTGAATACTATCTATACTGTAATAAATACTCTCATTTTCCGTTTTAATGCGCCCAGCAACATACACCTGACGCTGCAGTTTTCCAGCATCATGTTTTCCCGCCAGCTGTTCCAGCTTCTTGATCAGGCTGCGAGACTTACGGGTAGTGATGAACCGCGAGGACTGAACCGCATCCACTAAAAGCTTTAGTTCCGCCAATTCAAAATCACGGCCCGCCATGTAATAGCCGCCGCCCAGTCTGCTGTGCACCTGAATGATGTCATAACCAAATTCAACCAGTCTGGCAATATCGTCATAAATACTTTTCCGCTCAGAGTGGATACCGTTTGCATCCAGATAGGCGATAATATCCGCTGTGCTTGCGGGGTGGTTCTCATCCGTATTCTCTGTCAGAAGCTTGATGATATACAGCAGCTTCAGCTTTTGTCCTGCTGACTTTGCCATGTGTCAAAACCCCCCAAGAATATCATATATCATATGTAGATCACTGATTTCATAGTCAGGTACATAGGGCGAGTCGTTCACCGCATCATCCGGCCTGTACCAGCAGGTAGCGATGCCTGCCTGCACTCCGCCTTTGATGTCGCTGGTCAAAGAATCCCCGACAATTAAAATCTTCGAGCAATCCTTCTCTTCCAGATGTTCCAGACAATAGTCGAAAAACTCCCTGCCCGGTTTCGGAGTTCCCACTTCCTCCGAGATAAATACCCCATCCATCATCTCCAAAAGCCCTGACAGTTTCAGCTTGTTTCGCTGAGTGGATGTAACTCCGTTAGTGACCACATATTGGCGAATACGGCCGCGCAGTGTTTTACAGATGGTCAGCGAATCATCCTTGTGAAGGAACACACTGCCAAGTGCCTCCTGATATTCCCGCAGGAAATTCTCCACATTGATATCCTTGATATTATACTCTTGAAACAACTGTGTAAATCTTCCTGTCAGCAGCTGCTCTTTTGTGATGTCCCCCAGCTCATACCGCTTCCAAAATACATCGTTGATCTGGGAGTATCGCAGTATCTGCTCATCTGTGATCTCATGTCCTGCTGTATGAAAACACTTGGTAATAGCAACCTTCTGAGAGTACAGAAAATCCAGCAGGGTGCCATCAACATCCCACAAAATCGTAGTAAACCGATACATTTGTACCTCTCTCGCTCTTACTGGCGGCTGAAAGCAATATTACGCTTTTTCGGATTCCTCAGCTACAGTTTCCACACCCGCAGCTTCTACAGCAGCCTTTGCATTCTTTTTCTTTGCCAGGGTCAGACCGATGGCTATGGCAATTCCTCCAACGACAAGTATAATCACCATCAGAACAAAGTATGACAGAAAAGCGTTCACAAAGCTGATAAGATTATCCATAAATTCCGTACCCCTTTCAAAAGCTTATCCTATGCTTAAGTATACCAATGCTGAGGATTTACGTCAAGCGTCTTTCCCACTCTCCTGTCTCCAGGAAATGCTCCGCCTGGGCATTGGCCAGTTTAATAATTCTGTCTTCGTAGCCCATAAGTTCCAGAAGGCGGATGGCATTGCGTGTGGTTGCCTTCCCCTTAAGAAGCCTGTAATTGAAAACAATATCCCCTTCCAGGACATCCTCCTCAAAATGATAATTATCAAACTGATCCTCCAAAAGCTCCGTCAACTCTATGTCATGAGTTGCGGCAAAACAAAGAATGCCGGATGTCCCAAGAGAAGCAAGAATCTGAGTAGAGGCAGCGATCCGCTCCACCGTGTTGGTACCCCGAAGCACTTCGTCCACAAAGCAAAGCACCGGCCTCTTTCCATCTACCGCTCCATCCAGGATTCGCTTTAAAGCCTTGATCTCTACAATATAATAGCTCTCCCCGCTCTCCATGTCATCCCGCAGAGCCATAGAAGAATACACATGGAACAGCGGCGCCCGGTAACTTTCAGCTGTACAGGTATGAATCGTCTGGGCAAGAATTGCATTCAGTGCTGCCGTCTTCAAAAAAGTTGACTTTCCCGAAGCATTAGATCCTGTAAGAAGTACTCCCCGATTTGCTGAAATGCTGTTCTTGACAGGATGCTCCAGCAGAGGATGATAGCCCTCCATCATCTCCAGGCCCATCTCTTCCACAAACTCCGGCAGACAGTATCCCTCCTCAAGAGACTGGCGGAAGGCCCAGACAGAGATAGCAGTCTCTAAAAAGCCCGTGATGCCGTTCAGCGCATCCACATCACTGATATGTCCTCTCAGGTGCTTTAGCATATGATTAAACTTGATCAGATCCACATGGAAAACCATGCGCACATAGTCCAACAGCATCTCAATGGGATTTCCCGATGCATTGTTTGATCCTCTGCCCGGTGACATGACCCAGAAAGAATTGCGGCGCATTGCCTGAAGGGCATGTCTATGTTGCTTTAGTTCCTCCCATTCCTGCAGACACACGGGTATATCCTGCTTTTCCAGGCATCCGCAGACATCCAGCAGACGAAGGACATAGGCAAAGCTCGTAATATAAGGGTCGATTTCGTCTTTTTGTTTGAAGTAAATCATGATGTTGGAAATGGCAAGCGTCACGATTCCTAAAATCCCTATGGTAATATTAAAAAACAATATGGCAATGAAAATCAAAAACAGGAAATCCCTGATTAGGCTGCCTCTGTTGGAGCGCTCACCGAGATAATCCAGATTGTCCAGATAATCATAGAGAGAAAACTTTCCCGTGTAGCCCAATTTACGCATCTGAAGCTGTACTTTTACCCGCACATCCGGATGGCTTCCGAAATACTGTACCACTTCTTCCAGATGCTCCAGTGTATGGTCCTCCTGTCGCAGGCTTCTTAATGTATAATATAAATACTCCTCCCCCGATGCGGAGAGCGTATAATTCATTTGCTTGAAAATATCGTCCATCCCCAGATCATTCCAGGTGATGTCGTCAATTTGGCCGTCTTCGGGATGTCTGCGGAAATAGCTTCCCATATGCTCATATCGCTCAGAAGCATACTTCTTTTCCCGCAGTTTCTGACAATCCTGATACAACTCTTTGATGTATTTTTTTTCCTGCTTTTTGGCTCTAACTGCCTCAATCAGGAACATCGCAAGAAGTATTCCTGCCAGAGCCAAAAACATAATCAGGTATTCCATATTATAATTCCTTGTCTTACTCCCTCCTGTTAGTATATCAGTGGAGTTATTTCTTCTACTGTCAAGCGCCGTTCCCAGCTTACTGACACGTTCACTCTCAGTACACTAATCAGTCAGCCGCCTAACAATCTCATCACACTTTGAATAAATGGATTCAACACTCTCACCGACATTGAACTCACCCCTTCGATAAAGGATTCTGCCGTTGATCATAGTCATAGCCACATTTGACTTACTTCCACTGTAAACAATATTCTTTGGAATATTGTGAATCGGCTGCATATTTGGCTGATGCAGATCAATCATAATGATATCTGCATACTTCCCCTTGGCAAGTACATCTGCCTTTGAAAGCCGCATTGCCTTTGCCCCCTGGACAGTAGCCATGTGCAGCACCTGCATAGCATCCATGCTTGCAGCATCATTCTCCTTTAGCTTGCTCAATCCCGTCACCAGAAACATCTCACGGAACATGTCCAGACAGTTGTTACTGGCAGGGCCATCAGTGCCAATGGCCACAGGAATCTTCTTCCTCTCAAACTCTGCGATAGGCGCCACACCGCTTGCCAGTTTCATATTGGAAGCCGGATTGGTAATGGCGTAGAGTCTGCGTCTGCGGAAAACATCCATATCTGCATCCGTCATATGGACACAGTGATAACCGCCTCCGCCAAACTCAAAGAGTCCCATGTTGTCCAGAAATACCGCCGGCGTCATGCCACACCGTTCCTTACACTCCTCCACTTCGCGTTTTGTCTCCGCAAGATGGGTGTATATCGGAGCACGGTATTTATGGGAAAGCTGCGCTAGTTGGTACAGCAATTCTTTAGAACAGGTGTACTCCGCATGAAATCCCATTTGATAGCTGATAAGGGAATTCTTCTTATTCCACTTCAGATACTCCTCCTCCACCTGCTCGATGGAAGAAGAAAAATTGTTCAGCCCACTGGTAAGCACACATCGCATCCCCATGTCCATACAAGCCTGGGCAATAGTGTCCGGTGTCAGGTACATCTCAAAAATGGCAGTGATACCGGATGTCAAATATTCCAGGATTGCCAATTTTGTCAGGTGATAGATATCATCTCCTGTCAACTTTGCCTCCATGGGAAAAACCTTTTCATTCAGCCATTTCTGTAAAGGTACATCATCCGCATAAGACCGTAGAAAAGTCATGGCTGAATGTGTGTGGGCATCCTTGAAACCTGGCATTAGAAGGTTTTCCTTACAGTCAATCTCCAAATCCCAGGAAATTCTTGGAAAATCCTGATCCAACTCTCTCTCAAGCTCACTATTATCCGCTACATAGACAATCTTTTCATTTTTTACCCATACCTCCCCACAAAACATGGGCTTGTCCTTTTCCATGGTCAAAATACGGGCATTATACAATCTGATGTTCATACGATGGAATCACCTCCAAAGCTATGTGGCAGAAGCTCGCCAAGCGAATACTCCTGATATTCTGATATACTTTTTGCAACGATCACTGTCAGTCCGTCTTTTCCGGCAAACTCGCTCAGTACTTGTCTGCAAATGCCACAGGGATATGCGTAATCCTCTGGCTCTTTTCCCTGAATGCCTCCTGTAATAGCAATGGCACGAAAATGCTTCTTTCCTTCACTGACCGCCTTGAACATGGCAGTCCGTTCAGCACAGCAGGTGGCTCCGTAGGAGGCATTTTCCACATTACAGCCCTGCAGGATTTCTCCCTCCTCCGTGAGCAGCGCTGCACCCACCTGATAATGGGAATAAGGCACATAGGCATTCTCCCGCGCCTTCAGTGCCGCCTGAATCAGCTTCTCTCTCATTTTTCCTCTCATTCCGCAGCTTGTGCAACAAACACGTTCATATGAAAACGACTATTTCATTCTACTCATGCCTAAATCATCTTTTTGACAGATTCCGTCACCAGCTTCTTGAAATTAGGCGCAGCCATATCGGCAGCTTCCTGTACCTCCGCATGGGTCAGGGGATTGGCAGTCATTCCCGCCGCAAGGTTGCTGATACAGGAAATACCGCAGATCCGCATACCCATATGATTTGCTGCAATAGCTTCCACCACAGTGCTCATTCCCACTGCATCGCTTCCCAGCACACGCATCATACGCACATCCGCCGGGGATTCAAAGGAAGGGCCGGTCAGCTGGGCATATACGCCCTCCTGAAGGAAAATATTGTTTTCCTTCGCCGCCTTTCGGATGATGTCCTGAAGCTCCTTATCGTATACGGAACTCATATCCGGGAATCGGGTGCCCAGCTCGTCAATATTTGGGCCGATCAGAGGATTAGGCGCAAACAGTGCAATATGGTCTCTGATCAGCATCAGGTCGCCGGCATGAAAAGACGTGTTCACACCGCCTGCAGCATTGGTCAGAAACAAAATTTCAGCCCCCAACAGATGCATCAGCCTGACCGGCAGCACCACATCGGTAATGGGATAGCCTTCGTAATAATGAACCCGGCCTTTCATGCAGACTACGGGTACGTCATCGATATAGCCAAAAATGAATTTACCCGCATGTCCCGGTACTGTGGATACCGGAAATCCTTCAATCTCCCCGTAGGGAACCTCACATTCCACCCGGATGTTCTCCGCATAGTCTCCCAGACCGGAGCCCAACACTACAGCCACTTTGGGTACAAAGTCCGTTTTTTCCCGCACGCAGTCACGGCAATGCAGCAGTTTCTGATATACCTCGTTCATCTCTGACCCTCCAATTTCCCGCATCTTGAAAAGTATCTTGAAAATATTGCCAGTTCAATTTAATATTAGCTTGCGAAGTGGGTATTGTCAATTACTTTTAAGACTAATACTGGCATCAGGCACCGGGTGGCGGGTATACTCTAAGCAAGCCACACAAAAGGCGCACTTAGCAGAGGCGAAATCCACTGCCTACGTAGACTTAGGCGTGATGCCCTTTCGCACCTTAGTGGTCGTTGCAGTTAGTTCAGCGGCGCGTTGCCTTGGCTGCGTGAGCATACCCGCCGCCCGGTGCCGTCACTTGTGTAATACAAAAAATCAGATACGCGATGAAACTTGTTTACAAAGCGTATCTGATTTATATTACAAGACCTTACGCGGATATTAGATGATGATACAAACCATCCCACCGTTGCTGTCGTTTACGATTTTTTGCATGGTATCTTGCAATTTCAGCTGACTTTCCTCACCTATCACTGCCACTTTTGCAGTAATTCCTTCATTTACAAGCTGTTCCACCGTTTTTCCAAAGATATTTGTATCCCAAATGCTCCTGTCAGTGTCGGATTGGTTGATGTAGGTAATCAGGTCGTCGGCCTGCTCCTGGGTGCCAACGATGGGGGCAATCTCCGTCTCTATGTTGGCACGGATCATATGGATGGACGGACTGGACGCCTTGATCTTCACGCCGAACTTATTGCCGTGCTTGATAAGTTCAGGTTTCTCCAGCACGATTTCATCCTTGTCGGGAGTCACCACACCGTAGCCCTTGATGCGCACCATGCTCACAGCATCAAGCACCTTGGCATACTCGTGTTTCATGGCGGCAAAGCTCTTCAGCTTGCTTATTAACTGGTACTCATCCCGAATAGGTTCTCCCACCATCTCAGTCAGCATCTCGTAATAATATGCCTCCTCCACATCAAGCACAATGCGGATCATACCGTCAGAAAGACTGACATTGTCTGTTTTGCAGCGCTTTATGTACTCGCTCTCAAGGCTCACGGGATTCTGCAGCACATCACGGATGGTGCTGTAATCTTTCATCAATGCCTTGACGCCGGAGATCATATCCTGCTTCATGCGATTGTCGCCGGGCAGCATCTCCACCCACTTAGGCATGTAAAACTCCATAGAGGCAATGGGAAACTCGTAGAGCACATTCTCCAGGAGCATGTTGATATCTTCTTTTTTCAGTTGCTCACAGTTCACCGTAATGGCTGATACACCGTATTTTTCACTAATTTCCGCAGCCGTATTCTTTGCGTCCTCCGAGTAAGGTTTCTGGCTGTTCACCAGTACAAGAAATGGTTTGTGCAGTTTCTTTAAGGCAGTTATTGTTTTCTCCTCTGCTTCCAGGTAATTTGCCCGAGGAATCTCCCCGAAGCTGCCGTCCGTGGTGATTACAAGACCGATGGTGGAATGGTCGTTCATGACCTTGTCAGTGCCCAGTTCCGCCGCCTGTGTGAAGGGGATTTCGTAGTCGAACCAAGGTGTTTTCACCATCCGCTCCACATCCTCTTCCATGTGACCGGCTGCTCCCTCCACCATGTAGCCCACACAGTCGATGAGACGCACTGAAACATCCACATCGCCGTTCAAGGATACCTTTGCAGCCTCGTTGGGAATAAACTTGGGCTCCGTGGTGGTGATGGTCTTGCCCCCTGCACTCTGTGGCAGTTCATCCTGAGCCCGTACCTTAGCGTGCTCATCCTCCATGTAAGGCAGAACAAGTTCCTCCATAAAACGTTTGATAAAAGTAGATTTTCCGGTGCGCACCGGCCCCAGTACTCCTATGTATATCTCTCCACCTGTACGGTGTTTAATATCATTGTACAGATCAAAGGAACCTAAAGCATGATTTTCCATAGAAAAACCTCCTGCATATACTGTTACATGTATATGTGGGAGGTCTCTATTAAATGACATATCACATATTCTTTGCCTTGCCGCCACCTTCTATGTTTGCACCCTGGCCAACAAAATCAAATCTGTTGGCATTATTGAGATGTCCCGTTGCTTTGGTGCCGTTAGCAGTGTTGACCTTTTCCATCCAATAAGGAATAATTTCGTTGGCCCATCTTTTGAAAGTGTCCTCCTGGGTGACATTCAACTTATGATCGCTGAGAGAACTGTCTGTTACAGAATAATCCACCATCAGAGAAACAATCTTGTTTCCCTCCTTGTCATATAGCTCTACCCAGTTTCCAGCGCCATTTACCAGCCCCAGCTGTTCCGGCTGAACGATATAATAATTACTGTAAGAAATCTGATGGGGCTTGCTGTCAGTAATTGAAATGGGAACTACACAGATGCGCTCCTTGTTGAAGCCAATGGCATAATACCAATAGCGGGTAATCTTCTGCCCACCCCGGATCTCCACAGTGCTCCAATATGCATATGCCGGCTCAAGGGAGGTATCTCCCTGTGAGACTTCTGAAATTATCTGGGCAATCCGCTGCTTTTCAGGACTGTTGTTTCCCGCCTTTGTCAGTCGAGCTTCCTTACCAAGATAGTAGATAAACGCAATAATGACTGCCAAAATAAGACCTCCTGCAATCCAGGCGTTGGTGGTAATGGAACCGCTCTCATCAATGATCTCAAAACTGCCAATCTTTACAGATAGCTGGCAAAACCAAATTTTCCACATGTTCTTTCACTCCTCTTTCCGAAGCCAGTGCCCTGCCAAGCCAGATAACTCGCTGACAGTAAAGAATATAAAAAAGTTACTGTTGACCTCATACTTTATTTATGTGCACTATGGATTCCCTCTAAACAACTGTCTGGAATTACTTCATCACGACCCGCTTAAAGCTCTTCTTTCCCCGTTTTACCACAATACCTTCGCCCGCAAACTGAGCCGCCTCATAAGCTGCCTTAATGTCCGAAACCTTCTCGTTGTCCACGGTGACACCACCCTGCTCCACAGCACGTCTTGCCTCAGAGCGAGATGCTGTAAGACCTGCTTTGACCAAAATCCCCAAAATATCAATCTTTCCATCCTGGAAATCAGCTTCCTCCAACTCACAGGTAGGCATATCCGCCGCGTTTCCGCCGCCTGCAAACAATGCTCTTGCACTCTCCTGAGCCTTCTCTGCCTCCTCGGTGCCGTGCACCAGCTGGGTCAGCTCGTAGGCCAGTATTTCCTTGGCTTGATTCAACTGGCTGCCCTCCCAGACCTCCATCTCCTTTATCTGCTCCAGGGGCAGGAAAGTCAACATCTTCATGCACTTGATCACGTCCGCATCCGCCACGTTTCTCCAGTACTGGTAGAACTCATAGGGAGAAGTCTTCTCGGGGTCAAGCCACACTGCACCCTTCTGAGTCTTGCCCATCTTATTGCCCTCGGAATTAAGAAGCAGCGTTATTGTCATGGCATACGCATCCTTGCCCAGCTTCCTGCGGATCAGCTCTGTACCTCCCAGCATATTGCTCCACTGGTCATCACCGCCGAACTGCATGTTGCAGCCGTACTTTTCATAGAGCTGCAAAAAGTCGTAGCTCTGCATGATCATGTAGTTGAACTCTAAGAAGCTCAATCCCTTCTCCATACGCTGCTTGTAGCACTCTGCAGTCAACATGCGATTTACGGAAAAATGTACGCCAATGTCACGGATAAACTCAATGTAATTCAGATCACGCAGCCAGTCCGCATTGTTCACCATCATGGCCTTGCCTTCTCCAAACTCGATGAACCGGCTCATCTGCTTTTTAAAACACTCGCAGTTATGATCGATCATTTCCGTGGTCATCATAGTACGAAGATCGCTTCTGCCCGAAGGATCGCCTATCATACCTGTACCGCCTCCAATCAGTGCAATGGGACGGTTTCCCGCCATTTGAAGCCGCTTCATCAGGCATAATGCCATAAAGTGACCTACATGCAGGCTGTCTGCGGTGGGGTCAAAGCCAATGTAGAATGTAGCTTTACCGTTGTTTATCAGTTCCTTGATCTCTTCCTCGTCGGTGAGCTGAGCCAGCAGCCCTCTCTCCTTTAATTCTTCAAATACTGTCATCTCTGTTCTCTCCTTTTCATTCCTGTTTTCATAAAAAACCAGAGAAAATAAAAAACCCGTCCTTATCTCTAAGGACGAGCTTTACCTCGCGTTACCACCTTAATTCCCG
>JAFLRO010000057.1 GCA_022511425.1 Acetatifactor sp.
TACCCCGGAGGGGTTAAAGCTAAACCCCCATTTGAAATGGGGGTTGCTAACTTGAGCAGAAGAGTTGTCTTTTGACGACGGAAAAGAGGATGTTATGGCGAATATACTTGTTTGTGATGATGATAAGGAGATTGTGGATGCCATCGAGATTTATCTGAGTCAGGATGGTTATCATATTTTTAAGGCCTATGACGGGGAGCAGGCAATCGAACTGCTGAAGAAGGAAGATATTCATCTGCTGATTATGGATATCATGATGCCAAAGTTGGATGGGATTAGAGCTACACTAAAAATAAGAGAGCACAGCAGTATTCCGATAATCATTCTCAGCGCTAAATCTGAGGATACAGACAAAATTCTGGGACTTAATATCGGCGCGGACGATTATATCACAAAGCCTTTTAATCCGCTGGAGCTGGCAGCAAGAGTGAAGTCAAATCTGCGACGGTATACGTCTCTGGGAAGTTTGAGCGCGGAAAGCAAAGCTGTTTATCAGGTTGGGGGGCTGGTGATTAACGATGATACCAAACAGGTGACTGTGGATGACGAGCCGGTGAAAATGACTCCCATCGAGTATAACATCCTTCTACTGTTAGTGAAAAATCAGGGCAGAGTATTTTCCATAGACCAGATTTATGAGAGCATCTGGAACGAGGATGCCATCGGTGCGGACAATACGGTGGCAGTGCATATCCGACATATCCGCGAGAAGATTGAGATTAATCCCAAGGAGCCCAGATATCTGAAAGTAGTATGGGGTGTGGGATATAAGATAGACAAGCAGTAGCGCTCAGAAAGGTAACGGTTCAAGAATGAAGAAGCCCACGTTGAAAAGAATAGCCATAGGGATTCTCCAGCATTTGCTGGCTGCAGTGCTGATGGTAGCTGTTGCAGGACTGCTTCTGAATTCCTATGTCGCGGTGGAATCCATCAACGGCACGGAGGTCTACAGAATACTTACTGTGGACGACGGGCAGGAATTTGAGGATTCGGAAATCTATAATGATCTTTTCCGCAATGCGGTTTCCGATATCACACAATTGGTGGTCATCAAGGGGAGGCTTGAGACCAACGATGTATTTGACTCGGCAAAACATATCGACACCACAGCTTATGCCAGCCAGCTTGGCATGGATCGGGGTTGTGCCGTCACAGCTGTATATGAGTTGGACAATCTGATAAAATGGGGAAAGCGCGGTGTTGACTATAATGACCGCACCATGAGCATGTCGGATTTTGTAAATTATTTTGGCTATTGCCTTTACCCGCAAAATTTTACGCTGGATGAGTATGACCAGCTTATTTTTGATGATTTTTATATTGTCACTGAGGAAGCAGAGCTGGAGAACACACAGGAAGATGAAGATGAAACAGTTGAGGATCCAATGTTCAGTGGAGAAAATCTTTATGGAAAGACAGCGGAAGAACTGGAAATGCTCCGGAGCATGATGGGTAAGTTCACAAGACAGCAGTTGGAAGACATGGTGTTTTCCCATTTAATGGCGGAGAATCTCAGTCAGGTACGCCTGGCCAGAGAGGATGACGGCAGTCTGATGGTGACTTTACCCATGCTTCTCTGTCGTTACGATACAGTGGAGGGTGTGCGTCAGTTGGTTGACTATGCTGACAACTGGGTGGATTATATACGACTCCAGGAAAATGTTGTGACATCCATCGAGAGTTTGACACTGGATTATGACAGGTATCAGATATGTAATCCCGCCTACAGTGAGGGAAACAGCAATGTCAAATACATGGTGAGACTGATGACGGATGAGGGAATTCGTACATATACCAATATGCCGACTCTAAAGGCGCAGAGTGACGAGGACGTGACGGAATACTTTTCCGAGCAGCGCCGTCATTTGATTTACTATCCGGACAGCTTGGTTTTCATGGGAAACACTACCATGAGCGAGGATGAAATCTATAGTCTCATCAGTACTTATGAATACGCATATCCGGACAGCACTCATATCTGGCTGGGGGTGGATTCCAGATACATGGTTGAGGGAGACGCTTTTTATAATGCGTACCAGATCTATGAAAAGGTGATTCCAAATGTGAATCGGATTATTGTTCTGATTGCGTTTCTGGCCTTAAGTTGGCTCATCATTACCGTACACATGTCTATTACTGCCGGTGTGGCTTATGACCGGGAAGGCGGCAAGGTATGGTACCTGACCCAGTTTGATCATATTTGGACTGAGGCACTGCTTCTGTTGGGGGCGGGATTAGTCTATGCAGGCATGTGGGGGTATCGTCTTCTTACGGAAGTAGCAGCTACCGCAGGCGTTGTGCCTACTGAGATGATGGGGATTCAGCTGACCACACTGTATAATTATAGTGTTTTCGGTCTCTACGGAGTCTATGTGAGCATGTCGGTATGCCTGATTCTGTACAGTTTTATCCGGCGTATCAAATCCTGGAATATCTGGAGAGAAAGCTTCCTTTTCTGGTTTTTTAAGGGAATTGTCAATTCCGTGCGCTTTGTTTTCCGACACAGGAATGCATTTATCAGTACGATTCTGCCTTATATCATGTATCTGTTTGTAAATCTGATTGGTCTTGTGGCCGCTTATCGATTCCGGGAGCAGCAGATCTGGCTGATTGTACTACTTGCAGCAGTGGTCATCTTTGACAGTGTGGTGGGAGTGCTGCTGTTTAAACGGAACGCGGAACAGAATGTGATTGTGGAAGGCATCAACAGGATCCGAAACGGTGAAGTGGAGTTTAAGCTGAATTCGAACAGTCTCCACGGTGCCAGCAGGGAACTGGCAGATGCGGTAAACAATATCGGAGAGGGTATCCGAGCCGCTGTGCGGACCAGCATGAAAGATGAGCAGATGAAGACGGATCTGATCACCAACGTCTCCCATGATATCAAGACACCTCTGACTTCCATTATCAATTATGTGGACTTGCTGAAACGACTGAAGATAGAGGAGGAACCTGCGAAAGGGTATATTGATATTCTGGATAATAAAGCGGGGAGGTTGAAGCAGTTGACGGACGACCTGGTGGAAGCATCCAAGATTTCATCGGGCAATATTGAGTTGAATCGGGAAAAGCTGAACTTGACGGAGCTGCTCAACCAGAGTCTCGGGGAGTTCTCTGAAAAACTGGAAGAGAACAACCTCCAGGTGGTCTTTGAGGACAGTGGAAAGCCCGCTTATATCTACGCGGACAGCCGCAGGATGTGGCGTGTTGTGGAGAATTTCTTCAACAATATCTGTAAGTATGCTCTGGAAGGAACCAGGGTCTATATTGATATGGTTCAGGACGAGGGCAGGATAGAGGTGTCTTTCAAGAATATTTCCAGACAGCAGATGAACATCCGTCCGGATGAACTGACGGAACGCTTTATCCGCGGAGATTCCTCACGCAGTACTGAGGGCAGCGGCTTGGGATTGTCCATCGCCAAGAGCCTGATACAGGTTCAGGGCGGTACCTTTGACCTCCGGCTGGACGGAGACCTGTTCAAGATAGTGATGACATTTCCGGCATATCAAGAGTGAGAAACTCATTAATAAGGGAGACAGATTTTCTGTCTCCCTTAGTCGCTCATTCCAAATCAAGCTCCACATCTCTGCGGTTGTTGTAAGCGTCCAGGACA
The DNA here is from genome assembly GCA_022511425.1 of Acetatifactor sp. Taxonomy (GTDB): domain Bacteria; phylum Bacillota; class Clostridia; order Lachnospirales; family Lachnospiraceae; genus Acetatifactor. The sequence continues at coordinate 3,617 of JAFLRO010000057.1, forward strand.
CCGTGGATTTTATCTGTGGTGGCCATGATATTGGTCATAGAGGCATCATGGTTCATAAAGTCAATCAGGGAGGCGATGAACTTGCTCATGTCCGCCTCGATGAAGTAAGGCCTGGAGTAGAGTTCTGGGGGAAGGTAAGTCAGGTCGGTAGTGACAACCTTGTCAAAATAGCCCTGCTCGTAAGCGGTGTCAAAGAGCTTCAGACCTTCCGTAAAGAGACCGAAGGTACAGCAAATGAACACCCGTCTTGCGTTCATGGCTTTCAGCTGTTTTGCGGTGTCGATCATGCTGCCGCCGGAGGAAATCATGTCATCGATAATGATGATGTCCTTGCCGTCAATATTGTCACCTAAGAATTCGTGAGCCACAATGGGATTCTTGCCGTTCTCGATGACGGAATAATCCCGGCGTTTGTAAAACATACCGGTATCCACACCCAGGACGCTGGCAAAGTAGATGGCTCGGTCGAGAGCACCCTCGTCGGGGCTGATTACCAGAAGATGCTCCTTGTCCACAATGAGATCTTTCTCGAAGTTGAGCAGCGCCTTGATGAACTGATAGGGCGGTGTGAAATTGTCAAAGCCGCTCAGGGGAATGGAATTCACCACACGAGGGTCGTGTGCGTCAAATGTGATAAAGTTGCTGATGCCCATATCCTGCAACTCTGTCAAGGCAAAGGCGCAGTCCAGTGACTCCCGGCCGTTTCGCTTGTGTTGACGGCCTTCGTAGAGGAAGGGCATGATGACGTTTATACGGTGTGCCTTGCCATTACATGCAGCAATGACACGTTTTAAATCCTGATAATGATCGTCCGGCGACATGTGATTGGTATAGCCGTTCATCTGGTAGGTGATGCTGTGGTTGCACACATCCACCAGTAGGAACAGATCCTTGCCACGGATGGACTCATGGAACTGGGCTTTAGCCTCACCGGTGCCGAAGCGGGGGGTGGAGACATCCACCATGTAGTTACTTTCTATGTAGCCGTGGAAGGCGGGGTCTTTTTTTACCTTATCATTATGGATGCTCTTGCGGAATTCCACCAGGTAATCGTTGATCCTGCGTGCCATGCGCTCTGCGGAAGGCAGTGCTACCAGTTTCAGGGGCGCCACGGGCATGGAGTTTTCCAGTTCTTTTAAATTGGGCATATTGATTCTCCGTTGTATAGGGTAATAATTAGTATTAATGGGTTAGAACTGACATTTATTTTATAACATTTCGGTAGTGACACGTCAAGGAATTTCTTCTATAATAGGAAAGAGGTAGCTACCATTGGCAATTAGTTTTCTGCAAGTGACGGCATCGTGCGGCGGGTATGCCCCCACGCACGCGGCAACGCTCCGCTGAACTAACTGCCAACTTCGACTAAGGTGTGAAAGTACCGCACCTAAGTCTGCGTAGGCAGTGGATTTCAGCTCCGACTAAGGGCACCGCTGAATTGTGCGTGGGAGCATACCCGCCGCACGATGCCTGAAACCGGATAATAATAGTAACAAGAGAAAGGTTATGATTAGGGAGCAGATAAAGTGCAAAAATCACATGTTATTACAAAAGTACTCCCCGGCAGTATTGCTGAGGAGTTGGAGATAGAGGCGGGGGATAAGCTTTTAGCTATTGGCGGTACGGAGATAGAGGATATTTTTGACTATCAGTTTTTGGTTCAGGATACATATATCGAGGTGCTGGTGGAGAAGGCTGACGGGGAGCAGTGGCTGCTGGAGGTGGACAAGGAAGCTGACGAGGATCTGGGTATTGAGTTTGAGAGCGGACTGATGGATGAGTACAGGCATTGTCACAATAAATGTGTGTTTTGTTTTATCGATCAGATGCCACCGGGGATGAGGGAGACGTTATACTTTAAGGATGACGATTCCAGGCTTTCCTTTTTACAGGGTAATTATGTGACTCTGACCAATATGTCGGATCATGATGTGGAGAGAATTTGCCGCTATCACCTGTCACCCATTAATATTTCTTTCCAGACTATGAATCCGGAGCTTCGCTGCAGGATGCTGAACAACCGATTTGCCGGGGAAGCCTTAAAGAAGGTTGATATCCTGAACCGGGCGGGTATTCAGATGAACGGGCAGATTGTGCTCTGTAAGGGGTTGAATGACGGTGAGGAACTTAAGCTTAGTATTGAAAAGCTGATGGAATATATCCCAAATCTGGAGAGTGTTTCCGTGGTTCCTGTGGGACTGTCGAAGTATCGGGAGGGGTTGTACCCTCTGGAACCTTTTGACAAGCAGGAGGCGGCCAAGGTCATTGATATGATCGAGGGTTATCAGAAGCATTGTTATGATCAGTATGGCACTCATTTTGTCCATGCCAGCGATGAGTGGTATATTTTGGCAGGGCGGGAAATGCCGGAGGCGGAACGCTATGACGGGTACTTGCAGCTGGAAAACGGTGTGGGTATGCTGCGGCTTATGATGGACGAGTTTCAGGAAGCATTGGAAACTTACCGGGCAAAAGGGTTGCTTCCGACTAATAAGAGACAGGGTGAATTGTCCATGGCGACAGGGCTCCTGGCATATCCTTACATTCAGAGGATGGCGGAGGAAGTACAGCGGGAGTGCACGGGCTTACAGATACATGTGTACCCAATTACAAACTATTTTTTCGGAGAAAATATTACGGTATCCGGTCTGCTGACAGGACAGGACATAGGGGCGCAGCTTAAAGGAAAGCCTCTGGGGGAGCGGTTACTTCTGCCGGAGAATGTGCTGCGAAGCGGAGAAGACGTTTTTCTGGATGATATGACGCTGGGAGAGCTGGAAAAGGCTTTACAAGTGCCGATTAATATTGTAAAATCAAGCGGATATGAGTTTTTAGAGACAATCCTGGGGAAGTAAGTAGGATTGCGGTATCGTGACGATCTGGTAATGTTGAGGTATGCTGTATCATTTGTTTTCATGCAGGCAATTTGGTGAAATGTGTGTGATACAGTACGCTGGATTGAAAACGGAGGATGGAATGGCAGGAAAAACAACCAAGCCAATAGTTGCGGTTGTGGGGCGGCCTAATGTGGGCAAATCCACTCTGTTCAACGCATTGGCGGGAGAGAATATATCAATTGTAAAGGACACACCAGGCATCACTAGGGATCGGATCTATACGGATGTGAACTGGCTGGACCGCACCTTCACTCTGGTTGACACAGGGGGTATTGAGCCGGACAGCAAGGATGTTATTTTGTCGCAGATGCGCACTCAGGCGGAAATTGCCATGGAGACAGCGGATGTGATCATTTTTCTGGTGGATGTACGTCAGGGTCTGGTGGATGCGGACGCCAAGGTGGCGGACATGCTGCGCCGATCTCACAAACCGGTGGTACTGGTGGTCAACAAGGTGGACAATTACGACAAATATATGGCGGATGTGTACGAATTTTACAACCTTGGCATCGGGGATCCCCACCCCATCTCGGCAGTGAATAAGATGGGTCTTGGAGATATGCTGGAGGAGGTTGTGGCACATTTTCCGGAAGGCATCGGCGAGGAGGAAGAGGACGAGCGTCCAAAGATTGCCATTGTGGGCAAGCCCAATGTGGGTAAATCCTCCCTGATCAATAAGCTGCTGGGAGAGAATCGATTGATTGTATCTGACATTGCCGGCACCACCAGAGATGCAGTGGATACAGAGGTCACTTATGGCGATAAGGAGTATGTCTTTATCGACACGGCGGGGCTTCGGCGGAAGAACAAGATTAAGGAGGAACTGGAGCGGTATATGATCGTGCGCACCGTCAGCGCCGTAGAACGTGCCGACATTGTGGTGCTGCTCATTGATGCTACGGAGGGTGTCACCGAGCAGGATGCCAAGATTGCAGGCATCGCCCATGAGCGGGGGAAAGCGGTTATTATTGCTGTTAATAAATGGGATGCTGTGGAGAAGGATGACAAGACCATCTACCGTGTGACAGAGAAGGTGAGAGATACCTTATCCTTTATGGCTTATGCTGAGATTTTGTTTATATCTGCGGTGACAGGCCAAAGATTGCCGAAGCTTTTTGAGACCATCGATATGGTCAGTGAGAACCATGCCATGCGGGTGGCCACTGGTGTGCTGAATGAAATCATGGCTGAGGCAGTTGCCATGCAGCAGCCCCCGTCCGACAAGGGAAAACGGCTACGGCTTTACTATATCACGCAGGTATCTGTTAAGCCTCCCACGTTTGTTATTTTCGTAAACAATAAGGAACTGATGCATTTTTCTTATACCAGATATATTGAGAACCAGATCAGGGAGACCTTCGGTTTCCGGGGAACACCCCTGCGGTTCATTATCAGAGAACGAAATGAAAAGGAGCAGTAGATTGGATGGAAAGGATAGTTTGTTTGCTGATTGGCTATGTGTTCGGACTGTTTCAGACAGCATTCTTTTACGGGAAGGCTCACGGAATTGACATAAGACAGCACGGAAGCGGCAATTCCGGCACTACCAACGCCCTTCGTGTGCTGGGCACGAAAGCAGGGCTCATCGTGCTTGCGGGGGACTGCCTGAAATGTATCGCAGCGGTTGTGATTGTTCGGCTGATTTTCAGCGGGAGCCATCCCGATACCATTTATCTGCTATGTGTCTATACAGGTGCGGGGGCTATTCTGGGACATAATTTTCCCTTTTACATGAATTTTAAGGGAGGGAAGGGGATTGCTGCCACAGCGGGGATGATCCTGGCCTTTCATCCTTATTTTATTATCATGGGCGTTGTGGTTTTCTTTGGTATTTTTTTTACCACCCATTTTGTCTCACTGGGATCGCTGATGGTATATGCTGGTTTTATGATTGAGATAGTGATATGTGGGCAGATGGGTGTTTTCGGCGAGATGACCCAGGCGCAGTTATACGAGATGTATGCGTTGTCTGCTTTCCTGGCAGTTATGGCTTACTGGAGACATCGGGAGAATATTGTGAGGCTTCTGCATGGCAATGAGAGGAAAACTTATCTGCTGAAAAAGAATAAAGTGGAAGAGAAGGAGCAAGCGAAGGAAGACGCAGTAAGTACTAAAGAAAATAATATAGAAGAAGTAAAAGCAGAAGATTAATTGACAAAAGAGTAAGAATAAAAGAGTAAGAATAAAAGAGCAAGAATAAAAGAATAAGGACGGATGAAGACGAAACGGCAGAAGTAGAGAGTCTGCGGAAAAGAGGGAACATGGCAAGGATTGGTATTCTGGGAGGGGGAAGCTGGGGCATCGCCTTGGCGGTATTGCTTCATAAGAACGGACATGAAATTACTATCTGGTCAGCTCTGGAGACCGAAGTGGAGATGCTGCGGAAGGATCGGGAACATAAGATGATGCCCGGTGTAATTCTGCCGGAGGATATTCTCTGTACCGGCGATGACAGAGCAGTTGTGGAAGGAAAAGATCTGTTGGTGATGGCAGTGGCAAGTTCCTACACCAGAAAGACGGCAAATCGCCTGAGCAGTCTGGTCGCTCCGAGACAAAAGATCCTGAATGTTGCCAAGGGCATTGAAGAAGGTACTCTGATGACCCTTTCGCAGATTATTGAGCAGGAGATCCCTCAAGCGGATGTGGCAGTGATGTCAGGCCCTTCCCATGCGGAAGAAGTGGGCAGGGGAATCCCCACTACTATCGTGGTAGGAGCAAAGAGTAAAGCGACAGCGGAGTTCATTCAGAGCCTGTTCATGAATGAGGTGTTCCGGGTTTATGTTAGTCCTGATATTTTGGGAATGGAGCTGGGGGGATCCCTCAAAAATGTGGTGGCGCTGGCGGCAGGTATCGCTGACGGTCTGGGATACGGTGACAACACTAAGGCAGCGCTGATCACCAGGGGTATCACGGAGATTGCCCGTCTGGGAACCGCCATGGGAGGCAAATTTGAGACCTTCTGTGGGCTGACGGGAATCGGGGATCTGATTGTGACTTGCGCCAGTATGCACTCCAGGAACCGCAGAGCCGGGATCCTGATTGGTCAGGGCAAGACCTATGAAGAAGCCATGGCCGAGGTTCAGATGGTTGTAGAAGGTGTTTTTTCAGCAAAAGCGGCCATGGAGCTGGCCGACAAATATAATGTGCAACTGCCCATTATTGAGCAGGTCAATCAGATCTTGTTCGAGGGAAAGAGTGCTGCACATGCAGTGAAAGAATTAATGCTGCGTGATAAAAAGATTGAAGTGTCGGAGGCGCAGTGGGAGGCTTAGGAAGAACTCGGAAGAGAAGCGGCCAGAAAGAGAGTGTAAATTATTTCTTTAGCATATTTCTGTGACCTTGAATCAGCATTATCAAGCATATTTAGAATTGCAGCAACCTCATCGGTGTGCTGCAATTTTTCGTTTGAGGACTCCTTTCCATAAATTAGATAATCTAATGACATGTTTAAAACTTCTGAAAGCGCCATCAGTGTCTCGATGGACATCCCACAGCTGTTGTTATCTGGGCAATGTGGTGAATAACCATAGACCAAATAGATTTTGCAGATGTCGTCCTTTCTATGACATCAAATAGAAGAGGGGACAGCGTAAAAATGTAGGGGTATAGCACCCTCTCATGCATATTTTTGTGATGAAATTATAAAATGAGTAATTATTATTGTAATTACAAAACATATGTATTATTATTTTTATAAACCATTTATCATGGTAAAGATTGAAACCAGTATCAGTAATATTTAAAGGAACATAAAGTGGGAAGTTTCACAGATTCAAGTCAGATAAAAACAGTAGGTACCGTTGTATGAAGCATTTTTCTTTCCAAATGAATCAAAGATAAAGGAGTGACTAAAATGACATTGTTACAGGGGTTTGAATTAGCATATTATATTTCCTTCATCATTTTGACATTATTAATCGTCATATACACCGTAAAAAATTATCTCAATCAGAAAAAGCAACCACCGAAATTAATTGCTCGAATTAACTACGGTTTTTTGGAAAAAGTAGATGAACATTAAAGGAAGTGAATAAAGTTGATTCATGACGTCATCCTCGGTAAAGATGATTCCATTCAATTAAATATTGATCCGAGTAGAACAATTTTCTGGACAGGTGCTGGAATCAGCTGCATTCCTCCATCATGTCTTCCGCTTGGAAGCGGTTTAACAGATGCTTATTTGGAAGCGGCACTGGGCCCTTACTGGAAAGAATTTGTAGCTATTTGGAATAATCACTTTCCACAGATCAGGGATGCAGTAAAAGATGGGAAATGGTTTTATCCTGCTCCTGTCGGAAAATATACAGCCTCAGATGTTGGTCCAAAAGGAGCTGCTCGGGAGAGACCACGGCTTGAATATATTATAGGGGAGATGGATAAGCTCGATAAGTATTTCAATTCGATCAAGTTCAGGAAAACGGGGAATCAAGAGCTATTTCACCGATCTTCATCACTTACTGCTATAGCAAATTTTCAGATAGAGCCTTGCTTGTACCATTATCGATTGGCTGATCTATCGAAAGCCGGCGCGGTTATGATAACAGCCAACTTTGATGATGGCATTGAGAAGGCGCTTGGAGTAGATCCAACTAAGGTAATTGAGAAGTATGGCACAACAGCAATAGAAAATGGATGCGGTAATTATGTTTATCATTTTCATGGCATCTCAACAGATGACACAGATAAGTTGGGCGCAACGATTTACAATATGTCAAAAGGACTGAATGAGAACTTTCAAAACTATATCATTCAGTGCTTTGAGTCTGGATATAACATCGTATTTATTGGATATGGCGGTGTGGATTTCTTTGATGTTGCTCCGTTTTTTATGGAACTGGCTGGGAAAAACTATCCGGGAAAGGCTATATATTTCCACTATGCTCCTACGGATAGGGCGAAAGAAAAAAGTAAAGAAAAAGTATATGAATATCTGTTAAGTCCATTTAAGAACCAATATATTGCATATGGAGATACAGATGAGTTTTTCCAGACAATTTGGAATCCATATACCCCAGCAACACCGGGAAAGTATGACTGTGAGGCATTTAAAGCTACCACTGACTACCTTCAAGCTGTTGTGAATAATCAGGCAGATAAGGATACATATTACTTCATCAATTTGTTCCGGTTTTGTTCTCAGTTGAATATTAATCCGGGGCGACTACATCCGGACTGGATTAATAGAATCAGTGATTTGTTCAAAATGTGGGAAGAAGATGGATCGGATACACTTAAAAACATGTCGATTATTGATGGGCAGAAAAATGATGGGATCATAGATGACATATTCAGTAATAACTGGCATGACGATAAACTGGCGGCGACAGGAATGGCACGAAAGTTAAAACCGTACATGGACGGTTGGGATAAAAAACATCAAACTGTCATGCTTAAATTCAACAAGATCTTCAAAGGACTCGGTTGTCGGTTACCCCAGAAAGTGATCCGGAAGAATGTTGACGAGACGATTGAAATACTGAAGCACAAGAAGACGGATGAGGCAAGTGCTGATATAAGTCGAGGAACGGTATTTTATCTTTGTGGATGGCAGACCAAGGGTGCAATCTTCCTGTATCAGAAAACTCATGGCTTGTTCAAAAGACGGATGCTGTTTCTGAAAAAGTGCATTGAAGACTTGCTTCAGTTTCCATTTACAAGATTCCGATACAGGACACATTATCTAAGTCTTTGCAGGCAGCTTGCTTATATCAATGCGGCACTTCATAATGGTAAAGCTGGATACGAGGGCGATATACAGAAGGAATGGGATATCTGCATGCAGACACCAAATCTCTTTGATGCTGGACAAGTGTTGCAGGCAAGAATAATTGAAGCTAAAATGTATGGACTGAATGATGGTGTTGATGAATTAAAGGCAATCCGACAGAGGATTCTCAATCTAAGAAAAGAGTAATCGCTATGACAAGGGTAAGTTAAGGTACTGATATTCACATCTGATTATGGATGTGGCAGATCATAAGCGTGAAACCTAGGGCTCAAAATCGCTTAATAAGTATTATCTGCCGTATGGCTGATGTGTGGTACCGTCACACTACTGAATCCCAGTCACAATCTCAGCAGTAGTCTTTGGCCTGTTCATGGAATACAGGTGAATGTGCTGCACGCCGTTCTCCCGCAGGTCGCGGATCTGGCGGATGGCATAGTCCACGCCGGCCTTACGCATGTCGTCGGGATTGTCGCCATGGGTTGCAAGAATGTCCGCCATGGCTTTTGGCACGCTGGAACCTGCAAGGGTAATGGAAGTACCGATCTGCTTGACAGAGGTAATGGGCATTATACCAGCGCAGATGGGAACGGTGATTCCCTTTTTAGCGGCTTTTTCCAGAAAGGCATAGTAAAAGTCATTATCCAGGAATAGCTGGCTGATAAAGAATTCTGCGCCGGCATCCTGTTTTTTCTTCAGGTTATTCAGGTCTGATTCCATGCTAAAACTCTCAAAATGCTTCTCCGGATAACAGGCACCTGCCAGGTGCAGATCTGTGTTCTCCTTCAAAAATGCCATCATATCGCTGGCGTGCTCAAAATCCTTATCCATAAACTGTTCATCGCTCATATCCTTAGGACGGTCGCCCCGAAGCGCCAGCACATGGGTTACATTGTGGGCTTTTAGCTCCCGATATACTTCCAGAAGCTGCTCGCGCTTGCTGCCAACGCAGGTCATGTGTGCCATGGCGTCGATTCCCAATGTGTTCTGAATGTAGGAGGCAATCTCAATGGTCTTGCCCGCCCGGCTTCCGCCTGCGCCGTAGGTGACACTGATGTAGTCGGGATTCAGCTTTCCCAGTGCATCCAGCACCTCAAAAGCCTTTTCAAATTCGCCATCCTTTTTAGGTGGGAAGACCTCGAAGGAAAGAGTATTTTCATTTTCTGTCAATTTTGTGAACATATTTGTTACATCCCTTCATTTATCTATTGCATACTAAGCGGCAGTGTACCGGACATTATTAAGCTGGCGGCAAATACATTTATTCATTCAGATTTTTTCAGCCAGTTTGTTTCTGCATGTCTGAATTGCTGCCAAATCAAAGTATTTAGGAAATAATTTCCTTGATTTTAAAACAGGAATATCGTAACATAAAAAGGAATGGAATTCAAGGGAAAGGTGTGTGCAGGATTATGGAAAAGCAGGCAATTCAGGAACAACAGTTAACCGGAACAGCGTTCCAAGGAACGCAGGAGTATGTGGCCAGCAAGGAGTTGATGGCCAGCGTGAATATTGCTATTGCATTGAAAAAACCACTTCTTATCAAAGGTGAGCCGGGCACGGGAAAAACTATGTTGGCAGAGGCAGTTGCCAGAGCCCTTGGCAAGAAGTTGATCATATGGAACATTAAATCCACCACCAAGGCTCAGGAAGGCCTTTATGTATATGATACCATTCAGCGTCTCTATGACGGACAGTTTGGCGAGGAAGGTGTAAACGATATTGCCAGATACATTAAGCTGGGAAAGTTGGGAGAGGCTTTTGACAGCGACGAACAGGTGGTACTTCTGATTGATGAGATTGATAAAGCGGATCTGGAGTTTCCCAATGATTTGCTGTGGGAGCTGGATCAGATGGAGTTTTATATCAACGAGACAAAGCGGACGGTGAAGGCAAAGCAGCGGCCTATTGTGATCATCACCTCCAATGCGGAGAAGGAGCTGCCGGATGCTTTCTTGCGTCGGTGTATTTTTCATTATATTGATTTCCCCACACCGGAGTTGATGGAGGAAATTGTTCGAGTGCATTTCCCTAATGTGGAGGACAACCTGCTTAAGAATGCCATGGAGGTGTTCTATAATATCAGGGCGATAAGGGATATCCGGAAGAAGCCCAGTACCTCGGAGTTGATTGATTGGGTGAATGCGCTGCAGGTAGGCGGCATTTCCGCGGATCAAATTAGGGCGAAGCTGCCTTTTGTGGGGGTCGTGGTGAAGAAGGACGAGGATCTGGAGCTGGTGAGGCATGATGCAAATCTGTGATTTGGAGGGTATTCATGTTTATTAAGTTTTTTGAGACTCTTCGGGAAAAGGGGCTTCGGGTGACGTTGGGTGAGTTCCTGACGCTTCAGGAGGCTTTGGATCAGGGGCTGTGTGGCAGTTCCCTGACACAGTTTTACTATGTGGCCCGAATGATTTTAGTGAAGAGTGAGACGGATTTTGATAAATTTGATATGGCTTTTGAAGAGTGCTTTAAGCCTGCGCAGCGTGAGACCGAGGTGGGCAAGGAGATGCTTAGATGGCTGGATAAGTCCGATATGATGGAGTTAGCACATGAGGAAGCCAGAAGCCACCTGAATCAGATGGAGGATCTTCAGATCGATAAGGAGGATGTTGAGGAGACTTTCAAGCAGCGTCTGAAGGATCAGAATGAGGAACACAATGGCGGAAGCTTCTGGATCGGTACCATGGGAAAGACCTCGTTTGGAAACATGGGGGGCAACGTGGGCGGTGTCCGTGTGGGCGGTCAGACCGGGTATCAGTCTGCTTTTTCCGTTGTAGGAGCAAGGAAGTACCGTGATTTCAGGGATGACAGGGTACTGGACAACCGGCAGTTTCAGATGGCCTTTCGGAAGTTGAGGCAGTTCTCCAGCAGATTGGACATTCCGGAGACGGAGCTTGATATAAACGGAACCGTTGATAAGACCTGCAATAACGGTGGATGTCTGCAGATTGTCATGCAGAAGCCCCGTAAGAATGCGGTGAAGCTTTTGCTGCTCATGGATTCCGGAGGTACAATGATTCCTTTCAGCAGTTTACTGAATGATTTGTTTCAAGCCATTCATAAGTCCAATCACTATAAAGATGTAAAGACCTATTATTTTCATAACTGCATCTACAGCAAGCTGTATAAGACCCCGGAGTGCGAAAACGGAGATTGGGTGGATACGGAGTGGATGTTCCGTAATGTGGACAGTGATTATAAAGTAATCATCGTGGGTGATGCGGCTATGGCGCCGGAAGAGCTATATTCCGATACCGGCAACTACCGGGGACCAAACGGCGGTTTGTCAGGTTATGAGTGGCTGAAGCTGGTAAAAAAGAAATATAAAAAGGTAGTCTGGCTGAATCCCAAGATGGCGCCGGGGCATGCACCCTGGAGAGAGGCGGAGACGGCGGTGAAGGAGCTGTTCCCCATGTATAAGCTCACTGTTGATGGACTGAATCAGGCTATGACGAAACTGATGGTAAATAAATAGTTAATTGCTTGTGTTAATTGCAAACATAAAAGTACGACGATATAATTGCAACATTGTTATCAAGGAGAAGGGAGAATAATATTATGGCAGTAAGATCTTATTATAAGCACAGCAGAGTAAAAGATACAAGGATTCCATATAGTTTTGAATGTGAAAGTTGTAAGCAAAATAGTGGCAATTTGCAAGCACATATTGTTGGGGCAGAAGCAGTTCATAATAGTAATTTCAGGGAAATAAGTGATGATAGAGCAGAGAAACTGGAAAAACAAGCATATAATTTTCTTGTAGTGAAGGTAAAAGAAGTATATAAAGATGCTACAGAAAAGGGGATTTATTGTACAGAATTTAAAGATGAATGTCCACATTGTCATAAATCTCAATCATGGGGTGTAAGTGGATTGAAAAAGAATAGATTTGATACTCCTATAACTATTTTGTGCGTTGGCGCAATTATGTTTATTGTCGGTTTGGTTTTGCATTTCTTATCTGACACAACAGACGTGCCGCTTCCAATAGTTTTTGGCGCTTTAGGTTTAGCTGTTATATGTGCAATAATATCTTTTATATGGAATACAATAAAGATTAATATGAAAATAAAAGCAACATCTGCTAGTGGAACAAAAAATGTACCTAATATCGATTGGGATAAGGTACAAGGATTACTAAATGAGCAGATATAATTATAGAAAGACAGTTTTCGGCGGGAGTTGTTATAGCAGAAGATGTATTAAAAAATAAGTACCTTTTTACATAAGTGTTGTTAGTAATATAAATCGTGTGGAAATAAAAATGAAAAAAGGAACATTAATTTTGATATCATTGATAATGACTTTGATTTTTACTGGCTGTGGAAAAAAAGATAGCGGAGGAAATATTGATAGTGTTCAAGTGCCTGATTGGAAGCCCTCTGAAATATATTCAGACGATGACATTGAAGCAGCATATCAAACGGTAAAAGATTATTTCAGTGACGAATTTTACGGCTGTACACTGACAAAGCTGTATTATCCAGGAGACAATTATGCTGATGAATTTAAGGAATATGCTGAACGATATCATGCTGATGAAGCAATAATAATCTTATCATCTTTTGATGTAAATTCGTCAGGTGGAGACGGTTCATTTAATCCTAATTCGACTTATAATAATTGGAGCTGGATACTTATTCGCAATAATGGCGGAGATTGGGAGCATGTTGATCACGGGTATTAATCTACAATTCCAGTTTATCATAGGAACACTTTTGTAAAAAGGGAGAAAAATAATAGCTATATACATTAAAATATTATAGCTATATAAAAAAAGGATTGACAATTCAAATTGTCGTTTGTATAATGAGTAATCATATATCAGAGAACGCGATGATGAGAAGAAGTACTTTTGTCTAAAGGCTGACAGAGAGTTGCCGGTTGGTGAGAGGCGCAAGAAGGACATTGGGAAATACATCTCGGAGCAGCAAACCAAAATGTGATGTCTTCTGCGGAGATAAACACAGAGTAGGCTTTGCCGGAGGCACCGATATCTGCCGGGGTATTGTTTGATACCTG
>JAFLRO010000058.1 GCA_022511425.1 Acetatifactor sp.
GTTCATGGGCGTACGGATCTCATGGCTCATGCGTCCCATGAACTCACTCTTTGCCAGACTGGCGCTCTCTGCCCTCTGCTGCGCAGCTTTTGCCGCCTTATTCATCTCAACGAGTGCCTTTTCATTTTTCTGCATATAAACAAAAATTCCGGCAAACACAACCATCATCAACGCAATGATAACTATGGACACCCTTATGGTAGTTCCATTCATATCGTCAACCAATCCGCCTATCATTCCATAAGGGATCTCTATCACAATAAACCAGCCGGTAGTCCGCATTGGCGCATAGTACATAAACCTGTATTCGTCCTGGATGGTATAGGCCGTCATTCCCGTCCTGCCCTGAACCAGATTCTCTTTCATCTGTTCAAGAACCGCCGTATCCTCCAGATGAGCATATTTTTCCATCTTTGAAAAAATATTGGTACCGGCTGGCATGTCCTGGCCGTATTGGTTCTGAATGATATAGCTGCCATCTGCCGCAATGATACTTATATCAGTCTGGTTCGATTCCTGCCGATATGCCAGCTGGCTGCTGAAATTGGTGCTGGAAATACCGGCTACAACGGCCACCAGCCGATTCTCGCCATAATCCACAGGTTTCATTGCACTGCCCAGCAGCACCATATTATCGCCCCATATGGCCTCATCGTAGGAAACCAGATTCGTCCCACCCTGTAAAAGTTTTGCCAGAAAGCTTATTTTTGAGGCTGCAGGCCGCGTACCCACCAGACTGTGATACATGCCTGCGTCATCAATAAATACGAGGAAATCGAACTGATTATGCTCCATCATTTCGGCAATAAAGGATTCGAAACTATCTTCATCCTCCAGATCCTCAGACTTTATGCTTTGAGTAATAGTCCACAGCTTTGCAAAATTATTTTCCATGCTGCTTTCCAAATTGATAAGGACTCTAGCAGAAATTTCCTCCAGGTATACAGCGCTGAGTTCCTCCGTGGCCCTCCAGGTTTCTTCTCCTGTACGCCTGCCAAGCGTAGTAAAGCACACGATACAAACCAGAATCAATACGGCTGCACTCAGAAAAAAAGCAATCTGTATGCGCCTGGATCTTTTTTTACTCACTTCTTTCAACACTCACTATCCTCCCTTCAATCTGCGCCGTTGTGGTACCCTCCCGCTTTTGAAAATACAGGCGCATTGCATCCGCAAAAGTAAACCCTGTTTCTTTCAACAAGCGGACATTCTCTGCATGGGGATCCACATCGCTGTATACATTCAGCATGGTATATCCGTCCCCATTGTTGTAATACCCACTGAGTCCGGCCATATAATCAGTAACTGCAATCGTATAGGTATCCTCTTTGGAAAGTTCACTTCCGTCAGGCAGTGTGACCGAAAGGAGTCTGGCTGGATGCTCTTCATCCGGCTCTGTAAAGGAATAGCAAAGGCCGGATACATTCAGAAAACGTCCCCCGGGTATGTTATTCTCCTGGCGCATTGTTGAAATTCCGTTTTCCAGCATTCTCCATATGGTATCCGCATCCACGTCAAGAACAATAATCTTATTTTGATAAGGGAAGACGATATCCAAATCCTGATTCAGCACTTCGCCCTTATAAAGACTTTCCCGGATATTGCCTCCGTTCACAAAGGCCATATCCGCCATGGCAGCCTCTCTTACCGCATCCGCGATCAGATTTCCCAGGGCCGTCTCCCCCAGACGCACATTGTAATTTTCATAAATCAGATCCTCTTCCAAAGTGCCAATAACCGCTATATCGCTGTTGCTGTCCACACTGCCGTGATAGATATAGTCATCCACCGCCTGAAGCGCATCCGTAAGCGCCATCTCCCCGGTCAGGACCGGAATCATCTGTGCGCCAAAGTACTGTAGGACGTCCATTGAAAGCCGCACTTGATACACATAGCCCTCCTCCACACACTTTCGGATTCCCTTCGGTACAATATTTTCTTCCTGAGAGTATCCCAACAGATAGGATCGGCCCGCACCATTATCCGCCATAAAGGCTTCCTGACCCTCTGGTGTGGACAAAAGTCCCAATATACGATGGCAGGCCTCCAGTTTTTCCTCGTTTCCCGCTTCGCCCAGCGACGCATTCAGAGCCAGAAAGCCGTCCGGTATGCAGAGAGTCCAGCCATGGTTCCCGTCCTTACTCAAAAAAGGAAGCATGGCGTACTCATACTCAGAATTGCTGTCCTCCAGCGTGTTGTACATCCGTGCATTTCCATAAGCCATCATCAGGTCGCCGCTCAGCATATCCTCCAGCACCGGCGTGGCATTGTTCTTCTTCGACAAAATCCGGTCCGGATTCATATAGCCTTTCTCGATCAATTGCATCGCAAAAGCCACACAGTCTTCCATGCTTCCTGCAAAGCTCCCCTCTCCCTCCTGCATTTCTCCATCCCACATAATGCCTTCGGGAAGCGCCAGAAAATCAGGGATCTGAACTCCAAAGAAATAAGAAGCAACGGCATAGATATCCATCGTATAGATGCCGAACATGCTGCCATCCTCCTCCATTCCGATTCCCTGCTCATGGACCAGATCCAGCATAGCAAATAACTCCTCCTGCGTCCCTATTTCCTTGATCCCCACCTGCTCCGCCAGGGTCTTATTATATATAAATCCCATATACTGGCCGGGCAGTGGTATATACTTGATCCGCCCGTTCTCCAGATATGGCTTCATGGCCGTAGACTGATAATTGGACGCATATGGCTCTGTACTCAGATCCAGCAGATATTGGCCGATATCTTCTGAAGGCAGTGCAATCGTCACAATATCCGTACCCTGTCCATGGGTAAGCTTCCGCACACTGGCACGGTTTATAGTCGTACTGACATTACGCTCCACTTGCAGGTCAATATCCGGGAATGTATCTTCCACCAATGCTTCAAACTCCGGAAGAGCATTTACATACATCATGGTGATCACCGTCCGATCGGAATCTTCTGAGGCTGCATTCTCCCCGGCACACCCTAAAATCCCTGCGGCGCATGCCCCCAGGAGCGTCATCACAATCGTCAGCTTTTTTAATTTCCCATAAATTTTATTGCGCTTCAACTCATTCCCTCCCTAATCCGGTTATACATGGTTTTAGTCAATTCCTATTCAAAGGTAAAATCCGCAAAACTCCTCGTGTTTAGTTTATCATTTTTGCACATTAAAGTCCACCGATATATTTCTTTAAAACTCGCTCAACACCAAACAAAAAACTCAATGTCAAACCAAAAAGATGTACTATTGATTGCATCTCTGCTTGTGGTATAATGGATTTACACATGATCAAAAAGGAAGAGAATACATATGGATACACAGAAAATATTTGAAATTCTTGATATAACAGAGACAAAGGACGAAAACCTCATCAGAGAGGCATACCGCAGCAAGTTGGTAATGGTAAATCCGGAGGATAATCCGGAGGGGTTCAGGCGGCTGAGAGAGGCCTACGAAGCCGCGCTGAAATATGCCGCACATTCGGAAGATACAACAGAGGAAAAACCTGATGACCCCATCAGCCTGTACATAGAGAAGCTGACCAATATCTACCGCACCCTGTCCAGAAGGCTGGATACATCGGAATGGGAATCCTTGCTGAAGGATGAAATACTGGATGACCTGGATCTGGGGGAAGATGCCAAATGGGGCTTGTTCCGCTTTTTGTCGGGAAATTACAGGTTACCCACCGGAATCTGGCGCTTGCTGGATCGCACTTTCCATATTCAGGAGGAGCAACAACAATTCAAAGAGCATCTGCCGGTAAACTTTGTAGACTTTATCCTTTGGTCCTGCTCTGAGGAGGCAAAACTCTCCGAGTTTCCTTATGATCAACTGAGCGGTAGTGACGCAGCGGATTACGATGAATTTTTACAACAATTGAGCACACTTACTTCTCTGGGCAGTCGCGAGTCGGAATATCAGGACAAAACTCAATGGCTGAAAGAACAGGAACAAAAGATTGCATTTCTGGACACCCTTGGCATCTCCCATCCCTACTATGAACTGGAAAAAGCAAGGTTCGCAATGGCGGAAGGCCGTACGGAGAATTCGCTGCAGGCTGCTGATGCCCTGCTCACACCGGAAACAGAGGATGCGCGTCTTCTTCTGGGCTGTGCAAGAATTTATAAAAACTGTGGACAGGAGGATAAGGCAGCGCAGATCTACCGAACCTTTTTGGAGGATGATAACTCAGACGATCAGGAACAGGAAAAACCCCCACGCAGACATAATAATGGCGATATTTACGCTTCAGCCCTGGCTCTGGCGGATATCCTCTTTAGCAGGAAGGATTATGTCCAAGCCAGGAAATATGCCCTTGAGGCAATTGATCTTTACCATACACAGGAAGCAATACAGTTGCTCACAGACACCAGCAACGCTGTCATAGAGCAGATGACCGGGGAAATGGCTTCGGAGAATCCCCTCAGCGTGGATGACGGACTGGAACTGGCGGATTGCTATGTAAAGACGGACCGCGCGGCGGAAGGTGTGGCTTATTTTGAGCAGCACCCCATTCTGACCGAGGATACTGTCAAATGTCATCGAACGAAAGCGATACTCTACAATTCCGCCGCCAGATATGAGGAATCTTTGGCAGAGACACTGATGTGGCGCAGGAATCTGGAGAATGACCCGGAGGCTTCACCCGCCCAGCACGTCCAGAATTATGTTCTGGAAGCCAAGGCGCGTGAGCAAATATATATATCATTCACGGATAAACAGTCCCAGGAAGCTCTCAACCATAAAGAGGCAGCCTTTGCCGCCTTTGAGGAAGCTTTCCGGCTTATGCCGGAGGATATCGGCATCCAGATAAATGTACGAGTCAACAAGGTTCTGCTTCTGCGGGCAATGTGGGCGGATGATCCGTCGAAAGATTATTATCAACAGGCTGCTGCACTCTGCGAGGAGATAAAGGAACTGGATAGGGGCTATTACTGGGCATACCACTATGCTCAGGAGGCCTATGAAAAGTTGGGCAACGCCCAAAAGGTGGTTGACAATTTCTACGATGCCAAACAAATCTACGCCGGCATGCCGGAGATTTACGAAAGAGCTGCCAGGGTCTTTCAGAGCTATGAGCAGTGGAATGATCTGGGGGGCATCCTGAAACAGGCTGAAGAAGCAGGTATAGAGAGTGACTGCTTGAAAGTCATCAATATGGAACTGAAGCGGGTGGAAGCGAAGTCAAAACAGGAAGTATGGCAGGCGGAAGTTTACTGTAAGCATACCATTGACAGCCTGGAAGAAAAACTGGAAAAGGACTCACTGGCGGAAAAAGAACTTAATCAACTGAAAAGGACTCTCGCAGAAGCTTACAGACAGCGTGCACTGCTCCATGACGATAACGGAAAAATCAAGGGATTTAAAAGCTTAGATGACATCGAGAATTGGATGAAGCGTGCAGTAGAACTGTTCGATACTTACTCAAACCGATATTTTCTTGGATACTTCTACCTGTATGAAAAGGTTGACCACAAAGAGGCTTACAAGCATCTGAAGATCTGCGAAGAAAAGGGCACCAGTCATTGGGTATTCCGTCGAATCGCTCTGTGCCACGAGCATTGGAGTCAGTGGGATGACGCCATAAAATATTACAAAAAGGGAGCCGACCTTGCACCTGATAACGACGACTACCTGTGGCGGATCGGCTGGCTGTACCGCCAGAAGTTTAGTAGAACCGGCCAGATGGAGTATTATGAAGAAGCTTTGAGGTATCTGGATCTGCAGATGGAGCGCTTTGGGGAACATCCCAGGAAGGACTGGGAAATTTGGTGGCAATATTCCGATTTGCACACCAGAAACAGCGAGTATGAGAAAGCGCTGGCAGAAATCGAGAAGGAACTTGCTGTCAATGGCCGCGGACGAAACTGGGGACATAAAGCTGATCTTTTGGAGCTGTTGGGACGTTCGCAAGAGGCATTTGCTACATTTGAAAAGAGTGTGGATATTTCCAGGAAAAACAATGCCGACTATGCCTATGGCTATACACAGATATACAGGTACTTCTGCCGCTGCCATGCTTACGATGAGGGCATTGCATGGTTTGAGGCCAGAATGGACCAGCTCTTGACGGAGGAACAGCGTAAGAAGAATCTGGGGCGCATCCTGAACTTTTATCTGATGCTCACCAACTGGCAGAATGCGCTTAAAACCCTGGAAAAGATGTATGGCAGTATTACTTTGAAGGAATGTGTCTGCACTTCCTGGAAAGAGGAAGGAGATCGCATAAACGATTTGCTGGATGCTTACCAATACTGGCTGTCAAACGATGAACTGCAGCAAAAGGCAGAGGAAGCCGCCGCTTTGTTAGAGCGAACGGAAGGGTTGAAAACAGAGGGGGACCCTGAGACAGAAGAAATAATTCATGAAGGAAAACGCATGGCTTACGTTCAGGTCGCCTATTGTTACTCTGACTACTTGTTTGATGATGAGACAGGGCTCTTCTATTTTCAAAAAGCTCTTGAACATGCTAAGCTGGCAGGCGACGAAACAGACTATGACGATTACCGCAGCGTGATACATAATATCATGGGATGCCTGTGGCGCCTGGGCAGAACACATGAGGCCAGAGAGTATCGGACACTTTTCATGGATAGCCTGGCCAAAGAATTAAAAGAATGTGCAGAGCTTGGTAAAAGTGTGGAAACTTTGTATGAGCAGTCCCGTTACAGCAGGTATAATTCCTATTACCTGTTCAAACTGGATCTGTTCTGCGGCGATTATAAGAATGCGGCGGAAAGGTTAAAGCACATGGAATGCTCCCGGTGGTGTTGGAACTGTCGGGAGAAAGATTGCACGGACGCTTGGGAAGCCAAGGGGTATCTGGCATTGGTCAACGGTCAGAAGGAAGAAGCTTACAGATGCTTCAATAAGGCGAATGAATGCGCTTTGACCAGAAATGATGAGGCATATCGTGAGATGAGGCGGCTTCGCCTTGAATCGAAATTCAATGCGGATGATGAATCGGAAGCGCCAGGATAATGCTCCTTAGCTTCATCAAGCTCCCTGCTGCTAAATTAATTTTGACGGTCGCGGGTGTACCGGGTGTTGTATCCGGAATTATTCTCGGGTCTCATGGCATTGGGATACATGGTGTCAGAATATAATCTGTCTGCAGATTGTTCACCAGCTTGAATACTTCCTGAAAATCAGGTATGTTATAATCTTCATGTTCTGATGGGGATTATGACCCTCAGACGAGTTATGATATGAATTATGGGCACAGAGAAAAATTACATCACCCACACCGAACATCCTGTCAAATATCCCCTGATGGATGTTTATGTGACCGATGTCCATCCAGGGTTTCATCTCATAATCAAATGTAAACACTCCGCGACTTACATACAGACCGTGAGTAGTCACCATAAAACGGACATTTCTCCACTTTAAAAATACAGTCAACGCGCCAAACAGATAAATCCAGACAGGCAACATGTGTATCAATATGAACAATATGACAAAACTTCCTGCCTCTGCGGCAAATCTTATTCATCTGTTACCGTATATTTCTGCAATTCTTACGATACTAGCGTGCCTTTCATCATATCCCATATTCTTTATATAATTGCTCCCTGTATGCTTTATCTTGGATAGATCTCTCAAGGTCTTCAAAGCGCTTATCATTAATAAGTCCTGCGTACAAACGGTTGAGCCTGTCCTCACTCTCTGCCCGTCCTGTCCCAAGCCCCTCTGCAAGGCCCTCCATTCTTACATAATCATCTCTCGCATTCCTGTCACGGATCTCTTTCATATGTGCGTCATAGAGCCCTTTTAACGTTTTCCCCAGTCTCATTTCCCTGACCTCTCTGATTGCTTCTGCTATACCGGGATTTTTTGTCTTCGCATGCAGCATATCCGAGAATTCATACCCGGCCCCATCTCTCAACCAATATATCCTATGGTACTCAGGCCGCTCGTCTAAGTTGAAACCGAGTATACTGATACAAACACATCTTTTCAACCGTTCGTAATGCTCTCCCCTCAACAGACCTTCTGTGAACAGCTTTGCCAGGTAGAACATGCACCGCTTATCCCAGTAGGCCAGCGCCCTAATCTGTAGTTCAATGTTAATCTTGCTGGAATTATTCAGTTCTATCAGTACATCCAAAATACCCTGTTTTTCCCGGGAATATCTTCTCCATAGAAATGTATTAGCCAAACGCACTGAACGGATCTCCTCCGTCGGAATCTCAAGCACATCGCTGATAAAATGCAGCCGCACCATCGCATTTAGAAATAAATACTTGAAACTGACATCATCCTTTAGTGAAACAAACTTCCCCATTATTTCTCCTGCTCCGCAGGAGAAATAATGGGGCAATCGAATCATCTCGAAAATCTCCTGCTTTTAATTATTGATTGGTTTTAAAAGCATAGATTTTCTGAAATCCATAGATTGGTTGATTGGAATTATTGTTATAGTAGAAATATTATGCTTTAAATAGATAATAACATAAAATTGGAAAACTTGCAACATAAAAATTTCCGCGGTTAACATCCGAATTATGATTTCATCTTTTCCATATATTCCTGAGTATGACCCTGAGGGTGTAATTCAATAATTACATATATTTCTTATCCCGCAAACTGACTGTTATACAGTGTCGCATAAAATCCGCCCTCCGCCAGCAGTGTCTCATGATTGCCCTGTTCAATGATATTCCCATCTTTCATGACCAGGATAATGTCTGCCTCTCTAATGGTGGAAAGCCTGTGTGCTACAATAAAACTGGTCCGTCCCTCCATCATCTTTGCAAAAGCATTCTGAATCTTCAACTCCGTTCTGGTGTCGATGGATGAAGTAGCTTCATCCAGAATCAGCATGGGCGGCAGACACAGCATCACTCTGGCGATACACAGAAGCTGTTTCTGTCCCTGGGACAGACTGCCACCGTCCTCGGTGATTACTGTGTCGTATCCCTTTGGCAGCCGTTTGATAAAGCTGTGGGCATGAGCCGCTCTGGCTGCCTGCTCCACCTCCTCCGCTGTGGCTTCCGGCTTTCCCATGCGGATATTGTCGCAGATGGTGCCAGCCCGCAGCCAGGTCTCCTGAAGCACCATGCCATAGCTGGTTCGCAGGCTTCCCCGGGTAATGTTCCGGATATCCGTACCGTCCACCATGATACTGCCGCTGTCTACGTCATAGAACCGCATCAACAGATTAATCACCGTAGTCTTGCCGCAGCCCGTGGGCCCCACAATGGCCACTCTCTGACCGGGCTTCACCTCCAGGTTAAAATTCTGAATCAACTTTCTCTCTGGCACATAGCTAAAATATACGCTCTCCAGATTTACATTTCCCTTTGCATCCGCCAGCACTCTGGCATCCTCTGCATCCGGCACCTGAGGAGTCTCGTCGATAAGTTCGAAAATTCTTGCCGCGCAGGCCAAAGCATTCTGCAACTCCGTCACCACTCCGGAAATCTCATTGAAGGGTTTTGTATACTGGTTGGCATAGCTTAAGAAGCAGGACAGCCTGCCCACACTGATGCCGCCCCGGATGGCCACAAAGGCTCCGAAGATGCCGACGCCCGCATAAACCAGACTATTCACAAAGCGGGTGGACGGATTCGTGATGGATGAGAAGAAAATAGCCTTCAGAGAACACTTCTCCAATCTGTCGTTAATCTCTGCAAACTGCTCCTTCACCGCCTCCTCCCGGGAGAAGGTCTTCACAATCTTCTGGTTGTCAATCATTTCTTCGATCAGGGAAGTCTGTTCTCCTCTGGTCTCCGACTGCAGCTTAAACATGGAATAAGTTCTGGTAGCAATAAACCGGGCTACCAGGAAGGAGACCGGGGTAATACATACTACCACCAGAGCGATAGGCACATTGGTCACCAACATGAACACCAGCGTACCGCCAATAGTCAGTACACCCGTGAACAGCTGGGTGAAGCCCATCAGCAGACCGTCCGCGAAAGTGTCCACATCCGCAATGACCCGGCTCACGATATCGCCGTAAGCATGGGCATCCAGATATTTTAATGGCAGCTCCTCCAGCCGATGGAAGGCATCCTCTCTAATGTCCTTCACCACATGGTAAGTGATATGGTTGTTGCAGGTATTCATCATCCACTGAGCCACTGCAGTTACCAGCATGGCAATTCCAATCTTCCACATTATATCAAACACCGCCGGAAAGTCCACCTGATCCTTCCCCAGCAGCAGATCCACCGCGTCTCCTGTCAAAATGGGCACATAGAGAGTAAGGATCACGGTCACTGCCGCCAGTATCAGGGAAAATCCCACCAGAAGCCAGTATCTGCGAATATAGTTGAGAACTTTCTTTAGCGCAGACATCTGATTGTACTGTTTGACCGCCGTACATTTATTCGCTGTACATTTATCCTCCGTGTTCTTGCTCTCCGTGTTCTTATCCAATGTTGACTTATCTGTTGTATTATCTGCCGTCAACTTATCTGCCGCCATCCTGCTCACCTCCTTTCAGTGCCTGCTCTCCCGCAGCCCTTGGCCGCTCTTCCGGATACTGGGAGTAATAGATTTCCTGATACACCCCACAACCCGCAAGCAACTCCTCGTGGGTTCCGACTCCCGCCATCTCGCCGTCGTCCAGCACGATGATCTTGTCCGCATGGCGAATGGTGGAAGCCCGCTGGGAGACGATAAATGTTGTGGTCTCCCCCTCTATACTGCGAAGCGCTGCCCGTAGCTTTGCGTCAGTCGCATAGTCCAGAGCTGAGGCGCTGTCATCCAGGATCAGGATCTCCGGCCTGCGCACCAATGCCCTGGCAATGGTCAGCCGCTGCCTTTGACCCCCGGAAAGATTCTTGCCGTTCTGAGCAATCTCAGCATCCAATACACCTTCCTTACCCTCTACGACCTCTCTGGCCTGGGCAAGGTCGATGGCACGCCACATTTCTTCCTCCGTGGCATCGGGCTTTCCCCACTGCAGATTGCTTCGGATGGTTCCCTTAAAGAGCACCGCCTTCTGGGGCACCATCCCCACCCGACTGCGCAGCTCCTTCTCAGGCAGCCTCCGGATATCCTGACCCTCCAGTCGCACCATACCCTCCGTAGCAGGATAAAATCCGGGAATCAGGTTGATCAGAGATGTCTTGCCGGAGCCTGTGCCTCCGATGACGCCCACCGTTTCGCCCTTTTGTACTGTAAAGTGAATGTTGTGCAGAGTCTCCGCTCCTGCCTCCGCATAGGTCAGAGAGACATGGTCAAATTCTAAGAAAGGAGTATTTGCCGTTCCGTAAGCGGCCAGCGTCTCCGCGGCTGCATCCTCATTCCGAATCTCAAACACACTTGCCACGCGGTCAGCACAAGCCAGCGCCTTTGTGATAGTGATTATCAAGTTCGCCAGCTTCACCAATTCCACCAGTATCTGGGACATATAGTTGATGATTGCCACTACCTCGCCCTGGGTCAGATTACCTACATTCACCTGGATTGCTCCGGTATAAATCAATGCGATAATAGCACCGTTTACGATCACATAGGTCACAGGATTCATCACCGCACTGATCTTGCCGACAAAAATCTGGCTGTCCGCCAGTGCCTTTGTGTATTCTTTGAACCTGGCTTCCTCCTCTTCCTCCTTGTGGAAAGCCCTGATTACCCTGACACCAGTCAGATTTTCTCTGGTAACGCCCAGCACTCTGTCCAGCCCTGCCTGTACTTTTTTATACAACGGCATAGTCCAGACCATAATCCCGAACACTACGATGGCCAGCAGCGGAATCGCCACTACAAAGATCAGTGCGCTCTTCACATCAATGGTGAAAGCCATAATCATAGCTCCGAACACAATAATGGGCGAGCGCAAAAACAACCGCAACACCATGTTCACCCCGGACTGTACCTGATTGATATCACTGGTCATGCGGGTAATCATGGTAGATGTGCCCGCTCTGTCAATATTGGTGAAGTTCAGACTTTGGATATGGTCAAACAACGCCTGACGCAGCTTGGAGGAAAATCCCACCGCCGCCTTGGCAGCGAAAAACTGAGCCGTAATAGAGGCCGCAAGCCCCACCACAGCCAATGCCAGCAGACAGGCGCCCATCTTCCCGATGTAACCCATGTCCGCATCCGCAATGCCCCTGTCGATGATGTTTGCCATTACCAGCGGTACCAGCAGCTCAAATCCCGCCTCCAGCAGTTTGAACAGCGGCGCCAGCACCGTTTCTTTTTTAAAATCAGATAAATACTTTAACAATCGTCTCATACTATATTGCACCCTTCCAAAGCCTCGCTTATAGCTATTCTTGAGCTCATTTTATCCCATATTGGCACAGGGTAATTGCATACCCATCCAATTCCCATTCCTGCCAAAAAAGGGGCGAATCATCCTCGGTTCCTGCCACTGAGGGCTCTCTCCCGCTAATCCGTAGCATGTTTTTATCTATCACTGCAGCAATGCCCTCGCCCGTCAGTTTCCCGTAAGCTTCCTTCCGTGTCCAAAGCTGATAGAATAATTTGCACTGCTCTTTCTCATTCGCACATGCCTTTAGAAAACTCTGCTCTTCTTCCGAAAAAAAACGCTTCGCCAGCCGCTCCAAATTTACCTGCTTCTGCTCCTGGATATCCACGCCCACCTCACGGGGTGAAACCGCGCAGACCGCATAGTTCCCTGAATGGGACAAATTAAAATAAAGGGAATAGTCCTGCAGATAAGGTTTCCCGTTTTCGCTGTAATACATCTTTAAATCCAGAACTTCATGAAGTTGTTCAAGCAGCCCAGACACCCTGTATACTGTCAGTCCGTACTCTGTTCCTTCCTGCCTGCGAGACAACAGTTTTCCCTGAAACGGCACCTTCTCCCTGGATGATATATCGTCCTGCGGCAGCATCCTCTCCCGAATCAGCCTGTCACCCTGAGTATGCATTTTACCAGTCGTCCACGCGCTGACACTGTGCTCTTCTTCCTCAGGCTCCCGCATGGCTGCCTGGACTGCAAACTGCAACAATAATCCCGCTCCCAGACAAGCCGCTCTGGATTTTTCAGTTCGCATACGCTCAACTTTTTCCCTGCGAGTTACATCCACTTTATGAAGGGCTTCCCTAAGATATCTTTCTCCGTCGACGCCCTCCCAAAACTCCTCCAGTGAGAGCAAATAACATCGTCCTTTCATACACTCATCCTTAACTGCAGCTTCACCATATTGTAAAGCCTGACATTCAGCATCCCTGCTGTATGCCAGGCTCTATGCATTACGAACTCTCTCATTGTGCTGTGAACAACTTTTCCATTCAGCCCGAATCAAGTTTATACAAAAATTATCTATTAATCATCGAATATCCATAGCCATTGGCAAAGGCATCTATGCGTATGCCATCCTTGCAAAGTCCACAGGTTTCAGGCGCACATGTCATGTAATCCGGGATATCAGAAATACTAAAAAGTGACTTAATGGGAATTCCCATTATGCTGTTTGCAATGCTGAATACCGCACTGATGCCGCTTATGGTAGCTCCATAATATCCCAGGGTCTGCACGGCTTTTGCGACTGTTTTTCCTGTGGTTGCAGAGTCCAAAAGAAGCAGCACATTTTTGCCCTTGATCATGGGAATATAATTCTCCCGAAACATAAGTTGATTGGTATTCACAAACTCCGGGGTAACAATATAAATGGTATTATGGGCATTCATTGAATAAATTCCCGCTCTGGTAAGATCCTCTGCCAGAAATGCCCCAATAATCTCACATCCGTCCATACACACAATGGTATCTACCACTGTAGTGGCAACAATCTGTTCACTGAGAGCCTTAGCCGTTGCAGAGGCCTCACTAAGTCTGTGTTTCAGATTCGTCATATCCAAAAAATAGTTGACGTGAGAGTTGGGGGTAACAAAATGACCCGGTATTGCTTTTAAAACAACGTCAGCATGGGATTTGCACGGAATTTTAATTGGCTCTTGCATAAGCAGACCTCCTTTTATATTTATTGTGTGACAACTGCTTGATTATATTTTAAATCATTAGACAACTTTATGCAATCTTTAATTTAATAAATACAATAAAGACATCTCTTCTATTTCGTTTTCTTGAATAAATACGGAGTACTACATGCAAAAGCCAAAAAAAGAACAAAGGAAGCAATCAGGAAACCAAAGTATGCATATGCAACAGGAGTAGAGGTATTCACTCCTTCTATATTTGCATAGAGTTTTCCACGTGACAGGTAAGCCTTGACAGTCCTTCCTTCTGAATAACCGACCAGACTGTGTACATTTTCCAGATTATAGGTCTTGCCCTCGTAGCTCACTTTGACAATATATCTTGTCGATGTACTACTGCTGTTCTGCATCCTGACTTTTACTGTTTCAGTATCTGTGCTGACGACCCGTACCTGCACTTCCTCATATTCCAATTCCTGATTATCCATGCGTATTCTGAAAAAAATCGTCAACACCAGACATACTACAAATCCCACTCCCATAAGTATAACTTTTGTCTTATTCATGCCAAATCCTCCCTTGTAAATGCTCACATATTGATATATAGCAGTTCTAATTCTTCACAATGCTTAAACACAGCTCCTCCAACTGTCCCGGATCCACCGTATTCGGTGCCTCTGACATCAGGCAGGACGCATCCTTCACCTTAGGGAATGCAATCACCTCTCTGATGCTCTCCGCCTTCACTAACAGCATCACGAATCGGTCCAGACCGATGGCCAGTCCTGCATGGGGCGGCACTCCATATTTAAAGGCATCCAGCAGGAAACCAAACTGCTCATGAGCCTTTTCTTTCGTAAAGCCCAGAGCCTCAAACATCTTCTCCTGCACGTCGCTCTGGAAGATTCTCACGCTGCCGCCTCCCAGCTCTACGCCGTTCAGCACAATATCGTAAGCCTTAGCCCGCACTTTTCCGGGGTCTGACTCCAATAACCCCAGATCCTCCTCCATGGGCATGGTGAAGGGATGATGCATTGCCACGAACCGCTCTTCCTCATCGCTCCACTCAAACTGCGGAAACTCCGTCACCCACAGGAAATTGAACTTACTGTTGTCAATCAACTCCAGCTGTTTTGCCAGTTCCACTCTCAGAGCTCCCAGCACGGACCATACGATCTTCAGTCGATCCGCCGCAAACAGCAGCAGATCCCCTGCCTCTCCTTCCATGGCCTTCACCAGGCTCTTCAGCTCCTCCTCCGTCATGAACTTGGCAAAAGAAGATTTATATGTGCCATCCGGCATCACGGACAGGTATGCCAACCCCTTTGCACCGTAGCCCTTGGCAAACTCCACCAAAGCGTCAATCTTTTTCCTTGGCATCTCCGCCTGCCCCTTCACATTGATGCCTCTGACACTTCCACCGGCCTCCAATGCACTGGTAAATACGCCAAACCCGCAGCCCTTCACCACTTCGGACACATCCTTTAACTCCATGCCAAACCGGGTGTCCGGCTTGTCAGAGCCAAACCGGCTCATGGCCTCATCCCAAGTCATCCTGGGCAGAGGCAGCGTTACCTCAAGTCCAATTGCGTCCTTACACACAGCAGCCACCATACGCTCTGTAGCATCAATCACATCTTCCACATCCACAAAGGACATCTCCAGGTCTACCTGGGTGAACTCCGGCTGTCTGTCCGCACGGAGATCCTCGTCCCTGAAACACTTTGCAATCTGAAAATATCGGTCATACCCAGAACACATAAGAAGCTGCTTAAAGATCTGGGGCGACTGGGGTAATGCATAAAAACAGCCGGGATGTACACGGCTGGGAACCAGATAATCCCTTGCGCCCTCGGGGGTGGACTTGTTCAATATGGGGGTCTCAATCTCTAAAAAACCTTCCTCACTTAAGAAGGAACGAATGGTTGTGGTAATCTTACTCCTGAGAATCAGATTCCGCTGCAAATCGGGCCTACGCAAGTCCAAATAACGGTACTTTAACCTGAGCTCCTCCTTGGTCTTGGAATCTTCCTCAATGGGGAATGGCGGTGTCTCCGCCTCGGACAGGACTCTTACCTCCGTTGCCCGGATTTCAATCTCACCGGTAGCCAGGTTTTCATTGACGGCACCTGCGCGCTTTTCCACTCTGCCCATAACGGCCACTACAAACTCGCTGCGCAGTTTCTCTGCTTTTGCAAAATTCTCTGCTCCGCAGTCGCTCTCCTCAAAGATTACCTGCAGAATGCCTGCCCGATCCCGCAGGTCTACGAATATAATACCCCCCTTATTCCGCTGCTTCTGCACCCAACCCATGACGGTGACGGTCTCGCCTGCGTTTGCCGCAGAAAGCTCCCCGCACCGGTGTGTTCTCTTTAAGCCCTTCATTGACTCTGCCATAATATCCTCTTTTCTGTCGTCTCAACGTCTTTGCCACTGACTCGCTGATTTACTGCTTCCAGCAGTTCATTTTCCGCACTGACGACTTATTTTTATCGTGTCTGATTCCTTGTGAGCGCAATCCACATGCAAGCAAGTCCATATATGCCAGACTTGTACCATATCAGTTTTTCAGCGCCTCTTTATAGAACTCCACAAACTCCTGATAGCCCTCCGCTGTCAGCTGTTCCTTCTGGAATTTCTTGTTCTTGTTCATTCTGGCCACCAGTACCTGAGCTCCGTTTGCCCGGGCCTTTTGTGCCATTGCGATTACCTCACACAATTTCTGGCCACCCACACCCTTTTCGATGAGATACGCCACCTTCTTCGGCTTGTCCGGAATCTGAAAACCGCTCTCCAAAAGAAGCAGCACAATCCTCTCAAAGCCGATGGAAAAACCGCAGGCCGGCACATCATTTCCGGTGAACTTTCCCACCATCTTGTCATATCTGCCGCCACCGCCGCAGCTGCCGCCAAACTCCGGGATTGCAATCTCAAAAATGGTACCGGTGTAATAGGACATTCCCCTTACCAGTGTGGCATCAAACACCATCTGGAAGTCCGCCGCCTTAGTTGACTGTACACTGTCGATGATCTCCTGCAGCCCCTCGGTGACAGAAGGCTCCAACACACCCTCCAGCTTCTCCGCCAGATAGGCAACGCCGTTATCCGCCTGCTCCAGTCCCCTGTACAACTCCAGGTATTTTTCTACGCTTCCCTTTTCAAAGCCATTCTCCAGAAGCTCTGCTTCCACGCCTTCCAAGCCGATCTTATCCATCTTGTCCAACGTGATAAAGACGC
>JAFLRO010000059.1 GCA_022511425.1 Acetatifactor sp.
TGAACTTATTTCTTCTGGTCTTAAATTCATGGATCTGTCGCACCTTTCTTCCAGCGGGTCACCCCAGCTGAATTTGTAATAATTGTTTTGTCAATCCGTCCAGCTTCGTGCGGATACTGCTGTCCACCACTCTGTCATTGATGCGGACAATCATCCCGCCGATAATGGCCGGCTCGACGCTGTAATGCATTTCCATCTTACGGTAGCCGCTTGTCTCCAGAAGCCTGGCTTCCACCGCATTCCGCTGTTGGGCAGTAAGCTCAACGGCGGTGGTAACATAGGCCACTCCAATTCTCTGCTGCTCCTTCACCCTGTCGATAAAATATGTAAACACGGCATCTAATTCACTGTAACGCTCCTTGGAGACAATGATCTCCAGAAAGCTCTCCAGTTCATCACTGATGCGCCCCTTGAACACGTTGTTCACCACCTGAAGCTTCTCCTGCTTCGGAATGGCCGGATGCTTCATCAGACCGTCAAACTCCGGGTTCTGTGCAAGGATATCACGAATGCCCAATATCTCCTCCATCAGCTGAGCCGCCTTGTCTGCGCCGGACTCCATGGCAACTCCGAACAGGGCTTCCCCGTATGTCTTGGACACTAACTTAGCCATGTCTTTTCACCCATTTCCTTTAAGGTATCGTCAATCAGCTGATTCTGAACAGTTGTGTCGATAGAAGCTGACACTACCTTGCCTGCCATAACAGCAGCTACGGCAATTATCTCCCGCTTCACCTCATCTGACACCTTCTGTTTTTCAAGCTCCGCCTCAACACGGGCTCTCTCCAGAATACGTGCGGCTTCCTCCTTGGCTTCGGCGACGATCTGGTTCTCGTTATTAAGCGCTCTCTTACGCGCCTCACCGAGGATCGCTTCCGCTTCCTTGTCGATTTCTTTCAGCCGCGCTTCATATTCCTGCTTCAGGCGTCCGGCTTCTTCCATATCCTGCTTTGCAGTTTGCAACTCGCCGCGAATCTTTTCCTTACGGTCGTTCATCAGCTTTCTTGCAGGATTGAACAGGAAAAAGCTCATTATCAGGAACAGGACAAAGATGGCAATGATCATCAGACTGGCGTCAGCGACCAGCTGCCAATCCAGGTCAAACAGTCTTGACATAGACTGTTCTGCTGTCAAAAATATCATTCTTTGTCTCCTTTCTGCCTCCCACAAATGGGGGTATTCACCTTATGCTTCAATTAAGGCAGAAGAGGCTGTACGAACAGTAACAGGATTGCCACAAGCAGACCGTAGAGACCGGTGGTCTCTGCCACTGCCTGACCCAGAAGCATCATGGATCTGATCTCACCTGAAGCGCCGGGGTTGCGGCCAACGGCTGATGCTGCATGACCTGCTGCAATACCCTGACCAACGCCGGGTCCGATACCGGCGATAACCGCCAGACCAGCACCGATTGCGGAACATCCGAGAATAAAATTGTTATTGAAATCCATTGTTTTTTCCTCCTAAAGATTATTGAAATGATAGAACTTACAATTAATAAAAACCCAAAATCGCCCTGCAATTCTCTTAACGTCGGGTTCCATCCCCGATCTCACTTGAAATGTAGGTCATGGTCAACATACAGAATACGTATGTCTGAATCGCTCCTGAGAACAAGTCAAAATAAACATGCAGAGCCGCCGGCCACGCCGTTGCAATCCAGCCCAGGAGCCCATAAATCAGAGCCATCATTGCCGTACCTGACAGAACGTTTGCAAACAGACGCAGAGACAGTGATATCGGCACCGCGCAGTTACTTATCAGGTTGATGGGCATCCAGATAGGCAGCCACTTGGGTAAGGGCGAACACAAATCTTCCCAAATGGTCATAGGTTTCTGGTATTTCCACTTGCTGAAGCGAATCATCGAGAACGTAATCAAAGCAAGAGGGAGCGTCACACCATAGTCCGCAGTAGGCGGTCTCAAGCCAAGAAGTCCCGATATATTGCTGAACAGAATAAAGATAAACACAGTTCCGATGTAATTGTAATACCTTGGAGCTGCGTGTCCCATGGAGCCGTCAACCATGCCATCCAGTTTTTCAACAATCAGCTCGACCACATTCTGAAAGCCTCCCGGCACTTCAGAACCCTTCACGATCGCACGGTTCGCGGCGATGGCAAATCCCACCAGAATCAGCATGACAATCAGGATACACACATGGGATGTCGTGATCCACACCTGATGGCCAAAAAAGGAATACTGAAATACTCCATGAACCATAAAATCCACATCCGTCAGCAGGATTCCATGTCCCATACTTTCACCTCCTCCTTTTTATAGATTTAGCGCAGACCGTCAGCATCGGTGGGAGCCTGTCCTTCCGGCTGAGCGGCTTCCAGCTCTGGCAATGGCTGTGGAACCGGATCCGTCTCATGCAACAGTCTGTTTAATAATTTATGGGTAACCGGCTGCATATATGCCGTTACTTTCAGACTCATATAACCCAGAAAAACCGTCAGCGGGTGCATGATCCCCGTCACTGACACGATTACCAGGAGAATAATGAACATCAAATACCGAAAAATGTACCCGCGGGTAATGATCTTTGCCGCAGCATCACCCATCAAAAGCGCCCGATCCAGAGTATGAGCCATGTGGACGGCTGCCACCATGGCACACGCCACACCGAACCAGAGACCTGCACTGTAACGGCCCTGCTGTTGTACAAAGAACAGGCCAAATACCTGGCAGACCAGGCCGTAAAAAAACTGTCCTATATGCATCTCCAGAAGAGTCCTGTCAGTCTTTTTTATCGCTTCGATGATCTTCACCGGATAAATCCCGCTCCTTCTGCTGTTGCTCCGGCTCATAAATCTTCCGGATCATGCGGTATGCACTCTGACCTCCCGCTATAGTACCTAGCACAAACATGAGAATGGTAATCCAGGAAGTGCCAAGACGCTTGTCAAGCCAAATGCCGAAGGCAGATGCCATGCCTATGGACACTATCATGGTCAGACCCAGCTGCGAGACCAGAGTCAGAGTTTGAAATGTGGTTCTGTTGTCGTTTTTGCGACGTTTCATATATTAAAGGCCTTCTGATTTTCTCGTTACCATGTGGGGTGGAAAACAATTGCCGCGCGGCGGCGCTTGTTTTTCTCCCGACATGATATATTATAATCAAATTTCCACAAATTGTCTAGTGTTGGTGTGTAATTTGAGGTTTGATGTTTTTTGTTCATGTATATCCATTTTCACACTTCAGCCAGTTTCAGGCATCGTGTGGAAAACTAACTGCGAACAACAACAAAGCAATTTCGTATTGCGCAATTTATCCCTTTACAGGTATCTTCTTGTCTACCTGAAGGATGTGATTGATGAGCCATCCCAACAAGAACTCAATAAGGCTGCTCAAATACTCCTTGGGATTTTCCTCAATCCTTTTAAGATCCACCTCATCCAGCCGGGAAATAAATGCGTCGTGCGCACGCTTCTGGGCTGCATAACCCTCATAGTTTATGCTGCGCATATAGGACTCCTCGTCCGCAAAATGAATCTCTGTATATTCTTTAAGTTCCTTCAGAATACTCATAATCCCATCATAGTCATTTATGTCAGACCAATCCCTCACCATATGGTTGGCACGCTCTACCAGTGCAAACAGCTTTTTGTGCTCACGGTCGATCAAATCTATTCCAATAAGGTACTCGTCAGAAAACTCGCAGGGATTATCCTTCAACATCCACTCTTCCAGCGGCGGAAGCTTTCCAATCATGGTATCACTGCCCAGGATGTGGCGATACAGCCATTTTGCCAGAAAACTCAGCAGCTCCTCCAGAGCTTCGTGCTGCTCCTCATCCTCGTCGATATTCTTCACCAGGAACTCTGTAATAGCTTCACGGAATGCCATGTGCTGTGTGCGCTGAAGAATCAGCTCCGGATCGCAAATCTTTTTCATATATGCTTCTTCATGCGCAAAATGCTGATCCGCATAGTTTTCCAGCTCTCCCAATAACTCCTTTATATCCTCGTATAAGTCCCCTCCATATTCGTTTTGAAGCAGATAATCGGCGCGTCCCAGCAACTCAAACAAATAACGATGCTCCTCGTCAATCTGCTCCACTCCCAGCAGGCAGTCATCCGTGAATTGTATCATACCCGTTCCTCCTTCCTCTACACTACAATTACTATAAAAATAGTTTACCTTACAGTCCCGCGACTGTAAAGTGCAAAATGCGGTAACAGTTCAGCCATGCAGAAATAATTGTTACCGCAATATCAACAGTTGTCTCCCTCAGTTAAAATTTTTCACTAATCCACATTGACTTACCTCTATAACCGCTGTAGTATTTTAACAAAACACATTCCTTGTGAGCATACATGTTAAGGAAGGAATCACTGAAAATGGAAATCCGCGTTGCAACGCCGGAAGACGCTCCGGCATTGGTTGAAGTTTATGCCCCATATGTGCAGAATACTGCCATCACCTTTGAATATGAGGTGCCCACAGCAGACGAATTCTCAGAGCGCATCCTGCACACATTGGAAAAATACCCTTACCTTGTGGCGGCGGAGGAAGATTGCATCTTGGGGTATGCCTATGCCTCAGCCTTCAAGGCACGAGCAGCCTATAGCTGGTCGGTAGAAACTTCCCTCTATGTGCGTGAGGCTTTGCGGCATCAAGGTCTGGGCAGCGCCCTCCACAAAGCTCTGGAGGAACAACTCCGCAGGCAGCATGTCTGTAACCTCTGCGCCTGCATTACTTATCCCAACCCTGCTAGTATTGCCTTCCATAAGCGCCACGGTTACCGGCTGACTGCACATTTCCACTGTTCCGGTTTTAAATTGGGAGCCTGGCACGACATGGTATGGATGGAGCGGGAGCTGTGTCCGCACACAATCCCTCCCCTGCCCTTTATACCTTTTTCACAACTGCCAAATCCGTCGGGCAACGATACATAAAGGCAGTATATCTCAAAGCACTTTCCTGAAGCATCCGATCAACCGCCGATTGCATTTCCTACGAAAGGAGTATTCATGAACATGAAGATTTCCAAGCTCTACCGTCAGAGACTGATTCCCGCTGAGTGCATTCAATTAAAGAACGATATTGTCGTAGCCCAGGACGACGAAGTGCTCATTACAAAATGGAACACTCTGAATCCCAAAACTGAGTTTTCCCACGGCTGTTCCTGCTATTTTCTCAAAGAAGGCATCAAGGTCAGCAAGATGTATCGGGCTGACAACTCCCTGCTGCACTGGTACTGCGACATTGTTGACTATTCCTATGACGAGAGTCAGGAAGCACTCACCGTAATTGATCTATTGGCAGATGTGATCATCTCTCCGGAGGGACGCATGAAGGTGGTAGACCTGGACGAACTTGCGGAGGCAATGGAACGTGATCTGATCACAAAAGAGCAGATGACCACCTGCTTGCGCAATCTGAATCATCTGCTCACTCTTGTTTACCGCGATAAATTCGACCGGCTCCAGTCCCGTCTGGATGGACTGGGATTGTAGCAAAACCAGTAGAATCAGTCTAGTAGAATACATGTCCTCCGATGACAATTCCTGTCAGACCGTCTATCGGAGTCCGGAAAAACAGGCAGTTTCCCACGTTAGTGACACCGGCCATGGCTTCATCCGCTGCCTTATAACAATTGCTTGTGGCCTTGTTTGCTGCCAGAGCAAGCTGCAGCCGTCCGCTGCCCGCCGGTGAGAATTGCTTATTCTGATAGATCACCCCTACCACTGTGTCGGGGAACTTGGAACTCAGAACTCTGTTGATGACTACCGCACCTACAGCCAGCTGTCCTGCATATGGCTGATTACCCGCCTCGCAGTAGATCAGATTCGCCAGGAGATATCTGTCACCATCGGCAAATTTCACCTCGGATATATCCCGCCAGGTTGCATTAGCAGCCGCCTGAGAGAGCGCAATTTCCTCAGCCAATTTCCTCCGCAGATAATCCAGATCCTCTTCTTTCTTTTTGATTTCCTCCTCGTACTCCTTCGCCTTTCTCTCCGCTTCCTCAATCTGCTCTGCAGTTGCAGTCAGCGAATTTGAGGCTTGGCTAATCAGTCCTGAGACCTTGCTTTTTTCCGCCTCCGCCAGTACCTTTAGATTATCCAGTTCAATTTTCTCCTGCTGAAGATTTGCCTTATGCTCCTCTATCAGCATTCTGTTTGCCTGATAGTCGTCCATCAGCTTCTTATCGCTGGCAGCAATCTTTTCAATATAGTCCGCCATATTCAAAGCTTCGGCCAGACTGCCCGCGCTGAGCAGCTCACTTAGATAATCTTCCTCCCGATATTCATACATGGCCCTTGTCCGCATCACCATGCATATGTACTGCCACTCCTCCATGTCTATGGCTTCCGCCAATGCCACTTGAGTATCCGCAATCTCCTGCTCCTTGTCACCGATCTGCTGCTCCAGATTCTCCAAATTCTGAACCACCTCGTTCAGCTGTGCGTTCAACTCTTCAAGATTCTCTTTAAGATCATTCTGCACACCCTTCAGACCGTTCAAAGTTTTTTTGTTACGCTCTTGCTGATTTTTAAGGTCTTCCCTCTCTTGCTCGGCCTGGTCGATCTGCTCCTGCGTACTGGGAGCAGAAGTCGCAGACACTATAAGAGGTTCCGGCGCAGCAGGCACTATGCCGGTAAGCGTCACTACAACCAACAGCAGCGCAATTCTTTTTCGTCTTCTCCAAATTTTGCCTTTCAAATACATAACCTCATCTTTCTCTGACAATCTCTCTTCTGTTACACCTGAATATGTAAATGGCGCCCCGTTCTGGAATAGGGAACATATACCACGCCCGCGGCATCAAACATCTTCTTTGAAGCCCTGTTTTCCACCGACCCCTGATATTTGTCGCTGTCGTACACCACAGTCCTGATTCCCGCCTGAATGATAGCCTTCGCACATTCATTGCAGGGAAACAGAGAAACATAAAGCTTCGTTCCCTCCAGGGAGCCTCCCCGGTAATTCAAAATAGCGTTCAGCTCACCGTGGGTCACAAAAGGATATTTGGTATCTAACGTTTCTCCTTCTCTCTCCCATGGAAATTCCTCATCGGAGCAGCCGGCAGGAAAACCGTTGTAGCCCATGGACAATATCTTATTGTCACTGCTGACAATGCAGGCGCCCACCTGGGTATTGGGATCCTTAGAACGCATACCGGACAGCTGCGCCACCCCCATAAAATACTCGTCCCAGCTGATATAGTCAGATCTTTTGCCACTCATTACGCATCTCCTCTGTAGCTAACCGTCACTTGGTTCCGAAAATCCTGTCACCGGCGTCACCCAGACCGGGTACAATGTAGCCGTGATCATTCAATTTCTCATCCAAAGCACCCACGTACAAATCCACATCGGGATGCGCTTCCTCCATAGCTTTGACACCTTCCGGTGCAGCAATGATACACATAAAATGAATATTCTTACATCCTTTATCCTTCAGCATCTGGATAGCTGCCACAGAAGAACCGCCTGTAGCCAGCATGGGATCTACCACAAAAACTTCTCTCTCTGCACAATCCGCCGGCAGTTTACAGTAATACTCCACAGGCTTCAAGGTCTCCGGATCTCTGTATAATCCGATATGTCCTACCTTTGCCGCCGGAATCATCTGAAGCATTCCGTCCACCATCCCCAAACCTGCACGAAGGATGGGCACAATTGCCATTTTCTTTCCCCTCAGCTCCTTTGCAATAGCCTTGCAAATGGGAGTCTCAATCTCTACATCCTCCAACTTCAAATCTCTGGTGGCCTCATAGCAGATCAGCATGGCAATCTCACTGATGGTCTGCCTGAAATCCTTTGTTCCAGTCTCTTTTCTGCGAATAAAGCCTATCTTATGCTGGATTAGCGGATGATCCATGACTACTACCTTTGACATATCTATTCCCTCCTGAGTACTTTCTTCTATATCTTCTATATTATCATTAATTCCATATCCAATTCTTGTGTTAATCTCCATTCCGCCGCCTTCAGCTGGCGGAACAAATAGTAATAAAAGGTCTGCTTCCTTTCAAATTATTCCTCTTCCATCATGCCAACCCTGCGGCAGTGCTTCTCCTCGTTGGAAAAATCCGTATCCAGAAAAGTGTCCACAATTTCCAATGCAAGATTCGGTCCAACAATGCCGCCGCCCATAGCCAGCACATTTGCATTGTTATGCAGGCGGGTCATCTTGGCTGAGAGTGTGTCGGCACAAAGCGCACAGCGAACCCCTTTCACCTTATTTGCCACAATGCTGATACCAATGCCTGTGGTACAGATGACTATGCCTTTCTCGCAGCGGCCTTCTGCCACAGCCTTCGCAACCGCCCTGCCAAATACAGGATAGTCGCAGCTCTCTTTACCATTGCAGCCCATATCCTCGTAAGGAATTCCTTTTTCCTCCAGATGACTGATAATACACTGCTTCAAATCATATCCGCCATGATCGCTCCCTATTGCTATCATGTCCATTCCCTCCTCTGATATTATTTCGAATTATTATTTCTATACTTTTACCACTCGGTAGCCTGCGGCCTTCAGTAGTCTGTTCATGATGGCTTGTCCAAATCCTTGGGAAGCAAAGCTCTCCGAATAAATCCTTGTGACCTGTTCTTCATCCATTTGGCGCAGAACCGAATAGAGATTTCTGGCAATACTCTCCTCGTCCGCCCGATCACCCAGGCATTTAACCACATCCGCCTGATACTGCGCCATATGTTCCCGGGTTCCGATGATACCCGTTCTCTCCCCCCGTTCCCGGGCGTTAGCCGCCTGTCGGTTCATGTAAGCAGCCACCAATTCCGGATCGCCTTCCACTATGGTCAACTCTCCCTTCGGAGCATAGTGCCGATATTTCATGCCGGGGGCTTTAGGTGCTTGTCCGCTATCTCGTTGCAAAATAGTGACATCTGTGTCAACTTTTCCCAGTACATTACTCAGCATCTCCTGTGTCACGTAGCCGGGCCGCAGGATCTGTGGCGGTGTTACTGTCAGGTCCACAATAGTGGATTCCAGTCCAATCCCTACCGCTCCACCGTCCAGAATCATATCTATCCGGCCTTCCATATCCTCTGTCACATACTTTGCCGCTGTCGGGCTAGGTCTACCGGATATGTTTGCGCTGGGAGCCGCCACATAGCCTCCACTGTATTCAATCAGCTTCCGCGCCACAGGATGAGAGGGCAGCCGCACAGCCACCGTGTCAAGACCTCCTGTGGTCTCATAAGGAACTCTATCCGACTTATGCAGGATCATGGTCAGCGGTCCCGGCCAGAAGGCTGCAGCAATTCTAACCGCCTCCTCCGGGACATCGGATGCAATCTCAGCAATGTCCTCGAAACGACATATATGTACAATCAGTGGATTGTCCGATGGTCTGCCCTTGGCTTCATAAATCCGCCGGGAGGACTCCCGGTTCAGAGCATCGCCTCCCAAACCGTACACAGTCTCAGTAGGGAAAGCCACCAAACCACCCTGCCGTATTATATTGCCGGCTTTGCGCAGTGCTTCCTCCTCCCGGTCGGTAAGCCTCTCCGCATCCTGTCGGATTTTCTCTGTAATGGTCTTCATATCCCAATTAACTCTTTCCAAAAGCTGTACACAGCGCTTTCATCGTATTAAGTCAAGCTTGTGCGCAGACTTATAATAAGTATATCATACTTTCGCAAAAAGGAAAAGCCCTACTCATTCAGATATTGCAGAATTCCCATATGTATAGCCCAAGCGACCCTATCCTGATAGTCAGGATCACATAAACGCTCTGCTTCTGCGCTGTTAGAAAGGAATCCGCATTCTACAATCACAATAGGGATTTCCGTCTTTTTCAGCAGATAATAGCTGTCATTCGCTTTAATTCCACGCTTGTTGTCCTGATCCACTTTCTTCACCAGTTGTTTCTGAATGAAATCGGCGAGCATTTTACCTTGAGTGCTGCCGGCGTAGTAAAAGACCTGAGCTCCATGGACATACTCTTCCGGATAGCTGTTCTGATGAATACTGATGGCGGCGACAGGTGCAGTCTCATCAATCAGCGATATTCTCCGCTTCATATCCTGGACTTTTTTATTGGAGGCATTTGAATCATAAAGACCGTCATCCGTCTCCCTGGTCATCACCACCCGAATGTCAGCCGCCTCCAGGTATTTTTTTACAAGAAGTGCAACCTGGAGATTAATATCTTTTTCGTTGACTCCATTAATACCGACTTTGCCCGGATCCATGCCGCCGTGCCCTGCATCAATCACAACGCACCTTACCTCCTCAGACACGCTCACTGTTTCCCCAGTGACATAATAAGCGGTTTCTCGCCCCACATATACGATAGAAGCCACCAACAAGGCCATCAGAGCAAGCGCAAGCACCCGGCTCTGAAGTTTCTCCTGAATCTTGTCTTGTAATTTATTCATCCGTTCCATTCCGCCAGTACGCTTTAAAACAATATATTCCTATTTATTTTTCTTTAAAACCAGTAAAATGACGGAAATACATATAGAAATAGAATCATTATTTAAAAAATAAGCTCCGGCAAAAGCCGGAACTTATTTTTAGAATCCCTTATAACCCCGTATAACTACGAACCAGTTCCCATACTTTAGAATTTCCGTATCCTATTCTCCAGACTGCCACGCCTCCGATTTTCTGTGCATTCATCACACTAAGTTTCTCTCGAATACTTCTTTCATCTTCTACCCAGATCTGACAGATAGCAGATCCATCCTGCCACTCTGCGTAGTACTGTCCGACTTCCTCGTCCCACTGTGGCTCTACTCCCACCCGCTTAAGATAGCTGTCCATATTTTTTATGGTTACATAATCGTCTGTCACCTCCGTACCTTCCGTTTTCCACGAAATAGTGTAGAAGGGAAGTGCGTTGACCACCTTATCAGCGGGCACCTGCTCCAAAGTTCTTGTCAGCCCGTCGGACACATAGCCGATGCTGGCTACACTGCCCGGATCCTTGCTGCCGCTCCAATGCTCATCATACCCCATGATAATCACATAGTCCAGAATCTGCCCCTGAATATCCAGCCGATAAAACTCGTTGTAGTTGAACGGAACATAGTTGTCTACTGACAGCACCAAACCACTCTCCCTACACAATACTGACAGTTCCCGCAGAAACTGAATAAAATGTTCTCCGCTGTCCTGGGTCAAGCCCTCAAAATCAATATTAACGCCGTCCAGTCCCAGCTCCAGAGAGGTGCTGACGATATTCTCAACAAACTGCTGACGTACCGTTGTATTGGAGAGTACCTGATAAGTACTGACCGCATTTTGCGTGGAATTCGCGTAGTTAAAATTATCCCACGTACCCCAGACCTGAAGACCTTTTTTATGTGCTTTCTCCACATAACTTTTCTCTCCGTAAGAAATGAAACCTCCCAAATCATCGGAGAGGCTGAACCAGGTGGGAGCAATCACATTGATAGCATTACCACACTCTGACAGCATTTCATCCAATGTGGCATTGCCGCCAACACCGCCGATGGAATGCCAGCCAAGACTCAACTTACCTTCCAATGCAGCAGTAGTATACTCCGGTGCCACATAATCCGTCACCGGGGTCTCAATGTCCGTACTCCGGTTTGTCAGCCGCTTATTTTCCACATACCCAATGACAGAATCCGAAGTCTTTACCAGGCTCCAGGTATCCATCTGCTTCAGCAGTTCCACAGTCTCCCCCTGCTCCAGCTCACGCAGTATCGGACTCTTGATCCCACCCAGCGTGCGAACCTGTGTCTGCCTTGAAACCGTCATGATCTCCTTTACTCCCCATTCTGTGTAAACCTGCAGATGCCGATCATACCATAAGTATTCGTAGTTTGTAAACTTTCTCACATATTCTGCCGCCACATAAAGCGTCTTCCCGTCCATGTAACACACCTTGTATGCTGTCTGAACATTACCGTCTCCTGTGCCATATCCCGTCTGTCCGAACATAGCCACAGCGGTGTCCACTGCTGTGGTATAGAGCAATTTCTGCTCGTTGAAGTCAGCATAAAAGCCTTCGTTAATATACTTGCGCACTGTATCCAGATCGAAGTAAACTGCCCCGTCCGTCACAACAGCCTTCTCCTCCATCTTCTCATCCTGGAGAATAATAGCCAGTTGGCCGTCTGTCACTCCGTAATATTCATCCAAATCGGCAAGCTCCTTTCCATAGGAATACTTGTCCCAGAGCTGCTCCCCAAAATAGACACTACCAATGATCACAATCAGAAGCAGCGCCACAACCACAGGTATAATCCTTTTCATCTTGATGCATTCCTTCCTGAAATATGTGTATCCCAGCAAATCCGGCCTAAAAATGTATTTTTGACCCAATGTACCTTGGGATATGAATGTAACTGCCGCCCCAAGCGGTCAGTTACATCATACCACACTAATTTCAAGTCGTCATTACCCTTTTTTGACATTGCCCTTATCAGCACGAGAGGCAGCCCGTTTTGTAACCGGCAATGTCAATGATTCACGCTAAGCTTGACCGGAGACTTTTACGGCTACCAGTGTGTCACTCTGTCAAAGCGCACCTGTTCAATATTTCCCGTGTCTCCAAATACATAGTCCGCCATATAGGGGCTGTTCTCACGCACGGCTTTCGCCGCGGCTTCCACCGGAAGTGCGGCTTCTCCGTCCACAAAAAGTTCTACCCCGCGTCTTTGCAGCATCTCCAGTTGCACGGTAAATGCCTCCCTGACGAACTCCCATTCCACTACTTCACTGTATTCGTCATCCAAAACATTCCTCCTTCTTCCGTTCTCTCCCAGTCCAAAAGGTTTTGTGATGAATCATTTACGGGAGTTATACCAATACTTCAAATAAGCGTAAGCGTCTCCGGCGGTACGTACTCTGGCACAAATTGCCATTGTTTGGTAAGTTTAAAATGAATTATATTTGTGAATATTAGTTGAAATACTATGACCAAGCAGATGACAGCAAAATTCCAGCCTCTGACTTGTAAGACATCCTTGAGAATATATGTCAGAATCTCAGATCTGTCATATAATGTGATATATGAACAAGATAATAAGGATGAAGCGGAACGATCGTTCCAAAATCAATAAATCAACTTGATATTAAAAGACTGCTGCCTCCTTCCCCGTACAGAGTACCGAAGGCGCTTACAGAATACATTATATCCCATCTGTAAAATTTTGGCAAGTCCAAGCATTAAAATATTAAAAAAATTTAAAGTGAAATCCTGCTATTGACTTAAAGGTTGCAAGAGTATAAGATACATTTAGTCGTTTATTAACGCTACTCCGCATGCCTGCAATGCAGAAAGGAAAGGTCTGTCGTATGAAAATAGAAAAAGTGAATGAAAACCAGATCCGCTGTACCTTGACTAAAGAAGACCTGATAAGCCGCGAACTGAAGATCAGCGAACTGGCTTACGGCACAGAGAAGGCAAAGACTCTCTTTCGGGATATGATGCGCCAGGCCAATTTCGAATTCGGCTTTGAAGCTGAGGATATTCCACTGATGATAGAGGCGATTCCCTTAAATGCCGAGTGTATCGTTTTGATTATCACTAAAGTTGAGGATCCCGAGGAACTGGACACCCGCTTTTCAAGATTCGCACCCTCTGTCACTGAGGATAATGAATACAGTGAAGAATTCGAAGAGTTCAGTGAGACCGCCTCGGAAGATGTGATGGATCTGTTCCGCAGACTGCAGACGGATTCTCAGGAGACCGGACAGAAACAGGATGCCGGAGGGGAACCTGATACCGC
The DNA here is from genome assembly GCA_022511425.1 of Acetatifactor sp. Taxonomy (GTDB): domain Bacteria; phylum Bacillota; class Clostridia; order Lachnospirales; family Lachnospiraceae; genus Acetatifactor. The sequence goes on from JAFLRO010000059.1 coordinate 13,692, forward strand.
AAATGCTGACGAGCGCACCCGAACCAGAATCTTCCAGTTGAATTCTCTCCAGCTGGTCATGGAAGTCTGCTCGGTGATTGCTGAGCATTACCGCGGGCTGAGTACCCTTTATAAAGATACAGCAACCGACAAATACCTGCTGTTGCTGACCCAGGGCGACGAGACCCGTGACGGCTTTGACCGTTCCTGTAACATTGTCTCCGAGTACGGTGCATTACAGCGTTCCATGTCTGCCAGCGGCACTTTTCTGGCAGAGCACTGTGAGACTCTGGTTAAAGAGAATGCTGTTCAGGCACTGGGCAAATTATGATTTTATGGACGATATAAGTGACGGAATATTAATTGAGGCACCTTCCATTAGGAGGGTGCCTCTGTTTCTCAATCTTTCGAAGCTAATCTACAGTTTTTTCACAGAGCAGCAATCTTTGCCATCAAGTCATCGATATCCATGCCGTGTACCATGGCAGCTTCTTCCAGAGACTCACCCTGCGCAGAAGGACAGCCCAGGCAATGCATTCCTGCTTCCAACAAGATTGGAGCAACATTAGGATTGGTATTCAATATCTCTCCAATGGTCATTTCCTTAGTTATTTCGCTCATAAAAACCCTCCTTTTCACATGAATAGTATAATACTTTCTTCACCACTTGGCAAGCAATTCCAAAAATACAATCTTCATTTGTCAAGACAGTAGAACGAGCAAGCTCCTCTGTTCAAATAGGATCGTTGAAATCATTCCCAATACTAAGAAAAATATTAAACCAATTTTTATAATAGATTTGTCTCTATCATCTGCTTCTTTAATCCAAACAGCATAACTGAGCCAAAAAGATCCCATCGAAGGCATCAAATACCTGGCAATAAATATCGGCCTATAGATAAAGGATATCACAATGCCAAACAACGCCGTAATTGCAACCATATTAAATCCTGTAACGGAAAAGAACAACAACCTTTTATTCTTGTTCCACAGCCTAATCCAACTATAAAGATACAACACTGCAACTGCTAAACAAATTAACCCATCATAATAATCATTGTTGATAGGAGGGCATACCACAAAAGACGCTGCTCCCAGAAAAGTGCGTATTGATAACGGAGGTATCCAGTAATCTTCAAACACCCTGCCCATTTGCTGCAGTGCAATGAAAAACCAGGGTACATAGCAAACTAACATGCCAAACATACTAGTGCATAACCGCAAAATTGATCGTCTTTCCCAACATAAGAGCACAAACATATGCATCAACAGAACCGCCACACTGACAGCCGCAAAATAATGAGTGTACATGGCGGCCAGAGCACACAAAGAGAAAACTAAATACCTATCACGTTTCTCAAAAACAATCCGATAATACATCAAATAAGTTAAGGTAACACTTAGCCACCCCAGACTATACATACGTATAGTAATATTATAAAGCATGAATTTGGGCATAAAGGTTATCATAAATGCAAACATCAATGCAACCTTTGATCCGAATGACTCCTTAATCAGCGTTCCATTTATCAGCATAAATAATACAAAAGGCATCATGGAAACGATACGAGATAGCAACACTGTATTAACTTCCGGACAGACGGTTTTGGCAAAATCAACAACCGCCTTCAAAATGAGATAATATAAAGGCGGATGGACATCACGGGCAATAGCGTCAAGCATATCCTTATAGTTATAGGAAATAATAGTTAATGTATATATTTCATCCTTCCAGGCTTGTACAGAAAAGCATTTAATGAACATAAGGGCTAGTCCAATTATCCCAAACAAACATAGGAGGACGTTAGTAAATAGACCATTATCAAAGCACTTTTTATTCATTTTCCCTCACTTGTGTGATACTCAGTCTTTCAAAATCGCAAACAGCCTATTGAATAAATAGTCCAAACACTTATTGCTACAACAAGGCACTATACCGACAAATCAGTATTCAAGACACATTATACTATCATAAAAATATTTTTTCAAGAGACACCAAACATACACGTTAATCTTCACAATTGAATGGATTTATTAAAATTGTTAAGTATATTCAAGCCTTTAGAACAAACCAGTATTTGTATTCAAAAAAAAACACGCCTGCACTTGACTGTATTCCTTGTTCTTCATATAATTAATCTTAGGATTAGCAGCAACGTATTTTTTCATCAAACTAATTCAAATACTAATAGGAGGCATTTCAAAATGAGACCAGAATGGACAGATTTTGTAACAGGCAAATGGGACAAAGAAGTCAATGTCCGCGACTTCATCCAGAGAAACTATCATCCCTATGATGGCGATGAGAGCTTCCTGGCCGGAGCAACACAGAATACCAAGGATCTGTGGACGCAGGTACTTGACCTTCAGAAGCAGGAGAGAGAAGCAGGCGGCGTCCTCGACATGGACACCAAAGTTGTTTCCACTATCACCTCCCATGGCCCCGGTTATCTGGACAAGAGCAAGGAGACTATCGTAGGTTTCCAGACTGACAAGCCTTTCAAGCGTTCCCTTCAGCCTTATGGCGGTATTCGTATGGCAGAGAAGGCATGCTCCGACAATGGCTACGAGGTAGACCCTGAGATCTCCGAGTTCTTCTCCACCCACAGAAAGACACATAACGCAGGCTGCTTCGATGCTTACAATGCTGAGATGAGAGCTTGCCGTTCTTCTCACATCATCACCGGTCTTCCTGATGCTTACGGTCGCGGACGTATCATCGGCGACTACAGACGTGTGGCTCTGTATGGTATCGACAGACTGATCGAGGACAAGGAGGCTCAGAAGGCTTCCACCGGACGCGTGATGACCGACGATGTGATCCGTCTTCGCGAGGAGATTTCCGAGCAGATGGTAGCACTGAAGCTGATGAAGGAGATGGCAGCTTCCTATGGCTGCGATATTTCCAAGCCCGCTGCAAACGTAAAAGAAGCAATCCAGTGGACCTACTTCGGATATCTGTGTGCTGTAAAGGAGCAGAACGGTGCAGCTATGTCCCTGGGACGTACTTCCACCTTCCTTGACTGCTACGCTGAGAGAGATCTGAAGAACGGTACTTTCACTGAGGAAGAGATTCAGGAGTTCGTTGACCACTTCATCATGAAGCTGCGTCTCATCAAGTTTGCACGCACTCCCGAGTACAACCAGATTTTCGCAGGCGATCCCGTTTGGGTTACCGAGTCTCTGGGCGGCGTTGGTGTTGACGGCAGACCCATGGTTACCAAGATGAGCTTCCGTTACCTGAACACCCTGACCAACCTTGGACCTTCTCCTGAGCCCAACCTGACCGTTCTCTGGTCCACCAGACTTCCTGAGAACTGGAAGAGAT
>JAFLRO010000006.1 GCA_022511425.1 Acetatifactor sp.
GGCAACACAAAAAAGTTTTATTTTTTTAATTGTCTACTTGACGGGTAGCACACCAGAACGACAAGCCTTTTTTGATAAAAATTATTTGAAATCTACCTTGAGGCATCTGACAGCATTCAAAACGGCCAACACCATAACACCCACATCCGCAAAAATGGCAATCCACATGTTAGCAATACCAAATGCGCCCAGCACCAGGCAGATAGCTTTGACAGCCAGAGCAAATACAATATTCTCATAAACAATGCGCAGGCATTTCCGGGAGATTCGGATAGCCAGGGCAAGTTTCATAGGATTATCGTCCATGAGTACAATGTCTGCGGCTTCAATAGCAGCATCGGAACCTAAAGCACCCATAGCCACGCCAATGTCGGCCCTGGACAACACTGGGGCATCGTTGATACCATCGCCCACAAAGGCAAGATTTTCTCTGGGAGCTTTCTCACCCAGGAGCTTCTCTACTGCGTCCACCTTATCGGCCGGCAGTAATTCACTTTTCATCTCATCCAGTCCCAGCTGGGATGCCACATGCTCCGCCACTTTCACGCTGTCACCGGTGAGCATGACTGTCTTTTTCACGCCGGCAGCTTTTAGAGCCTTGATAGCCTCTGCCGACTGCTCCTTCACCACATCTGAGATCAGAATGTAACCGCCGTATTTTCCATCCACTGCCACATGCACCACAGTACCGACCTCTGCAGCTTCTTCACAGACAAGCCCCAGTTTTTTCATCAGCTTATCATTACCTGCCGCCACCTGTATACCGTCCACCAGGGCTGTAACACCATGACCGCTGATCTCTTCCACATCCGCCACCCGCTCAATTGGTATTTCCTGACCATGAGCCTCCCTCAGACTCTTGCTGATGGGATGAGTGGAATAGCTCTCCGCGCAGGCGGCATATTCCAGTAACTGCCGGCTTGCCAAATCTCCGATACCAGCGTTGTTCGCAGCCGAATCTGCTTCTTCCATCCCATTTTGTGTTTTGCTCTCCCTCTTAAGGTCCTCCCCCTCCAGCCCCTGCCGAAATATCTCAGAAGGGTACACTCCCGTTACCTGAAACACACCTTTGGTCAGGGTACCTGTCTTGTCAAATACCACATACTTTGCCTGTGCCAGCGCCTCCAGGTAATTGGAGCCTTTCACCAGGATGCCGCAAGCAGATGCGCCGCCGATACCGCCGAAAAAGCTCAGAGGTATAGAGATGACCAGGGCACAGGGACAGCTGATAACAAGGAATGTCAATGCACGAATCACCCATGTGCTCCAGTTTGCCGGATTTCCCATGAGTAGATTTATCACCGTAGGGATCAGGGCTAATGCCAGTGCGCTGTAACACACTGCCGGCGTATAGTACTTTGCAAACTTGGTGATAAAATTCTCGGTGCGGGCTTTCTTCATGCTGGAATTTTCCACCAGGTCCAGAATCTTAGATACAGTAGATTCTCCAAACTCCTTTGTAGTACGAATCTTCAGAAGACCTGTCAAATTCACGCAGCCACTGATGACTTCTTCTCCACTGTGAATGTCCCGAGGCACACTTTCCCCGGTAAGAGCGCTGGTATTCAGCGAGGAGGCACCCTCCACCACTATACCATCGATAGGAACCTTCTCTCCGGGGCGCACCACAATGACACTACCTAACTCCACATCGTCGGGATCCACCTGTTCCAGTTGTCCGTTCTCATCCTCAATATTGGCATAGTCCGGTCGGATGTCCATGAGCGCTGTAATATTCCGACGGCTCTTTCCCACAGCCACCGCCTGAAACAGTTCTCCTATCTGGTAGAACAGCATAACGGCAACCCCCTCTGCGAACTCGCCTTCCAAACCCTGGGATTCGTTATAGAGTCCCAGCAGCATGGCGCCCACAGTGGCTACAGCCATCAGAAAATTTTCATCAAAGACTTCACCGTGAATAATACCCAACGCTGCCTTTCTCAATATGTCATAGCCAATCACAAGGTAGGGAATCAGATACAGTCCAAACCGCAGATATCCTTCCACCGGTACAAAGTGCAGTGCTACTGTCAATACGGCAGCAATGATAATCCTAAATAAAACCTTCTTCTGTTTCTTTGTCATATTTACACCCCTTACCCACTTTGGCATTAATTCAAAACATCAATTAATCCAGGTATATTTCACAGTCACTCTCCACCTTCTTGCAGGCCTTCCTGACCGCTTCCATAACGTTCCTTACGTCAGCACCCTCCGCAAATTCCACCTTCATCTTCTGGGTCATAAAACTGACCGTAGCATCCTGAACGCCCTCCACCTTCTTTGCGGTGTCCTCCATCTTCAGCGCGCAGTTTGCGCAGTCCACTTCGATCTTGTAGGTCTTCTTCATTGTCATTTCCTCCTCTTTTTCTCTCAGGTCACTTATAGATGCAAATGATTTGCATTTCACATTTTGATTCGTTCATATGAACTAATGTTCATATGTGTATCATACCATATTTTGATTTATTGTCAATACAGAAATTTATAGAATCAGAAAAGAAATAGGATATACAGGAGGTTGCAAGTGACAGTTTTGGGAGACAGGCACCGGAGCATACCCACCACCCGGTGCCGTCACTCGCTACGCCCAACATAAAAACAGCAGCCCATGACAAATGCCATAAACCGCTGTTCACATTCCACTGCACTCAATGCTCAGACACCGGCCACCGCATCTCCGGAGACTTCCTTCAAATCCTCCATGCGATCCACCAGCAAATTACTCCGAATATCAATCACAGGCCCCCCGTTACCCTCAATATATTCCTTGGTAATAACCACTCTGCCAATATTCTCATCCTTCGGAATCTCATACATAATATCCAGCATAAATTCCTCGATAATAGAGCGAAGGGCTCTGGCTCCGGTATCTCTCTTCAGGGCTTTCTCAGCAATGGCCTCCAGCGCTCCGTCAGTGAACTCCAGCTTCACCTCGTCCAGCTCCAACAGTTTCTGATATTGCTTTAGAATGGCATTCTTAGGCTCCTTCAGAATCTTCACCATCATCTCTTGGGTCAGACCTTCCAGGGCATAGATAACGGGCAGACGACCGATAAACTCAGGAATCATGCCAAATTTCCGAATATCCTCCACCGTCACCTTGGAGAGGATGTTCTTATCCTTGTCGTATTTATCCTTTAATTCCGAGTTGAAGCCGATGGAAGCGGACTTAGTCAACCGCTCTTTGATAATATCCTCAAGGTCGGGAAACGCACCGCCGCATATAAAGAGGATGTTACGGGTATTCACCGTTGCCAGGGGAACCATGGCATTCTTACTGTTGGCCCCCACGGGCACCTCCACCTCCGCGCCTTCCAGAAGCTTCAACATCCCCTGCTGAACGCTCTCCCCACTGACATCACGGGTATTGGTATTCTTCTTTTTTGCAATCTTGTCTATCTCGTCGATAAAGATGATACCCTGTTCTGCTTTCTCTACATCATTATCTGCTGCTGCCAACAGCTTAGACACTACGGACTCGATATCATCGCCTATATAACCTGCCTCGGTCAGGGATGTAGCGTCTGCGATAGCCAGAGGCACATCCAAAAGACGTGCCAGGGTTTTCACAAGATATGTCTTCCCACAGCCGGTGGGACCGATCATCAACATATTAGACTTCTCGATTTCAATATCATCCATGGTGCCGGTCGCAACACGCTTATAATGATTATATACAGCTACGGAAATTACCTTTTTCGCGTGCTCCTGTCCAACCACATATTCATCCAGACTGGCTTTTATCTTATGAGGTGCGGGAATATTCTTTATGTTCAGGACAGGTTCCTGACCTTCCTTCTTTTTCTTCTTTTTCAATTTCTGCTTGTTAGGGATGCCACCATCTCCCTGAAGATCCGCCAGATTCACAAAGCTGATATTGGGAAAGCCCCCCTGTCTGGTAAGCTGATCCAGTTCACTCTGAAAGTTAGGATTGTTCAGCATTCCCTGGTAATCAAACTGGCTCACCGTCTCCATTGTCTTGTGCATGCAATCGTTGCAGACACAGATATTATTTGGCAGCTTGAACATCCTTCCGGTCTTGCTCTCCGGCCTGCGGCAGATGAAGCAGACATCCTCGTATTCATTGTTGCTGCTCTTACCCGCTTTTTTAGTGCTGGAAGCATCATGGTCTTCCGTCAGCTTCTCCTCATCTGCTTCATTTTCCTGATCGTATCTGTCTGACATATATTTCTCCATTTCTGCTGCCGAAATGTCTCCCGGCATCCTGTGTTATGACCTGATATGAGTATACTTTAATTTGTGTTCCAACACAAGTGAAGTTTTTCTAAACATAAAATCCCGGGAGAACTGTCCGTCCACCCGGGATTTATAACCATATATTATGACAGCTCGACACTTACGGTCTCCGCCCCAGAGTAATCTCCAGTTCAACGGATCTGTACTCACCGTCTATAATCCGCTTTATTGTCATCTTCACTGTCTCACCGGCACGGTAATATTCCATTGCATTGGTCAGCTCGACAGTAGAAGATATCCTTTGACCGTCAAAGCTCACAATGATGTCACCATGCAAGAGTCCCGCCTCTGCTGCTGCAGAATCCTCATCAACGCTGCGTACATACGCGCCCTGAGGCATACCATACAACTGCGCGGTAGTGGCATCCAAAGCTTGAAGCCGAATGCCCAGGTAACCTCTCTCGCTCTCTGTCACCTTCTGTTCCCTGGTCTGTCGATCCATCAACTCTGCAATAATAGGACTGGCTGATGTGATGGGAATGGCATAACCCATACCCTCCACGTAGGTGCCGCCAATCTTGCTGGAGTTGATGCCGATCACTTCACCCTTCATGTTTAGGAGTGCACCGCCGGAGTTACCGGGGTTGATAGCTGCATCCGTCTGAATGAAGATACCTGTGGAACCATCGTCAAAAGTGAGTTCTCTGGCAAGGGCGCTGACCATACCACCAGATACGGACTGACCGTAGCCCAGTGCATTTCCAATAGCGATCACCTGCTCACCCAGCTCCAAATTGTCACTGTTTCCAAGAGTCGCAATGGTAATAGCCCCTTTCGTATCCTCAGACAGCTTAGAGAGACGAACAGCAATCACAGCCAGATCCATGTCAGCATCCAGGCCCTTGATAACTGCTTCTGCCGTAGATCCGTCAATGAAAGTGATTTCCAAACTGTTGGTTCCTTCTACCACATGGTTATTTGTGACAATTAACAGCTCTTCGTCCTTCTGTGCCACAATAATGCCCGATCCGCTGTATGCCACTGGCGTGGTGTAGGTCTGCCCCCAAAAGGACTGAGTTTCTGTACTGTTGTTGATGATGGAGACCATGGCCGGCATCACCTGTTTTACCACATTGGAAGCATCTGTCAGTGAATAAGAGACCTGATTTACAAAGCCATATTTCGATAGCTCGTCCTGAATCGCCTGGCGCAAATCCGGGGACAATACCACACTATCTCCGGATGCGGCCTTCATCTGTTGGTCCTGTTCCTGTTGATTCTGCTCCAGTTGATCCTGTTCATCCTGATAGTTCAGCTGCCCGATGCCAAGTTGAACCGCATAGAACCCAAGTCCTGCAAATAATCCAAAACACAGCCCCAGACTAACGCTCAGAACAAATTTGCGGAAGATGCCGCTTTTCTTTTTGGGACTATCTTCATCTGCACTTCCCTTCTTTGTTCTCACAGCCTTTTCAATCTGTGGAGAGGAGACCTTGCTACCGTTATCTGTCGACTTTACCGGCTCCGGCTTTACGGGGCCGGGCGATGAAATATAATCGAAATATGTGCTGGCTCCTGCCCCCGCACTTTCTGTTCCGATGGTTTCTGTCACTGAACATTTTTCCACCGGTTGTGGTTCTGTCGATTGCAATTCTACCGATTGTGGTCCTGCAGGTTGCTGTTCCACCAGCTGTGCTTCCATCGGTTGCAATTCTGCTGACTGATTCATGTTGTTCTGACCAGTTATCATTTCATTTTCGTACATAATGATTACCTCTTTTCTTATATCAAAGTTGTTTTGTTCTCTTTATGTACATCAGTATATCCGCCATTTGTGAAAAAATTGTGTTTCGTTTATGAAGTGATTGTGAAAAAATTTTTTATCACTCAACAGTTACTGATTTTGCCAAATTCCTTGGCTTATCAACATCACATCCCCTGCCCACTGCCACATAGTAGGCAAATAGCTGAAGGGGGATAATAGCCAGAGAGTTGGAGAAGCAGGGAATGGTCTCCGGGATATACACCACATAGTCAGCAGCTTTCTCAATTGCCTTATTTTCCTCGTTTGTCACCGCCATTACAAAGGCTCCTCGAGCCTTTACTTCCACCATGTTGCTGATAGTTTTTTGGTACAACTCTTGCTGAGTAGACAACGCAACTACAAGAGTACCCTCTTCAATCAGGGAAATGGTGCCATGCTTCAGCTCTCCCGCAGCATAAGCCTCAGAGTGAATATAGGAAATCTCCTTCAGCTTCAGTGAGCCCTCCAGTGAGATGGCATAGTCAATTCCTCTTCCGATAAAGAAGATATCCCGGGCGCCGAGATAACGGTTTGCAAAATGTTGAATCTTCTGCTTCTGACCAAGTAGTAGTTCAATCTGATCAGGCAAGCACTTTAGATTAGCCAACAGCTCCTGGAATTTCGCCTCATCCACGGTTCCCCTGAGCTTTGCCAGCTTCATAGCGAGCAGATACAGTGCCACAAGCTGTGCACTGTAAGCCTTGGTGGTAGCCACTGCAATCTCGGGGCCAGCCCAGGTATACAGGCAGGAATCCGCCTCACGGGCGATAGAACTTCCAACTACGTTCACGATACCCAACACCTTGAACCCTCTGGCCTTGGATTCCCGCAAAGCTGCCAGCGTATCAGCAGTCTCGCCGGACTGGCTGATGACAATGACCATGGAGCCTTCCTCCAAAATGGGATTCCGATAGCGGAACTCACTGGCCACATCCACCTCCACTGGTATCCGCGCAAGGTCCTCCAGCACATATTTTCCCGTTACGCCGGCGTGGTAAGCGGAACCGCAGGCAACAATATGTATCTTTCGGATGCCCTTCAATTCCTCATCTGTCATTTTCAGCTCTTCTATGACAATATCATTGTTTTGTATTCTGGGGGAAATGGTATCCGAGATAGTCTTTGGCTGCTCATACATTTCCTTCAGCATAAAATGCTCATACCCGGCCTTCTCCGCCGCATCCGCATCCCAGTCAATGGTCACTGCCTCTTTCTTCAGTTCTTCCTGATCCACAGAAAAGAATTTAAGACCATTAGACTTCAGGACCGCCACCTCCTGATTATCCATATAGAAAACCGTCCTGGTATACTTCAGGATCGCAGGCACATCCGAAGCGATAAAACATCCCGTTTCGTTTTGACCCACAATCAGCGGACTGTCTTTTCTGGCCGCATAAATCTCGTCAGGAAAATCCGCAAAAAGAATACCCAGAGCATAGGATCCCTCCACACGATGGAGTACCTTAGTGATTGCCTCCAGAGGATTTCCCCTATAATAATAATCCAGCAAGTGCGCCAGAACCTCTGTGTCCGTCTCGGATTGGAACTCATATCCTTTGTCTGTCATCTTTCTTTTCAGAGGAATATAGTTCTCAATAATGCCATTGTGCACCACGGCAATCGTGCCTTCATTGTTGACATGAGGATGGGCATTCCTGTCGTTAGGTGCACCGTGAGTGGCCCATCTGGTATGTCCGATTCCGGAGACACCGGGCATGGACTCGCCTCCTCTGGTCTGATTCTCCAGCACCTTCAGACGCCCTGTAGCTTTCTGGGTCTGAATGGCCTTGCCGTCAAACACAGCCATCCCCGCCGAGTCATAGCCCCTGTACTCCAGTTTTGCCAGTCCATCCAAGATGATAGGAGCCGCCTGCTCTCTGCCAATATAGCCTACGATACCGCACATAATATCCTCCGTTCTGCCCCATATTCAGGGCATCACCATATAATCTGAACTATTGCCTATGCCTGCTTCCAGTACTCTCTGTTACAGGTAAGCGCCAACACCCATTTCCTGGGAAGCCTCCTGTAATGTCTTCCCAAAAGGTAACCTGCATATTTAAATCCGCACTGCACGCAAAATTTTGGAAATCTGTACAGCTGTCTTTTTGCTTTCAACTGTCTCCAGGCTTCCTTTACCAGCTTTTTTCCCTCAGATTCGGAAGCCACCCCACCAAAGACCTCCGGATGATCTGCCTGGGAAACACCCAAATCAAAATTCCGCCTTAGCTGCTGCAGGTTCGTATAATTATGAGAATGTACCACCCTGGCTCCGGCACAATAAGCAATTCCGTACCCTGCTTTCACTGCCCCGGCAGCATAGATCATATCCTCGTTAAATATAGTATGCCTGATAAATCCGCCCAATTCATCATAGACATCCCTGCGGTAAGCGGCACACACATTGGAGCAGAAAAAAGTCTTGATGCCCAGTTTTTTCAGATCTGCTTCCGTCTTTACGCAGGATTTCTTCGGATAATTAAAAGATCTGGAGATTCGCTCCAGTTCATCGGAGTTCTTTGACGGCAGCTGTCTGGCATATGCCACCGCAACATTGCCGGTAAGGCTCTCGACCAGCCTTTCCACTAATGTATTATCTACGGGCATGGCATCCTGGGTCATAGTTATAAATATTTCCGCATCCGAGTGTTTTACTCCCTCATGCCTGGTTCCGCCGTGGTCAAACTCCCGTTTTGAGAGATGCCAGACTTTTGTATTGCGGTACTTCTCTATGAACATGGTATTGTCGTCGCATATCAGCTGCTTAAAATATTTTTCCTCTGTGTTCATCAAAATAATATTTTGAACAGCCACGGTCTGATTCTCCAGCCTTTCTAAAAGAGAAAACAGCTCCATCCCCGGCCGGTATACAGGAATAATCACATCAACCTTCACTTTTTCACCAATCCTGCCGCTTCTGCGGACTTACATTATAAGAAGAGGGAAGCCTGAAAGCTCCCCTCCTGGCAGTTTCAATAATTATTGGCCAATCGATGAATTATATACCCTGGCGTCTTTCAGAATCTGATTACTGATCTCCTTTACCGTATCGGAGACCTCATACTGTTCGTCATCAAATAAAAACTTATGCAGCCACACAACACTGGATGTAAGATTCTCTGGGACTTCACAAGATCCCTTGGCCCCCATGCTGACAGATACCCGCCCCTTTACTCCGGGGAAAGCGCCCTCGTCTACGATCCTGTAATCTGCTATCTTTGGAAGCAGCTCCTTAATCGTCTCCTCGCTAAGGCTAGTATAGATATCTCCCGCGGCTTTCTCGAACGTACTGAGCAATGTGGTAAGGCTGGCTTGTTTTGCCTGAGCTTCAATGGCTCTAATGACCTCTCTCTGCCGTTCCGTACGCTGGAAATCACTGCCCACATAGCGGATACGGCAATAAGCAGTCGCCTGCAGTCCGTTCAATCGCTGATATCCGGGCTCAGTCACCAATTTCACTTCATAGTTTTTGAAGTATTCATCCGGTGTGAAATTCAAATCCGGAGGAACTGTGATATACTTTGAAGCATATTTTCCGAGAATACTATACTGGTAATTATTGATATGCTTCAATTCATCCTTATCCACGTCAATCCAGACACCGCCCAGACCGTCAATGACCTCCGCAAGACCTGCATATCCGACAGTGACAAAATCCTTAATATCCATATCCAGATTCATATTCAGCATTTTTACTGCCTGTTCTGCGCCGCCTGCGGAATAAGCGCCGTTACACTTGTTGTACTTGTCAGTACCCAGATTAAGATAGGTGTCTCTGTATACACTGACCAGCTTGATGTCTCCGGAATCCATATTGATACTTGCTATCATAATGGTGTCGCTCCGGCTGCTCTTGAACAGTTCGTTTTCGGTCTTTGCATCCACACCAAACAGGGCAATATTCATGTAGCCGTACATGGAACTCCCCTCAGTCTCCGTCGCTTCCTGCACTTGATCAGTAATGCCGAGATTATTTCTGTCCAATTCTGTAACATGAATGGGCTCTATCTCATCTGTAGCACCAATGACCAGATACAGTACTCCTACCATGACCAATATTACCAACAGCTCAAAGCCGAATATCACTAATTTCAGCTTTTTCTTTGACTCCCGCTGTTTTCTGTTTGGCTTCCTTGCCGCCGTTCCCTTGTTTGCTATTGCACTTGTCGCCATTGTACCTCTCCTTGTGAATTAGTAAGCATTTTTATTTATAAAACCTGTAATAAATGTCATTAAGATAATCTTGATGTCAAAGCCCAGCGTCCAGTTCTCGATGTAGTAAAGGTCATACTCAATCCGCTTCCGGATTGAGGTATCTCCCCTCAGGCCACTGACCTGTGCCCATCCGGTAAGACCAGGTCGAACCTGATGTCTCACCATATACCGGGGTATCTCCTCGCGGAATTTTTCAACCCAACCCGGCCGTTCCGGTCTGGGTCCTACCAGGCTCATATCCCCTTTCAAAATATTGAACAGCTGTGGCAGTTCATCCAAACTTGTCCTGCGCAATATTTTACCCACTCCCGTGACTCTCGGGTCATCTCTCACAGTCCAGGCCTTCTTCTCTTCTTTGGGAGATTGCATGGCCATACTGCGGAACTTATACATGAAAAAAGCTTTGTTGTGAAGTCCGACCCGCTCCTGCTTGAATATCACGGGCCCCGGACTGGTAATCTTTATCAATATAGCTGCAATCAGCATGATGGGCGAAGTGATCAGTATCCCTGCAAGTGAACCCATGATATCTACAACACGCTTCATCATAATATTACCCGTATTTGTCAAGGGCACATATCGAATATTGACGACCGGCAGTCCCATCAGGTCTTCCGTGTAGGGTTTGCTGGGAATCAAACTATTGTAATCAGGGATGAACTTTGTGTGCACACCGGATTTCTCACAGATGGACACAACACTCTCCAGATAATCATAATCCTTCAGCGACAGGGTGATTGCCACTTCATCCAATTTGTTCTCCGGCAAAATGATCTCCAGATTGCCAAGTCTTCCCAAAACCTTCACTCCCTTATAGAGTGTTCCTGCAGGAATATGGTCATCCAGAATGCCACAAGCCACATATCCCCATTGAGGATTATCCATAAGTCTGTCGATGTATTCTTCAGCTGCTCTGGAATAACCCACCAGCAAAATATGCTTCAGATTATATCCCTGCTTACGGATGGTTCTCAGGCTCTTCCTGAGAAAGATCCTGAAGGCCGAGGTGAAACCAACGTTAAAGAAATAGAAAAATGCAATCACTGAACGGGAATAGTTCAACTCCCGTACGATCATAAACAGAATAATGATCAGAGCCATGATACCTATGAAATTTGCCTTGATAATCCCATAGACCTCAAAACGAATCCGAACCGTGCGCTTTGGTGCGTAAATGCTACAGATATAGTACAAAAGCACATATAGTGGAATAATCACCCACAACAGGCGAAAATATTCAACTACAGGAAGCACACCAATACCGGGACCATTATTCAGAATATAAAACTTAAAAAAATAAGCCAGCATAAAGGATGCTGCCGTAATGGCAGCATCAATGATTACCATTAATCGGTTGAAAACTTTCTGATTGTCCTTAATCATGTGAGTTACCCGAAAAATGCCTGCTACCGTAAAAAATCACAGACCAGCTAAAAATATTGTACAATGCTATTATAAAAGGAACTACTTAGGAATTTATGAAGCTATTTCTTAAGATTTCTTAAGAATTCGTATCAGATTCAGGTATAACTGCCATTGAATGGCAAAATAGCTTCCTAGATGACGAAATCGAAAAGAGACCTTTCGGGCGTGACCGTCCTTTGACAATATTTTTTTCAGGCCATTTGACAGTCCCTTCAGATACAGCCGTCCCATACTCTTCCGGCAGAAGAACAGAAATTTAATAATGAAGCCAACCAGCAAAAAAGGCAAATTGAATAACAGCTGTAATATCGGCATGTTTTTCCCGACAACATACACACTGTTAGCTGAAGCCAGCAGTGTTTTCTTTTCATTATAACGGGAACCGGTAGATGCGCTCCCAAAATGGACGACCTTCGCAGAGGGTTCATAATAGTTCTTGTACCCATGGATACGCGCCCGCCAGCCAATATCCAGATCCTCCAGATAGGCGAAATGCATCTCGTCAAACAAACCGATTCGCTCCAATACTTCTCTGCGGTAGATAGCTGCGCCTCCACAAGCTGAGAATACCTCTTTTGCACTGCTGTACAGTTTTGCAGGCTTTCCCTTTCCTCTGGCATAAGCCCAGCCCAGTACACAATAGCGATCTCCGGCATCATCCAACAGATCCGGCGCATCCCACATACGCATACTTGCACTGACAGAAAAAATCTGCTTATCCCTTTCAATGGCATGGTAAAGCCCTGATACAAAACCTGAAGCCACCTTGGTGTCATTGTTCAATAAAATCACATAGGGGGTATCCGATTTTTGGATTCCAACATTCACCGCATGGCAGAAACCGGTATTCTCAGAAAGAGCTTCAACCTGAACCTGAGGAAACTGTTCTCTTATAAGCTCCAGGCTCCCATCCTGAGAACCATTATCAACCACCAGAACTATATATTCCGGAGTGCCTGAATCCTGCGAGAGCAGCGATTGAAGGCAATCCTGCAAAAAACTTACTCCGTTATAATTAGGTATAACAACTGTTATTTTTTTCATATCTCACAGTTCTCTCTTTTTTTCCGGCAGATACAAGAGTTTGTACCCAGCCTTATGCAGAGCTTGGGACAAAGTTAGACTTAATGCCTTAAAATCCGATTTTTCCGGCAGGACTGTAACATCAAAAATCTCCTGCCCCGGCGGCGTCTGCCAGGGAACACCTACTACATCCTGAAACAAGCCCCAAGCTTCTTTCCTTACACAGATATTCCGGATATCCAGAGCTTCTGCGTTTTGATGCAGTGATGCCCTGTGTAGATAACCACTGAAGTGACAGTTCAGCCCCTCATAGTACACATGTCCATCCTCCGCCATTCTGCCTCCGCTAATCTTACCTTTGTGAATCAATGGCCCGCCAATTGCCCCCAGATCCTCTCTGATCTCAAAAATGTCATTCTGATATTCCAGCCGATAAAAGCCGAGATGAGCTGTGTCCACCACCTTTGCCTGCCAGCCTCTCCTTTCCGCAAAATCCTGTACTGCCAGGCGTCCTGCATCATAGGCATACAGTTTACTCTGGGGATTTTCTGCCGTGGAAGAAGTATGGCATCTCCAGTGATAGAGTACATTGGGCACATGAATGATTCTGTCCTCCTGTCCCACCAACTGAGCCGCTGCCCGCAGAAACAGATCATAATCCTGGGCTCCATCGTACTTCTTACGTAACATAAGTTTTCGAATAAGTGAGCTCTCCATAAGCATAAAATGACAGATGAAATTATTGCTTAAGAGCAAATCCAGGTTGAAATCTTCCTTGAAATTTGGCTCGTAAAACACTGTACCTTCGCTATTACACTTATCCTCGTCAGAATAAAGTAACATCGGTTCTTTTTTGATTCGTTTTCTCTGGTCTATGGCAGCTGCCATACAGTATAAAGCATCCGGGGTCAACAAGTCGTCATGATCCAATAGGCCTATATATTCGCCGGACGCCAATTCCACCCCTCGGTTAGTATTCTCTGCGATCCCTGCGTTTTCAGTTAGGTGGACATATCGGATCCTGGAATCTGACAGTGAGGCTTGTACCCTTTCCACGCTGTCATCCTCCGTGGCATCTGCAAGAATCAGCTCCCAGCGAGGGTAGGTCTGATGCAGCACAGATTCCAGCATCTTAAGCAAGTGTCCGGGAACCGTACGGTAACAAGGGACCACAATGCTGAAAGTTAAGCCGGGTTCCCACACTCTGCAATCCCTGCGCTGCCTTTCTAATTCCGATTCATCGGGCGGAATAAAACGATAAAGAGGCTGCCTGCTAGCAGCCAGCCTCTCCAAAATAGTATAATATGTGTTTTTTAAACCGTTGCGCTTTAAATAATATATGGTTTTCTTTAAGTTGGCGCGATTGATTCTTTTGAGCACGTCACAGTACCGCCTTTAAATCTTCCGTCAGCTGATCCAGCCTTGCCTGCGCATCCTGAATACTGGTTCCCTTCACACCCATGTAGAACTTAATCTTGGGCTCAGTACCGGAAGGACGTGCGCAGCACCATGCATCGTCGGGCAGCTCGAAGTAGAGCACGTTGGACTTGGGCAAGCCAGTGGTTCCCTCCTCTCCGGTAGCCATATCCAGAGTTCTGTCGGTCTGATAATCCCTGAACTTCAGCACCTGGAGGCTGCCAAAGGCCTTAGGAGGATTCTTGCGCAGCTTATCCATGATCTCTGCAATCTGCTTGGAGCCGTCAATACCCTTCAGGGTGATGGTGTACTGACTCTCCTTATAATACCCGTATTTCTCATAGGTATCCAGCATCATATCCCAAAGAGTCTTGCCCTGCTTCTTACAGAATGCAGCTACCTCGCAGAGGCACATCACAGCAACTATGGCATCCTTATCCCTGGCATGAGTTCCCGCCAGGCATCCATAACTCTCCTCCAGACCAAAAACATAGTTGTTGCTGCCGGACTGCTCAAACAGCTTAATTTGTTCACCGATGAACTTAAAGCCGGTCAGCACCTCGATCAGCTTTACATTATAAGCTGCGGTAATGGGCCTGGTCATATTAGTGGTCACAATGGTGGTTACCAGCGCCGGATTTGCCGGCATGGTACCGGTAGCGGTCTTTTCTCTTAAAATATACTCAGCTATCAGCATACCGGACATATTACCAGTGAAGGAAACATACTCACCGGTCTTAGTATCCTTGGCATACACGCCCAGACGGTCCGCGTCGGGATCGGTCGCAAGAACGATATCCGCATCCTTTTCCTTCGCCAGACGCAATGCATATGTAAAAGCTTTAGGATCCTCAGGATTGGGATACTCCAAAGTTGTGAACTTAGGATCGGGGTTCTCCTGTTCAGGCACCACATAAACATGCTTGAAACCCAGCTCGGACAGAATCCGTCTCACAGGCAGGTTTCCCGTTCCGCAGAGGGGTGTGTACACAATCTTGATATCGTCAGCCATCTCAGCAATCACATCGGGATGAATAATCTGCTTCTTCAGCTCTACCATGTACTTATCGTCAATGTCCTTGCCGATGACCTGATAGAGACCCTTGGTCTGAGCGTCAGCCTTGGACATGGTCTTTACGGTGTGGTAATCCTTAATGCTCTGCACTTCTTCGATGATCTGCTTATCCTTGGGGGCGGTCACCTGGGCGCCATCCTCCCAGTAAACTTTATAACCGTTGTACTCAGGAGGATTGTGGCTTGCAGTCACTACGATACCGGCAGTACAGCCAAGAGTGCGGAGTGCAAAGGAAAGCTCGGGGGTCGGTCTTAAGGAGTCGAACACATATGCCTTGATTCCGTTGGCTGCCAGGCAGAGCGCTGCCTCATCAGCAAACTCCGGGGACATATTTCTGGAATCATATGCGATAGCAACTCCCTTAGCCTGGGTTCCCTGCTTTATAATAAAATTGGCCAAGCCTTGGGTAGCCTTTCTGACAGTATAGATGTTCATGCGGTTGGTACCTGCGCCGATCACACCGCGCAGTCCGCCGGTACCGAACTCCAGCTCCTTATAGAAGCGATCCTCAATCTCCTTCTGGTCATCGCGAATCGAAAGCAGCTCGTCCTTTGTCTCCTGGTCAAAATAATCGTCGTTCAGCCAGAAATTGAATTCCTCCATAAAACTCATTTTGCTCTACCTCATTTCTGCGCAGCCTGTTTTTGTTTACATATGTTCCGGTATCTGCTCCTGCGCTTCCACAGATTTCCAGATAAAGTTTGAAGACTCCGATTCGGCAATATTATATCACACTATGGAAAAATATTCCACAGAAATCTCCGAGGAAGCGGCGTCATAAAGGTTACGGATTTAATACATTTTTTCCTTCCCTTACTGCTGCATCTTCAGCGAAAAATCACTTCTATCCAATGAAAAATTGGGGTTATAGTAGGGATCCCCCGCTTCTAAAGTATCCTTCCACTTCTTCCGGAATTTCTCAGACTCCCGGTTATAGCGCTCGGCTTTCTCCCCCTGATCATCCAGACCTCTGGAGACAGACTCATAGTGGTACAATTCCGCAAAAGGAGTAAACACATTGAGCAGACCTTTCTCCCGCAGCTTCAGGCAAAAATCCACATCGTTCAGGGAAATGGCAAATTGTTTGTCCAGGCCACCCACTTCATTGTACAGACTCTTCTTTACCAACAGACATGCCCCCGTCACCGCTGTCACGTTCTGGGCGTAACAGAGCCGCCCCATGTAACCAAGGTTCTGACGGGACTGCTTATAGTGCGTGTGGCCCGCAGTTCTGTGTGCTCCCAAGCCTATCACCACCCCTGCGTGCTGAATTGTTCTATCGCCATAATAGAGCTTCGCACCCACAGCACCCACATCCTGGCGCTGGGCATACATAAGGAGTTCCTCCATCCAATTGACAGTGATCACTTCTGTATCGTTATTTAGAAGCAGAATATATTCACCTTCGGCATAACTGACTCCCAGATTGTTTACTGCTGAGTAATTAAATACATCTTTATAAATAACTATTGATATATTATTATCACTTCGAAGAACCCCTCCATCACACAGAGCTACAGGAAATTCTCCCATTTTCCCATAAATTTTTGCGGTGACTGTCTGTTCCAGATCCACTTTTACAGCCTCTTCGCCTTTGATGCCCGTTGCTGTTTTGTTCTTTTCCATAGCCGTCTTGGCAGTCTCATAATCATACCCCAGCAACTGGCTGTAATACTTTTTTATCTCTGCCGTTTCACTATTGTTCTCCACGATCACGATCTCATAGTTGTCATAGGTAGACTTCTCTAATATAGAAGAGATGCAGCGGCGCAAATCGTCAGTGTGATCCTTATTTGCAATAACAATCGTTATTTTTGGTGCGCCAACAATTTTGTACCGAATCCGGAAAATAGTATCAAAAGCTCTGGTACTCTCTATCTTAAAGTGTTCGTAGCCGTGTTTGCGCAGATGTTCCGCCACTGCTCCTTTAGCTGCCTGGATCGCATAGGGCTTGGCATCAATTCCGGAGGCCACACTGCCGGAATGACTGCGCCAGTAATACATGAGCCTGGGCACATGAACAATCTTTTTTGCGTTATCGGTCAGACGCAGGATCATATCGTGATCCTGACTGCCGTCAAACTTAGACCGGAACAATTCATTTCCGTCAAGTAATTCTCTGGCAAATACGCTAAAATGACAGATGTAATTATTTGCCCGCAAATTGTCCGGCGCATAGTCCGGCTTAAAGTGCATGGTCAGCATTTTATTGATATTACTGTTTTTGAAAGTGGTCTCGTCGCAATAGAGGTAGTCCGCCCCCTGCTCATTAATAGCCTTAACATACTCATAAAGTACACTGGGGTGAAGGATGTCGTCCTGATCCAACAGGCCAATGTACTCTCCTGTAGCCATCTGAAGGCAAGCGTTGGTATTACCGGCAATTCCGCCGTTCTGCTCCAGTTTTTTATATATGATCCTGCCATCGGAGCGCTCCGCGTATTCCCTGCATATTTCTCCAATGTAACCGTGCTCTTCATCAGAGCCGTCAGCCAGGCACAACTCCCAGTTACTATACGTCTGATTCATCACGGAGTTAAGCATCTCAATCTGAAACTCCCGTTTGTTATTCCAAAGGGGTACCAGAATACTGATCTTCACCATCCTGGGAAAAACCGCAGCTCTCTCTGCAGCGACCTGCTCTGCGTCAGGAAAACTTTCCGTGCCGAACTGCCGCATGGCTTTCCTTTCTCTTTTCTTATATCCCAGCTTGTGGATCACTCCCCTGGGACCGCCGCAGTTGGCCAATCTATCCTTCTGGCGAATCAACCAGTGCAGACAGCTTCTGAGTGGTTTGCTGATCTTCCAAAGGGGATTTTTCTTGATTCGATCCAGTTTCCACTGAAGCTCCTCGTTCTTCTCCTCCAGGTCGGCGACTCTTGCTGCCAGATCTGCACTCTTTAAGTGTTCCTTCTCGTAAGCCTCCCTGTAATCCATTTCCTCTAAATCACTCATTGCTTCCATCTTACCTTTCTGCAACAGGTTCCTCACTCGTTTCAAACTGCAGGACAGGATTCTCCCACCTCGAAATATCTGTTACTCCAATTGATCAACCTATGTCCGGTCACACTGTTCCTGGCTGTCAGACCCATTCGATATCTCCCTTTCGGGAGGACACCCTCTTCCAGACTTACATTAAAACCACTCAGAGCAACGTTTATCTGATCCGGCATATTCTCCTCCAGATCGGGGCGATACTGGCCAAGCAGCCTTATAGCATATATGTCAGTATCTCTCATACTCGAATTCTGCATGGCTTCTGGCAGGTCGTTAGAGCTCGCTTTAAATAACAGTTGCATTTTGTAGCACGCATTATTATCTCCCAGGACAACGCCGTACCCTTGAATTTTTTCCTTCCGGCTGTCCTCAATGGTTACCATAAGACAGGGATCCTGATGGCAGTTCTGCCAGTGCTCAAATTTCTCCAGTGGTTCCCGTACCTGCTGCGGCAGATTACCGGCGGTCACATAAGCCGGACGTATACACGTATCAAGTCCTTCTCGATTCAAGTGCACAGAATAGAAAGGGTCCACACCTGACAACTGGGGATGGCTGTTATATAGCTTGTCCCGTTCTCTCATCAGCCTTTCCAGTTTTTCTGCGGACTCGTCTGCCCCCCTGCTGAGTGATTCGCAATGATACGCATGTCTGCCATTCACACATACATTCCAATAGCCCAACTCATGGAGTCTGAAACACAGGTCCACATCGTTAAAAGCTACCGGCAGTTCGTCCGCAAAACCGCCAGTCTCCTGAAATTTATCCTTTTCTACCATCAGACAGGCTGCCGTCACTGCCAGCACATTCCTTGAACCCCTGTTGTAGCCATAATAATAACTATTGTTATCATATAAGAACTGAAGTTTATGCACGGGGCCCATAGGGAGATTGGTAATCCCCGCGTGCTGAATTCGTACGGTGTCCGGATAAAGCAGCTTTAATCCTACTGCACCTGTGAAAAACCTGTCTGCAAGCGCTGCCATCTCCTCAATACATCCGGGCAGACACAACTCCACATCATCGTTCAGGAACAGAAGAAACTGTCCCTTGGCCTGCTCCGCCCCAAGGTTACACATCCTGGAAAAGTTAAAATCCATAGGAGAATACAGATAGCGAATCATTAGTCCGGATTCACTCAATCGCTTCACTAGGTTTTCCACCTTAGTACGGTTCTCCGGGCTGCTGCCGTTATCCACCACCAAAAACTCCATGGACAGCTCAGTCCCTGTCAGCTCCTGATTCTTTCGACCGCCGTGCCCTTCGATTCTGCCGGCGAGCAGACATCCCTGAATACATTTCCCCAACATCACAGGCTGATCCTTTGAGGGGATAACCACGGACACAACGGGCGCTTCTGACATCCGACTCTTTCGAAAATCCAGGACACGTTCCTCTTTACATTCTTTCCGCCAGGCACTCTCTTCTAAAAATTTCTCCTGTTCTTTTTCATCCTCACTGTGGAAGAGAATGGAAGAAATGTGACCAATGGCCGTGCTGCCTTTTCCATAAGCCCCAGCCAACCCTACACAGCGGTGAACCCACTTCTCATAAGCAGCAAGGTCTAAAACCTCATAACACGTATCATCTATCTGTTGACAAACTATACAAAATTGCTGACCGGGATAGTAAGTATCATAGTGTGTTGCTACTTTCTGGAATAGTTCCTTTCGTAGCGCAATTACACTCCCGAAATAGAGCTGGCTGTCCAGCAGATCCGGAGACCAATCCGGCTTGAACCAAGGAGAGCGGCGCTCCGTTCGAGCATCATCCCCACGACTGCATCCCGGCAAAACATCCTCATCCCCATACAACAGCTGAACTTCCGGATGCTTCATAAAATAACACTCAATATCTTTAATTGAATTTTTACCCAATGCACCTTTAGATGCGCAAATCACCACAAAACTGCGCTCCGCCTGGCTGCTTTCTTTCCGGTTTCCGGCGTGTTCCGACTGCTGACCTGCGCTACTTTGTGACTCGAGCCGCGCCACCCAGTCGGGGTATGTGACTTGAATCTGCTCCAGACGTTTTTGGTACTTCTTATTCTCCTTTTCAGCCAATGCCTGCTTGACCAGTTCCTTTATACCCAAAATCCGCTCCCCATTATCATCAAAGTTTTCGTTCCTTTATAGCCGCCGCAATATCCTGGGCCATCCCAAGTGGCAAACGTGTAATTTCCATCTTCAGATACAGTTTGTTCACCGGCTGCTTCGTCATTTGTACAAGGGATATATTGATATTGGGGTCCTCCGTGGGAAATACAATGCTGGGGCAGGAACTCCTCTTTTGTCCCTCTGCGGATTTGACTGTTATTCCGTTGGCTATTTTCCCATTGGCTGTGAGCACCTTCCGCTTTTCAAGGGGAATCCGTTCTCCATTAAAGGTCAACTCCAGTATTTTAACTACGCAACAGTCAAAGGCTGGATCAACGCGCAACAGCTTCACGTCGCTGCTGACATCCAGCTCCAGTTCAATAATCCCATCTCCCTGATAAGCATCCTGTACAAAGTAAGAATTTGCCTCACTGCATCCTTGACCCCGGTCCTCATAGACCTGCACCCTGTTTATCCTTTCGGAATCCTGGTATCTGTCAATCCATTTTTGAGGAGTCATCACCCGATAACCAATCATATCCCTGATTTCGGCCATGGCATGATGCTTTCCTGTGACGAACCGCTGAAATTCCCGTTCCTGCTCCCTGTAGTTCTCCGCTTCATCAGCGCTGACACCGAGTTCCTCCAGAATCCAATCCAGTTCCAGACTGCCTCTCTTCTCGCTCTCCAACAGATAACAATAGACCGCGCGAAACGCCAATTCTTTGGTTTCAATGGGTTTTCCAAAGGTCCATTCGTAATCAATTAATGTCCACTTGTCACCATCCACCAGAATATTGGAAAATACAAGATCAAAGTCCGCTACCGGGAATTCGCTGTTACTGCCAATGTGTTCCACATACTCCCGAAAGAGCTTCCGGAACCCCTCTTGATCTCCTCTCTCCAAACAGCTGTCCATAAGTTCCGTAAGAGGTCTGCCCGGTACAAACTCAAACTCTGCATACACCTGACCTTCTTCCGTTGATAAATTGCATCGGTTGATCTCCAGACGGCTGCCCTCATAGCGTTTCACCAGGTTCTCATAAGCCGCCTCCATTCCCTTTACATGCTCCTCTGCATCCGAAGTCAACGGGTATTTTCTAACAACACGATTCTTAAGTTCATCCCCATCTTTTCGGAAAATGACTGTCTTGATCTGATACTCCGACGCTCTGTCGTTAGAATACCTCACATACTCTACTTCAAAAGGTTTTCCCAACACTGCGACATAGGAGTTGGCAAACACAGGAAACAGCCCTTCCTCTGTCACCCCGTCAAAAGCATTTTTCTCATCAAACAGCAGCATCCTGTCTCTGTCAAAATTCCGCAGATTATTTGACAGTTCGCCCTTTCCCGGAAGATGTCTGTCACTGTAAAGGTTAGTCATAAACTTATAATCCGGATAAGGATAATAAAACTGCACATCATCAAGTCCGCATGTATGAAAAATTCTTTCCAATCCCTGCCTGCTGAAGGTTCGCACTCCCCCTCCCTCTGCATAATTCTCAATGCCGGAAAAGAATGTTCCCAGATGGTCCTCCTTGCAGCCAGCAAAATATTTCATCCCGTACTTATTCTCGATGGCAATAACAATCCTGCCGCCCTCTGCCATATGAGGTTTCAGCAGGTTCAAAAAATCCTCGTAGGCATTTTCACCCCCGATGTAACTCTGACCGTACTCAAAGACACCAATCAGACAAATATAAGTAAAATCATTGGGAAGCTCCGGCTCAATGTCCTTGAAATTTCCTACATGGATAGTAATATTTCCACATTCGCTGTGACGGTGAGCGTTGATCAAGCTACGCTTCTTTGACAGATCCACACAGGTGACGCTGCCCGCTTTTGTGGCAAGCACACCGGTAATGGCACCGCACCCACTGCCCACCTCAAGTACCTTATCCTCTGGGCCAATTGGAATCCAATCCACAATATTTTCCCTAAGAGATGACAAGTGATATAGGATGGGCCAACTCTTCCTCTCCTCAATGACCCCTGCGTACTCCACTGGCGACATCTCCTTCACGATCTTAAGCAGTTCATCCTCCACAGCTCCGTCACAGTATAAATCTTCACCGGAATATTTACTATAATCCAGTTTTACTTTGCCAATCTCCTCCGTCATATTTCCTCTATACCTTTCCGTTCATCCTGCTTTCGCTCCCATCGGAAGCAGTTGTCCCATCTGTGACGATGACCCGGGAATCCATATCATAATAACCCACAGTATTCTTATCAGAGACCACTGTGATGTCAAGTGCATCGTACAGCCTGTGGTACACCTCAAATGTGTCTTTGTTATAGCCCGTGACTCCCATAGAAAGCAGGTATTCACCTCCCTGCAGGCTCATTCTCTGGGTAAAGGTAATATCTTTCACCTGACCGGACTCTGCACATTCCAGAAATGCCTTTTCAATCATGGAATTAGTTCCGGTAATCTCCGTCCCAATTACATTTTTAAAAGAAAAGGCAAAAATAGGAGCGGGAACATGATCATAAAATCTCACCCTCATGTGCAGGGTGAACTCACTTCCTTTTATCACCGCGGTGGTCCGTACTCCCCGGTCGTCTGTCAGGTAGTATTCCTCGATTACGGCTTGTTTTGTTCCATATTCCAAAAGATCCGGATTTTCCGCAGATCCTGCAACCTTCTTCCCGGAATCGGAGGTCATCCGTCCTTTTCCGCCTAAGGACCTCTCTGCCGCCTCGCGCAGTTCCCCGTCATTTAAGATGCTATCCTTCTCTTCCTGTATAGGCAGTTCATATTGACCCACCAGCACACGTTTATAGGCATCAATCATAACCTTGGGAGTCCCCACCCCCAGCAAAATTCCCTTGTTCAAAAGAAACACTCTGTCACAATACTTGCTGATGCTGCTTAAATCATGGCTCACAAAAACGATGGTCTTGCCCAACCGCTTGAATTCTTCAAACTTGTGATAGCATTTCGCCTGGAAAAACACATCGCCCACTGACAATGCCTCATCCACAATCAAAATCTCGGGTTCGATATTGATCGCCACAGCGAAAGCAAGTCGCACAAACATACCACTGGAATAAGTCTTTACCGGCTGAAACACATAATCTCCTATGTCGGCAAACTCCAAAATCTCAGGCAGTTTACTGTCAATCTCCTTCTCAGAGAAACCCATCATAGTGCCATTCAGATACACATTATCAATTCCATTGTATTCCTGATTAAACCCTGCCCCCAACTCAAGGAGCGCAGAAATCCTCCCATCCACATGTACCTCACCGGAAGTAGGATGGAGCACGCCTGTAATAATCTTTAGAATAGTAGATTTTCCGGAGCCGTTTGTACCAATGATCCCTACAGTTTCCCCCCGGCTGATATTCATACTGATACCATTCAGTGCATAATGCAGCTTATGCACCTGTTTCCGTCCCAGTCCAAAAGCTTCTTTCAGACGGTCTTTGGGCTTATCGTAGAGCTTGTATATTTTGACCACATCTTTTACTTCTATGGCAGGAACATCGACCTCCTGCACCTTGATCAAATTCTCTTCCATATTCATCCTGTCTGTTACTAAGTTTGTTAATGTTCCTATTCTGCATCATCAGTTTTGCATATAATAGCCTGTTTATCATACCAGCCCGCCATTGAAGCATTCTCCTCCCTGGCAGGATCCGAAAAAAGATCTGACACACAGATGGGCGCGGGAGTAAAATGATAAGGCGGCACTACTACTATATCACCGCCGTTTTCAATCATTTCTACTCTGGCAAGATACTCCTTATAAAACTCATAAGCCTCCCCGGTATGCACATAATAATAAGCGCGAAACGAAGAGTAATGGTGCGCCTGATAGGGGTCCACCGCAAAAATCAAAAGGATCAGCCCTCCCATTCCAAGATAGAACATGAACGGAACTGCCTTTCGCTCCTGATCCCTGTTAATTATTTCCATCTTGACTGCCTTTTGCTGCAGCCAGCCCAGCCAGTACACCTCATTCATTAGTATCAGTATTTGCAACGTGATCTTCACTGCATTCAGTGTCCTTCCCAGACCCGGGTCACCCATTGAATATAGGCTGGGGGTAAAGCCCGTAGCATAAAAGCAATAGGACCAGAGCAGGACTAGACCCGGATATCGAAAATTGAATTCCACCTTTTTCAACATCTTCCAAATAACTGGAAGAATCAGCAGCATGGCTGAGAGCATCCTTAGTCCGGTGAATGTCCACATATGAAGAAACCCTTCTGAAAATGATCTCATAATGGATGTTATCGGATCCAAACCTTGAAAAAACGCACCCCTCACATTATTGCCGGGAGCGGATACATTTATATATAAGGCATAAGCATAAACTGCAGCAGAAGGAATCAGTAGTAAACATCTCTTGTTTCGCAAAAACGCTCCTAATACTATTATACTGACCACCAGCACTATTCCCTGCAGGGCAGTAACAAAATTAGCTCCGCCTCCCAACACCGCTCCGATAAGTGTCCATATCATTAACAGTATAGAACTCCATGTCTTTTTTCCAATCAGTAGCACGACCCATGCTGCCGCAGTAAGGAGTAGAAATGAGTGCATTCCAACATAATGGACACCGGAATTATACCAATAGAATCCGGCACGATCAGAATGAATGAACACTACAGCTATAGCTACAGCTGCCGCCTGCAATACCAAACTGTAAGAACGCTCAGCCTTTAACACTCTTCGAAGCAGCACACCGGTGAATACATAGACAGAAACAGAAAACAAAAGGATCAGAAAAAGCGAACCTAAATAATAATAGCTTGTATCCCACACGAAAGGTCCCATACACATGAAGAAAATGGAAGAAAAGGTTCCCTGCCATGCGTACCACATTGTACGGACACAGTATTTCGCGCCTCTTAATGCACTGCCAAGGCTGTATTCCTCTGTCAGAAAATTTTTTACGAATTTTCCATAATTATAATCATCATACCACGGGACCGTATAGAGCGCGATCCTGAGCAGCGGAATTATCAGCAACAGCATAGCCAGTGTTGCCAATACCGCTACTAATCTCATATCCGGTCTCCATAATACAACTTTTTTTATCTTCTCCCAAATCAGTTTCATACTTCTCTCCTTACTCACAGCACATCCGCAAAGTGTATCTTAAGCCGCTTGAACACTGTTGCGCCAATGCCAAACAGTATCACCGTGGCTATCCAAAAATACATTGTAGAAAAAAAATCCTGAAAAAACCACTCCCGTTCATAAATCGCACTTCGATAACCATTCACGATATATACCAGCGGATTCAGTTTTAGCACAAATACCCATCTGGCGCTAAGCGTATTGATGTCCCATAGGATGGGCGTTGCCCACATGCCAATCTGAAGAAGAATGCTGATGATCTGAGTAAGGTCCTTAAAAAATACTACAATAGAACAAGTCGTATAACAAAGCGCCAGAACAAAGATAAAAAGGCAGGCGCTATAATAAAAAATCTGCAGTGTATAGACTGATGGGTAATAACCGTAAATAGCTGCAACTATGAGCAGGATACAGACAAAGAATGCATGGATAAAGGTAGCAGCTATAATCTTAATAATGGGCAGTACGCTGATTTTAAATACCACCTTCTTTACCAGGTAATCGTACTCACGCAAAGCATTCGTACCGTTGTTAAGGGCCTCACTGAAGAAGAACCAGGGAACCAGCCCCGCGGTCAGAAACAGCACAAAGGGTACATCGGAAGTGCTCCTGCCCCCGGTATCCAGGATCAGATCGAACACCACATAGTACATTCCCACAGTCACCACAGGTTGTGCCATAGCCCAGAATGCTCCCATGTAAGAGCCGGCATATCGTTTCTTGAAATCGTTCTTTGCCAGCTTCCAGACAAGATGTCTGTTCTGGAACAGCTCCACCGGCAGCGTGGTAAACTTGTCGTACCATTTTGTAAATATGATACAGGAAGCCAATATCACCACACTGGAAACAACTTTTTTCAGCAATTCCTCCTGATGATTTGCCGCAGGACCCTGATTCTGGTGAACAAGGATGATTGCCGTCATGAGCATGCTCACCATCCAGAATATCACAATTCCACCCTTCTTGCTAATTCTCATGTCCCCTGTTACCTTTCCAGGCTGCTCAGACCGCCCCACTTGGTATCCCTTTCTGAGAAGATCAGCTCCATCCCTTCGGGAATGGGCCACTCCACACCGATTTCCGGGTCGTTATAAATAATTCCACCCTCGTCTCCGGGATGGTAAAAGTCAGTACATTTATAGTAGAATTCCGCATAATCCGACAGCACCAGAAAACCGTGGGCAAAGTTCTTTGGCACATAGAACTGTTTTTTGTTCTCCTCGGACAAAAGCACACCGTGCCACTTACCATAAGTGGCGGAACCCGGGCGGATGTCCACTGCCACATCAAATACCTCGCCCTTGATCACCCTAACCAGCTTTGCCTGCGGGTGCTCAATCTGAAAATGCAGCCCGCGCAGTACACCGCATTTGGACGCAGACTGGTTGTCCTGGACAAAAACATCAGGAATGCCTGCTTCCTTATATGCCTCGTAGTGATAGGATTCATAAAAATATCCTCTTGCATCACCGAACACGGCAGGAGTAATTATTTTCAACCCCTCTATTTCACAGGTCTCCACATTTATCTTGCCCATTCTGTATTATCTCCTTCCATTTTCATAATCATCACATTTCATCTTAGCAAATCTGTTTTCATATTCGGTCAATATATGGTTTCGTTATCTCACATAGTATATGTTCATATCCACATTGCCGGAAATACCGTCAATCTCGCCCTTGGAGGTGTATTGCCACATCTGATAATACCCCTGATAAATAGGCACACTGCGGTACTCTGCCAACCAGATAAAATAGTTATCCAGCCGATTCGTGTACAAATTATTGTTATACCAGTTGCGGCTGGCATACACACCTGCCCTGTATCCTGCATTCTCAATAGTACGGCAGAATGCCTCACAGACCAGTGTCCTGGCCTCAGGATCCAGACCATCGGCTCTGCCGTTTCCTCCGGCGCCTTCTGTATCAATAAAAATAGGATATTCCAGATTGTACTCCCGTACCAGACGAATCACTGCGGATGCCTCCTCCACAGCTTCCACCTCATTCACAGCCTGGGTAAAGAAATATACGCCCACAGGAACACCGCTGGCTGCAGCACCTCTCATGTTTGCCACAAAGTAAGGATCCTCCACCAGACTTCCCGTCACAGAGCCACGGTATCCGGCTCTGACAATGGCAAATTCCACCCCGGCGCCTCGCACTCTGTCCCAGTCAATAACACCATTCCACTTGGACACATCAATGCCGACCCGGGAACTGCCGGAAGTGCTTTGAAGCTTCTTGATCTCAGTCCGGTCCGCATCCTCAATGGCATCGGCCACAGCGGTGTCCTCCGCCTCCGCATCAATGTCCGCCTCAGTCTTTATCAACAGTGAGATATCCTCAATTGCCACGTATTCCACTTTATCTTTGACATGAACTCTGGTGGCATTGTTGGGAACTTTATACCCTTCAACCGGTTTCAACACTACATAATAATCACCGGCTGCCAAATCTCCGATATAAATAACACCGTCCTGATCCAGATCCTTGAAATCTCCCATACCTTCCAATTCTACAAGGAAGCTCATGTTTTGAACGGGATCCCCGCTCGCGTTCACGATCTGAATCCTCAGATCCTTCTCTACTGAAGTCACCACAAGGGAAAGACGGTATGCCGCATCCTTTGCGGCCTCCAGAATGGGATTGACCTCCGGATCAAAAAAAGTGTTGTCATTTAGGAAAGCCGACAGATCATTGCCAATCTGTCCTGAACCCGGCTGATTCTCTTGATCATTCCATAGGTCTCCAGTCGGCTTCGGAGATGATGTATTGTTTCCAGCCGTATGATTCCCGGTTCCCTGAGAAAGAGAATTGATATAGATCACAATCACCGTCACCAGAAGAATGGCTGCCACAGAGGCCAAGATTGCCGTTTTACGCAATTTAGAGTCCATTTGCTACCTCAACTAAATACTTTCCGTAATTGGTCTTCATCAATGGCTCTGCCAGCTGCAGCAGTTGATCCTTGTCAATAAAGCCCCGCTTGAAAGCGATTTCTTCGATACACGAGATGTAAAGCCCCTGACGTTTTTGGAAAGCGGCCACAAAATCAGCGGCATCCAGCAATGCGTCGTGGTTTCCGGTATCCAGCCACGCAAAGCCGCGGCCAAGAGTCTCCACATGCAGCGCCCCCCGCTCAAGATACTCATTGTTCACCGAAGTAATCTCAATTTCACCTCTTGCAGAAGGTTTCACATTTTTTGCAATTTCAACTACATCGTTATCATAAAAATACAGACCAGGCACCGCATAGTTGCTCTTAGGATTCTCCGGTTTCTCCTCGATGGAGAGAGCTTTCCCCGTCTCATCAAACTCTACGACACCGTATTCTCTGGGATCTCGCACATAATAGCCAAAGATGGTCGCACCTTTCTCACGCGCAGCCACCTCTCGCAATACTTTGGAAAAACTCTGTCCGTAGAAGATATTATCTCCCAGAACCAACGCGACTCTGTCGTTTCCTATAAATCTATCACCAATGATAAAGGCATCCGCCAATCCTCTCGGGTATTCCTGCACGGCATAGCTGAACTCCATCCCCAGCTGATGTCCGTCGCCAAGAAGTTCTTCAAACACAGGTAAATCCCTGGGTGTAGAGATAATCAGCACCTCCCGAATCCCTGCCAACATCAAAGTTGACAGAGGATAATAAATCATGGGCTTGTCATATACAGGCATAATCTGCTTCGATATTGCCTTTGTCAGCGGATACAGCCTGGTTCCTGATCCTCCCGCCAGTACAATTCCTTTCATATCGTCAATTCCTCCTTATAGCACAGCAGACCATTTCGGTGTAACGAAGGCTCTTTACACTTTCGTACATACCGTCAACAACGGCACGAACAGCCATTATCTGCCGCCATACATTTCCTCATAATACTTTTGATAGTCACCACTGGTCACATTTTTCATCCATTCCTCGTTCTCAAAAAACCATTGGATTGTCTTGCGGATTCCCTCTTTGAACATGGTTTCCGGCTCCCAGCCAATCTCAGCCCTGATTTTATCGGGAGCAATAGCATAGCGTCTGTCATGACCTTTCCGATCCTCCACATAGGTAATCAAGTCCGTGTTGACATAAGCTTTTCTGGGGTCACCCTCCGGCAGCATTTCCTGCAGGGTCTCCAGAATAATGTGAATAATCTCTATGTTCTGCTTTTCATTGTGACCGCCAATGTTATAAGTCTCAAAGAGCCTGCCTTGCTCTTGTACCATATCGATAGCCTTGGCATGGTCCTCCACAAAGAGCCAGTCCCGAACATTCTTTCCGTCACCGTACACGGGAAGTTTTTTACCTTGCAAAGCGTTGTTAATGATAAGTGGAATCAACTTCTCCGGGAACTGGTAAGGGCCATAATTGTTAGAGCAGTTGGTGATATTGGCCGGGAAATGATAGGTATCCATATATGACTTCACCAGCATGTCCGAGGAAGCTTTGCTGGCTGAATAGGGGCTGTGGGGATCATAGGGGGTTGTCTCATAAAAAAAGGCATTGTCATCCTCGGGAAGTGAACCATAGACTTCGTCCGTGGATACATGTAGAAACTTTTTGCCCTCTTTATAGCTTCCGTCAGGAAGCTCCCATGCCGCTCTGGCGCAGTTTAGCATTACAGCCGTACCGAGCACATTGGTCTGAACAAACACCTCGGGGGTACGGATGCTTCTGTCCACGTGGCTCTCCGCTGCGAAGTGGACTACACGGTCGATGTCGTTCTCTGCAAAAATCTTTGAAATAGCCTCTTTGTCGCAGATATCTGCCTTGATGAAGGTGTAGTTGTCTCTATGTTCAATGTCTTTGAGGTTTGCCAGGTTACCGGCGTAGGTCAGAGCGTCTACGTTGATGATACGGATTTCGTTGTTGTACTTTTTGAACATGTAATGGATGTAGTTGGAGCCGATGAAGCCGGCGCCTCCGGTTACTAAGTAGGTTCGCATAGGTGTTCTCCTTATTTTTTAGTAAGCTGTTAATAGTATATCATAGGATTTTTATTTTTCCAATTATAAGTTATAGTTATTGGGATTCTTAGGGGAATTTCCTTAAATTTCGGTTAATTTATTAGTTTAGTTGTCCACGAGGGACGGTCCCGGGCGGCGGGTATGCTCACGCGAACGCGGCAACGCTCCGGTGAACTAACTGCCAACTTCGACTAGGGCGTGAAAGAGCATCACGCCAAGTCTACGTAGGCAGTGGATTTCACCTCCGACTAAGTACGCCGCTAAAGTGTTCGCTTAGAGCATACCCGCCGCCCGGGGCCTGATACTTGCTGATAAAGCAAAGTATTAGGTAAAGCTAAAGCTCTTTAGTTGGGCATGAATTACGGCGGGAAGTCGTGTTGTAATGACTTCCCGCCGTTTGTTTGAATTGGATTAACTTAGTAGCCTAAATAGCTGAGGTTCATATCCACGTTGCCATTGATGCCGTTGATACGACCGGTGGAACTGTACTGCCAGAGATTGTAACGACCGGTATAGGTGGGTTTAGCAGCGTATTGAGCAAGCCAGATCTTGTAGGCGCTCAGGGCACTGGGGTCGATCTTATTCTCCAGCCAGTTCTTGTTCGCATAGATCCCGGCAGTATATCCCTTGTTCTGGATAGTCTGGCAGAAGGCTTTGCAAACGGCGGTCCTGGTCTCTTTGTCGATAGCATCTGCACGGCCACCGCTGGATTCCACATCCAGGAAGATTGGATAGGATATCTTGTAATTCTTGACCAATTCCAATACCATGGATGCCTCCTCCACAGCTTCTCTCTCATCCATGGCCTGCGTAAAGAAATAGATTCCTACCTTAATACCTGCGGCTGTAGCGCCCTGAATGTTAGTTCTGAACATTGGATCCTCAATCAGGCTTCCTGCAGAGGAACCTCTGTAACCACAGCGGATAATCACAAAATTGACACCTGATTTCTTTACGGCGTTCCAGTTAATGTTGCTGTTCCACTTGGACACATCGATCCCCAGCATACCGCTGCCGGTCACAAGCGTGCCATCGCTTGCAAAATTATATTTCGCTCCCTGAATGACCTGTTCACCGGTGACATACTTCCCGTCTGCGGTAAAGTAATACACTTTGCCGTTGATATTCTGCCAGCCGTTATACTTGGGATCGGTCATTAAATAGAATTTGTTGCTTTCTACATAGAAATCAGCGTATACCGCCTCCCTGTATTCTCCGTTTTCCAAGACATACAGTTGATTATTGTTTTCATCTTTTAGTTTTGTGACCTTATCGTTTTTAGGGTGTTCCATCACAGTCACAGTGCAGGTAGCCATACCTGTTACCGCAGTGCTCTCCACAAGTTCCACTGTGATCGTCACTGTTCCCTCCTTGAGACCTTTGACAGTTATTTTATTTCCCTGTACGGTCTCTGGTACTGTTGCAATGGTCACATCCGAGGATTTCACCCGAAACTCTGGAGTTATAGCACCTTCAACAGAAACGTCCAACACCAGTGACTCTTCAGGAAATGTTATCCCGGTTTTTTCAAGGGTAATTGTCTTGGCGGGATTGACTGTCACAGCAAGCATCTTAGAAACCGGTTCGCATCCTTCGCAGTTTACTGTGATTTTTATCCGCGTGGTTCCTTGCGCTAAACCGATAACTGTAATTTTTCCGTCGGCCTCCACCGTGACTGTCACAAATTTATTATCTTCCGCAACTGCAGAGAATGTGGGTTCCTTTCCCTCAGGTACTTTTACTTCCTCAATCTGTGATGTGACAGTTCCTCCTACGACCGTGATGACTGTGGAAGGCATTAACTTAAAATCTATCTCGGTCTTCGTGTCAGAATCGGATCCCCCACCGGGATTATTGCCAGATGTGGTGCCGGAGTTATCCCCGGGATTATTGCCGGACGTGGTGTCGGAACTTCCGCCGGGATTATTGCCGGATGTGGTGTCGGAACTTCCGCCGGGATTATTGTCGGATACGCTGCCATTCTCGCTAACATCATCCGTCAACACCACTCCTCCCGTTCCGGAAGTCCGGGCTGTAGCGCTGCCGGCCAATATGGACGTGGGTTTAGGAATACTGGTCTTATTTACTTCAACATAAGTGCCATCAATGATTTTGCTCTCTACCCAGGCCACTGTATCCTGCAGGGCGGACTCTTGCACGGTATCGTTTTTAGCGGTATCCTCCTTGCTGGCATCAATCTCATCCTCAGACTTGATCTCGTTGGCTACCTCTACCTTCTCGTAGGCAATATTCTTCTTTACATCCACCGTTCTGGAACGAGTGGAAAGTGTATAGTTTGAATATTTCTCATCCGTCAATGCCTCCATTACCACCTTATACGATCCAGGAGTAATGTCCTTCTTGTAGATAATGCCATCCATATCATCATCAGACCAGATGAAAGACTTGCCGTCGGGATCCGTGACTTGCACGGCAAAGGGCACGTTTGCTACCAGCTTTCCTGTATTATCGTTGACAAACTTAATCTTTAAATCCTTCTGAATGGATACAAATTCCATGGTGACTGTCACGTCACGCCGATACTCCGATTCGTTATATCCCTCATTATCCGGATATTCCTGCTGGCTTCCGTTCAAGATATCCGACGCTGCCATTTTGGCGAGTTGGGCATCAGCCACCGCCAGCAATCCGGCTTCTCCGATAACATCAATGCCATTCAGTTGGTTTCCTACGGTGACAAAGCTGGAAATCTGACGGTCAATTATTCTGGAACTAATGTAAAAGCCAACCGTTACAAATGCCAGAATCAACACCGCAACACCTGTTCCAAGAATCATCTGATCCATCAGGCCCATGCCGGCAAAGCCTTTCCGATGCTTCTTCCCGCTTGTTTCCGAAGTAACTGCAGATCTGCCGCCAAACTCCTCCATACCTGTATCTTCTGTAGGAAGCACGACTGCTTCCATATCCTCTTCGCCGTCGTATGCCTCCTCTTCGTAATATTCTTCCTCGTAATTACCTTCTTCGTAATATCCTTCTTCAAAATTACCTTCTTCGTAATATCCCCCTTCAAAATTACCTTCTTCGTAATATCCCCCTTCGTAATTACCTTCCTCATAATATTCCGCTTCGTTATTTCCCGATTCACTCTCTTCCTGATAATCTTCTGAACTCTCGGATTCCGCATAATACATTCCGCCATCCTGCACATCTTCGCTGTCGGCGTATGTCTCTTGACCGTTCCAGTATTCCTCGCTGCCTTCTCCCGTTTCCTCTGCATAATAGGAAGTTTCTCCCTCTTCCGCCTCCTCCCGATAATCCTCGCTTTCATTTATCAGATCAACTTCATCCCAATCATATTTGTTTTCAGTTAAATCTTCCCATTCCGGAACAGGTCTTTTGGTATGATTAAATATTTTTTTCATAAAGTATCCTCTCCTTCCGACGGTGTCGGGTACAATAAATTACACGTGATTTAACATTTTTGTAACATTATAGCATTGATACTACAACTCTTCAAGCCATAACGGCATTTCTTCATAATTTCTTAAATCTTTTTAAATCTCTTTAATATTATGGACTTTCCCGATTTATAATAGTAAAATATAAATGCTAATTTACACCCGTGTACAAAACAAGCCAGACATGAGCAGAATGAGAGGATACATGAAAAGAGAACCACATTCCGACCGTAAGAAACAAAACAACCCCTCACATACTATACCCGACATCCAGATTATTGATCTGGATGTCAGTGAGAATACGGACTCAAATACCGAAACATTAACGGAATCCAATATGGAAAATAATATGGGATCTGATATAGGAACAAATATGGAAACCGATGAGGAAACTCCTGATGAACAGGAGCCCGAAAGAAAGAGATTTCACATTGGGGCACATACGGCAATGCACTTTGCGCTGCTGGCTGTAGTGGTCATTGTGGTCATCGTGGTCATCAACCGCATTGGCAGGATAAGTCAATTTATATCTCAGGAAGAAATCTTCAAAAACGGAGAAGGAACTTATGAAGATACCTATGATCAATTTTTACCTGCGCTGGATGCCGACGGCAATCTTATCGTCACCAATACCGGTAAAGATCTGACCGTTCTCATGCTGGGAAATTCCCCCCTGTCGGATGATAAGGACTCTGAGGACGGCCTTGCCAACATGATTGCTGAGCGCACCGGTGCCAACGTGATCAACTGTGCTATATCCGGCAGTTACATGGCTGCCGAACAGCCCAATTTCTACGCCGCCAAACAATCGTTCATGGACGCTTACACGCCCTATTGGCTTTGTGTCCTGGCTTGCATAGAGGATATTGATCCCTATCAGAAGACAGCTGCTGAGGCTCTGGGGGAAAATACGCCTCCGGAAGCAGATGAGGTCTATGAAATACTTTCCACTCTGGATATGAACACGGTCGATGTGGTAGCCTTCATGTATGACGGCACGGATTATCTGATGGGGCACGGGATATACAGCGGAGAAAACACCGCCGATATCCAACAGTTCAGCGGTAATCTGGAGGCGAGCATCGACCTGATCCAGTACTATTTTCCCCATATCCGAATTATCGTTATGTCACCCGCATATGCCTTTGGCGTAAACGAGAACGGAGAATATATCAGCAGCGATATACAGACCTACGGGCAGGATTTCCTGTCGACCTACTTCTACATGGAGATGCTTTCCTGCGTCGACAAGGGAGTAACCTTTGTCGACAATCTGTATGGCACTATCAACGAGGATAACGCAAACGAGTACTTGACTGACAATATTCATCTGAATATAGAAGGCCGTAAGCTGATGGCGGATCGGTTTATTTATGCGCTGACCTATTTTGATTCATGAATTTCCGGGACATACATCTTTATACTTGTGTCCCGGTAAATCACATAGCCATCCGTTTCAAGGAACAACTCCCAACCATATGTTTCCGTCTGCCCCACAATGTTCTGATCCTGCCGGAAAATCAGATAGTGACATCGGACAGCTCGCGACATGGGAACCAGCGTTTCCAGCTCAATCACATCTGCATTCATAGCTGAGCAGAACTCATCGTTATAACCCATGAGAACCAATCGTCCGTAAGGCATGCATACCATCGGAGAATACTGACGTACATATTGTAGAAGCTCTATCGGAAATGCCGCCATGACCTCCTGACCGGGCACCTTGATGGCATCACAAATGTGAACCACACTGTCCGGCATATGATAGACATTCTCTGCCCGGCTGTACAGAGGACTGCTGTAAACAAGTTTTCCCGACACCACAGTCATCGCCAGGCAGACTGCCGTAAAGAGCACAGCTTTCCTTCCCTTCAACTGTTCACAGATTTTCACCGAACAATAAGCTATTGTCACTATAATAGGCAAAAGCCAACCGATGCGGAAGTAAATATCCTCTCCCACCAGCATTTTAAATAACCCTGCGAACAGGGGATTGAAAAACAGCAACAGAACGATTATCGGCATATATACAAACAGAATCCGCTGCGGACGCCTCTTTTCCTGAAGAAAGAGATATATCAGCGCCACAAGATACCAGATCACTATCAGCCCTGTGCCCATATAATTATTAAATGTCTGAAACACGCCGCTCATGCCCTATCCCCTTATCTCAGCCAAAAATACAAAAAAGCCATGCCTGCAGGAAAAAATCCGCATCCAACCATAACTGGCAAGAGTTTCCATTGTCGATAGCAGACTAAAATGCACAGTCCTACAATGCCTAAAAGCATACAGTTAAGCAATGAGCCCTGAGTACTGCACAGGCATCCTGTAATCATGGTCAATGCCACCATGCCCCAAATCCCGGCACCGGTTTTCTCTTCCACCTGCAGCTTCTCCAGAATCACAAGGAGGAGGTATAGCAGAAAGGGGATTACAATATTCGCCATCACTGATTTTCCCTGTGCCGTTCTGACCAACAAAAAATTCTCCGCAGAATAGGTGGAATATCCCCCGAACAATACTAAAAACTGAATAACCAGCATAAACAGCGCCGGTTTTCTCATTCCGTCCGAAAACAAGCGCCGCCCCAACAGGTAATAGATTGCGTAACTCATCACGATCAACACCACCGGCAGAGCAATCTGCGCCACCGTGACAGCCCGCATGCCGGAAACCCTCGCCACATACGCCACCCATATGGGCATCGGTGCAAGCAAATGCCTGATATCCATGCCGGCAGAACCGCCTGTATAAGGTAAGATCTTATACATACTGTCGGTAGCCTCTGTAACCGTGGATATAGCCACATAAAAAGCATCATCGCCCTCATCGTAGGCAAGTACACATGCCAGCACCAACTGTGTCAGTACAAGAACGGCAACGCACACCCACAGAAGCTGTGCCACAGTATCCTTCTCCCTGCTTCTATTTCGTGAAACATTTCCCGGGACTCCTTTCACTTGTCGCCGGATCCCAGCCACAATTGCAAACAATACCATGGCAGCTGTATATACGGTAAACAATATCACCACAACCTGAAAGCTGCGATTCACCAGAATCATAGGCACACAGATTATCTGAAAACCTGCCCAAAGGATAATCTGGCCGCTTATCCAGCGAAACGGAAGACCGGTGTCCACTTTCGCAGCAATCCCCCCCACTACCATTGGCACCGGAACCAAGAGAAATATCAGAATCAATATCTGTACTATCAAGCTTTTATACATCCTTTCCCATAATCAGACAGTAATAAATTCCCTTCTTCCCATAGCCACAAGCGCAAGGAGCGACCACAAGCTTGCCACCGCGATTGTATACTTATAGTCAGCAATGCCGGCTCCCTGCATGGTATAAAAGCATACCAGAACCCCCGACCAAATCACGACCACTGCCCAAAATTTAAACTTACTCAGAGAAATTAGCCTTTCTCCTGCCATACAGCTAGACAGAATCAGCAGCACAGTGGCTCCCATAGCTGTAAAAAACCACCAGCAACTGTACGAAACATAATATTTCGTCAGCCTCGGATGATTCATGCACATAATCTCATAATTTCTGCCGGAAATGAACGCATACGATCTGCCGGACAATTGCAGCTGCAACACCGAAGAAGGTGCCGCATAGGCGAGCAAATCGCCCGCAATCTGATTTACTATCTGCCTTTTATTCATCTGCCAGCCTATCTTAGCTATCTCTCGATAATACTCCTGGGCTTGATCTTCCCCCACTGCCTGTTCTAAAACAGGCTTAAAAATCCTCTCCATATTGTCCGGACTGCGACTGGTATCCCAGACTACATTCTCCACAATAGCACGCAGTTCCTCAGACCACCGCGGATGATCTTCCAACAGCCTTGGCCATGCTGTTCTGCTCGCCATGGAAAACCAGAACGTATTCTGACCCCCTTCCTTCCCCTCCAGGGAAGCTAGGCTGCGAAGCCCGGCAATCATTCCCCCAAAGGCCGCTATGAGAAGAACGCAATAAACCAGCTGTCGAATCTGTTTACACAATTTCCGAAGGTGAAGCAACAGTGTCAATACCGGAGGAATGATACCCAGCCACACATACTCTGGCAAAAGAAGCGCCAGACCAAGCCAACAAGCCGCTGCTCGTGCAAATCTTGCCACAGACACTCCGCCTTCACCGGCAAAGATTCCTCGACAGAACATCAGCTCTAAAAGAATCAGGGAACTCACAAAAGAGTGCGGCAACAACGCCAAATGACATTGTAATGCCATGGGAAACGTCATAAATGCCAGCACATACCATATTTTCCAGAATTTGCTCTGCCTGCCATAGGGTTTTATCAGTACATACCCGACTGCAAAGGCAGCTCCCAGCTGCAAAATATACAGAAATTGCGGAATTCCCCCGAACATCTGTAAGAGCAGAGGATACAGCAGTCCTCCGGCCGGAGCAAAAGCCTGCACTTCCATGAAATTTGTACACAACCATGCCAGCCCTAACAGGATCTGGATACTGAAACCTATAAAGAGAAAGCTCCTCAACAGGACACATAGCTGTACTGCCGCCTTCTTCATAATCTACCTCTTATAAAACTCTCCGATTTTTTCGCAGATATAGTCCACTGTCTCCTCTTCCAGACCGTAGTACATCGGCAGCCGTGCCAGACGTTCGCTCTCTCTGGTAGTATATCTGTCCTCACCGTGGAAACGTCCAAATTTAATCCCCGCAGGAGCCGTGTGAAGCGGAATATAATGAAACACCGACATGATCCCGTTCTCTTTCAGCCATGCAATAAAGTCCGTTCTCTCCTGAATATCCTTTGCCTTAACATAAAACATGTGGGCATTGTGGACGCAGCCCTCCGGCACAACCGGCAGCTCCAGCTTTCCGGCTTCCTCCAAAGGTTTCAAATTACGGTAATAACGATTCCACAGATTAAGCCTTGCCTCATTGATCTTGTCAGCAATCTCAAACTGGGCATAGAGATAGGCAGCATTCATATCACTGGGCAAGTAAGACGAGCCATAGTTCACCCAGGTATATTTGTCGATCTGACCTCTATAGAACTTGCTGCGGTTTGTTCCCTTTTCCCGTATGATCTCCGCTTCCTCTATGTTTTTCTGATCCCTGATCAACAGTGCGCCGCCCTCACCCATGCTGTAGTTTTTCGTCTCGTGAAAGCTGAAACAGCCAAAGTGGCCAATCGTTCCCAGCGCCTTACCTTTGTACGAGGACATGATACCCTGGGCAGCATCCTCAATGACTGTCAGGCTGTGCCGCGTGGCAATATCCATGATAGTGTCCATCTCACAGGCAACACCGGCATAGTGGACAGGTACTATGGCCTTTGTTTTCTCTGTAACGGCTGCTTCAATCAACTTTTCATCCAGATTCATGGTGTCAGGACGAATGTCAACAAATACAGGAGTCGCGCCCCGAAGCACAAAGGCATCCGCAGTTGACACAAAAGTATATGCTGGCATAATGACCTCATCCCCCGGCTGAATGTCCGACAGCAGCGCTGCCAACTCCGTGGCATGGGTACAGGAAGTGGTCAGCAGACACTTTGCGGTGCCTGTCCTCTCTTCGATCCATTGATTACATTTTTTTGTGTATGCGCCGTCTCCGCAGATCTTCTGATTTTTTACACACTCCTGTATATAGTCAAAAGCCTTTTCCGCATAGGGGGGTACATTGAAATTAATTTGTTTTATCATAATAATTCCGCCTTTCTTTTGCTCATCACACTTAATTTCTCAGTCTTTTTTTCGCCAGGTACCCACTACATCGCCTTGAACGTTTTCCGTCACCTGACTGATAATGTATTTGGGCCTGCCCTTCACTTCCTCATAGATACGGGCAATATAATGTCCGATGATTCCAAGGCTCAGCATCAGGAATCCGCCGATGATCAGGATCAGTAAAATTACTGTAGTAAAGCCTTCCACAGCCATTCCCATCATAAACTTGACCAGTGTCTGTACAGCCAGCACCGCACTGAACAAGATTGACACACTCCCCATAACAGTCACCAGCTGCAGGGGCAGAGTGCTGAAAGAGGTGGCATTGGTGATAGCATATTTCATTAAA
Source organism: Acetatifactor sp. (assembly GCA_022511425.1). Taxonomy (GTDB): domain Bacteria; phylum Bacillota; class Clostridia; order Lachnospirales; family Lachnospiraceae; genus Acetatifactor. The sequence goes on from JAFLRO010000006.1 coordinate 39,793, forward strand.
CTCCAGAAAGACCATTTACTCTTTCCATACTGTCGTTCCTGAACCTCATAACTCACCTTTTCCGTACGGAATCCGACCCAAAAGCTCAGCGCCCGGAAAAACGTATTCCGCTCCGGAAGCCCAAGCAGCACATCCACCACTTTCCGGTCCAAAAGCTTGAAGTCCGAGGAATAATTCATATCCAATCTGATCAGCCTGCTCATAATCCGGTAAAAGAGTCCCGCCGAGAGTTTATACCCTAAACTCTCCTTTCCCCGGCGGCTCTTGATACCCTCCACCACCTCAGCACCATCTTGCCACAGCTTCCACATCTGCGGAATCACCTGTGGAGGATGCTGAAGATCACAGTCCATCACAATCACGGCATCTCCTGTGGCGAGTTCCAATCCCGCAAATATACCGGCTTCCTTTCCGAAATTCCTGCTGAACTGTGCGCCTTTGATTTTGGGATTCGCCGCAGCAGCTTTCAAAATCTCCGGAAAGGTGTCATCCCTTGAACCGTCGCTGATAAAGACCAGTTCATAGTCAATGGCATTCTCATCCAGCAGTTCGGACAACACCTGTGCTGTATTCGCAATATTCTGTTCTTCGTTGTAGGCGGGCAACACAATCGATAACAGTGCCATTTTTTCCTCGCTTTCTCCTGTACGATCGATTCTCTAACGATTCACATTTTCCGTCTTAATATACATAATCCCATCAATGATCCGTATAGAATCCTCCCCCGGGAAACTGTCCATGGAAATATACTCCTCCGAATAATAAACCTCCGACATAGCCTCGGGCGGCAGAATATTCAGAGTTGCTCCCAGATAATTCTTAATAAATTCCTGATAGTTTTCTCCCGTATACACCAGGCTGTCACCGCTTAAGCCAATCATATTGCCGGTAACAGACAAAGTAAGATCCGTGGCAGGATACTGTTCTGTTCCGATCATGCCGACCATTGCAATGGGAATTCCCGGATAATACCCTTCCGTCTGCTCAATCCGATCCAGCAGGCGCACACAATAAGCATAGGTCTTCTCATACTTCTTCTGCAGGTTGGAGTAACCGATATTATCAGTCACTCCATAGAAGAATATCAGGGCAAACGCCGCAAGGAATGCACCCCACTCCAGAACGGCTGCTTTTTTTGCCAGACAGGCATTCTTACTCACAAAGGTAATCAGCCCTATCAGGTACAGCACCCATTGATACCGCATCAACAAATGGTATGTCACATCAGGTGATATCAGAAGAATTACATTAGTTACAAGGGGCACTGCCGTAAACATCACCACTATTATAACGAAAAACCATAGATTCTTCCACCATTTTCTATTTTGCACCAGCACCGTAGCCGTAGCTACAGCCATAAGTGCCAGCAATATCAGTGCCCCAAAGGAGATCCAGTTGTTGTACAACACATTTCCTTTTAATGTAAAGGCGGCAAAATCCTGATAAATTGCTCTTAAACTGTGCAACAGCCCGCCAGCTCCCACTCCGTTTCCCGACGCCATGCCGTCAATGCCCTGGTAGGAAGCTAACTCCTTTCCCTGAACCCGCAGCAGTACCTGCAAAATTCCATAATAGAGCGCCACTCCCAATATACCCATTCCAAGATAGCGTAGCGTTCCTGTGATTTTTTCTGCTGCGCTCTTTTTTTCCGCAAACAGCATCAACACCGCAAACAGGGACAAAATCATGGCAAATGCCAGATAGGCTTGATAGATGCCAAGGCTAAAAGCCAGACAAAAGGCTCCGCCCACAAGTCCCCATTTATACTTTTTTGTGACCAATACTGCCAGTACTGCCAGAAGCAGAGCCAACATATAACCATCCAAAGTAAAGACATAGGCAAAAGAAGATGCCAAAGCTGGAAAGGCTACCAACAGGCCGCTATTCAACACAATAGCCCACCCGCGGTCCACCTCCAGCAGTTCTGTCACCGCTGCTGCCGCCATCCCCAAGAACAAAAGCCCCAGCAGCCCGATGACCCAGGGTACTGTATAGTAAGATGAAAAGCCACAGGCAACCGACAAAAACCACCTACCCGAGGTGATCATGTTCTGGTCAAAGTACATACTTGCCAAGCCGTCATGGTTGGGAATATCCGATAACAGCGCGGGCATGTGGATCAATAATCCGATGCCAATAGCTGAAAAAAAGGCCAGCCACCACTGCCGCTTGATCTTTTCTGATAAAGTTTGGAATACTTGTGTTGGTGTCAATCTATATCCTCTTTTCTGCTGTCCTTTGGCAGCGCTCTGTTCTTCTGAATCTACGGATTTTTCTGCAAATACTCACATATGATGTCGGCCAGCAGCTGCCGTCCTGCCTCGTTAGGATGTAAGCCATCAAATGTATAAATCTTCCAATCATCCCACTTTTCATGAGGATACACATCGTGATATAGATCCAGAAATTCTACTCCCATTTCCTCCGCAATCCCCGCCTCAGCCCGAACATAATCTTCTTGAATCCCATATTCAGTTACATATTCCTCACAGGTCAGTTCTTCTATTATATTCCAATTGTATGTGGTGGACACCAGCAGGATCCTCATGTCCGGATTCACCTTGCGCAGGTACAGGAGCGATTTTCGCAGCGCTCCTGTGAAAGAATACTCATCCAAAGGATCCTCCTCATTATATATGGGCATGCCACTGTAATAATCATTCAGCCCGTACATGATCACTATCAGTTCCACCTCAGAGAATTCCAGCGTCTCCAGCATATCTATGGTGCTCTCAAAATATACTGATGCAGAATCGCGTGTACGAAGTGTTTGTTGAACCCCAAAATCATCGGCTGCCATGGCTTTGGTCAATCCCACCAAAGACAGGGAATCCCCGGTATTTGTCAACCGATACTCCCTGTCAATCCGGCCGACACAGGTTCCGCCAAAAGCACTGTTGAACACAGATTTGCCAAGAACCTTTTCCAACTGCGCAGGAATTGCGGTGTCATCCCGTGTGTTTCCCATTATGCTGTCACCCAGGATAACCACCTGAACCTGCTGTCTTTCCACATGACCCGGCCGGATGCGAAAGGTAGCTGCCGCTAAAATACCCAGCAAAACTGTAGCAATTAGGCCATATATAATTGTCCTTTTCCACAGCCTGGCATCCATAAGCATAGCGTCCTTTCCTATTATTCTACCTCTATCAGCTGGCATAGCCGCTCAGCAATCCGCGTGGCTCCCCGGCCATCCACTAAAGCCTTCTGACGTTTGCTGTAAATCTTTCTCATCTCTACATCCCTGCAGAGCAGCTGGATATGGTCTGTCACATCCCGCACCATCTGGTGCCCCTGTCGCAGATAATCTCCGCCAAAACAAACAATATCCCTATTCCGAAATCCTTCTACGATTTTCTCCTGATTATCCACATAGGAAAAACAAATGATCGGCACACCAACTGAGCTCAGCTCGTACATCGTAGATCCCCCCGCAGTCACCGCAATGTCGCAGATTCTCATCAGTTCTGACATATCTGTCACATTACTGAACACCTGCACTCTGGGATGCCTTTTTCCTATCTCCAAAAGAGCAGGCAGATACTCGTTGTAGGCACCACTCACCACGCAGTATTCCAGGTTTTGGGTCTCCTCATTTGCCAAGGCCTCTTCCAATATCTTACCCGCCAGATTATATTTGTCACTGCCCCCGGTGGTAAGGAGCACTCTCCTCACCTGCTCCCTGACCTGATAGGGAACTTCCTGAAATTCCCGGCGTAGTGGGGCGTACTCCGTTCCCAACAAATATGATGTTCCCTCATCACCAGAGCACTCATACAGAGAAACGTCAGCAGAAATATTATAATTGATCAGCAAATCCACCGGCAACCCGGAAATCCCCCTGTCATCCATATAACAGACCGGCATATGATCCCTGACCCGACGCAAGTATGTGTCCGTGATATAATAGCTGTCCGCCAGAAAAACACTGTCTCGGCTCTTCGCCAAAAGCGGCAGCAGTTCCTTAAGCTCCTCCTCAGGATGTTGATAGGAACTGTTCAAAATCCGATACTCCTGTTCCTGCCTCTCCAGAAGAGGCACGGCAGAGCTGTCCGCCAACAGAAAACAGACCTGTTCTCCCATCCCGCGGAGGGCATCTGCGATGGAGAGACACCGCATCACATGGCCAATTCCTATTTCCTTTCCTCCGTCTGCTCTGATCCAGATCATTTCTCCCTCCCATCTGCCGCCCTTTTGAAAATCTACAGCGCTTTTTTATTCCTTCAACCACCCTTGTAGCCTTTTTCTTTCAGCATCTGATACTTCAACTCCGCCAGCTTCCAGTCTTCCTCTGTGTCGATGTCCTGAATTTCCAATTCCGACAAAATAAGCGGAACCGTTTTCTCCATCACCAGCACCTGCTGCTCTCGGAAACTCTCTACGTTCACACAGTAGAACTGCCCCACGTCGTGATAAAAGGACTCCAGATCCTGGGATCTGGTGTTCCGGTGCTCCGGCCACTTAAATCTCAAAAAGCCATCCTCCAGCACTACGCCCCGCTGAGGCGGAAAGCTGAATCGAACCACCGGCAGCACACTGTCCGCCTGTTTTTCCTCCAGAAGCTCCATGGCTGTCCGCAGCCGCTCTGCCGTGATAAAAGGCGCTGTGGGATAAATACAGCACATCCTGTCAAAACATTGACCGCGGCTCTCATATTCCTCCAACACCTCTGCCAGAACCTGAGATGTGACAGCAAAATCATTTGAGGTCTTCTCGCTGCGAAAAAATGGCACTGCTGCGCCATACTTCTCCGCAATTTCAGCAATCTCCCTGTCATCAGTGGACACCATCACCGTATCAAACACTCCCGATTTCAGAGCCGCCTCTATGGAATAGGCCATAATGGGTTTCCCGCAAAAGTCCTTGATATTTTTACGGGGAATCCGTTTACTCCCTCCCCTGGCTGTAATCACTGCTAATTGATTCATGAATTACGCTTCCATCCTTTCTTCACACGGCGCACCAGAAGCTTCAGCCTGTAATACCAGTAAAATTTGACTGCCGACTGTCCCTGCATAGCAATCAGAAACTGCTGCTCCGAATTGGTCAGCTGCTTATAATACTCATTCTTTTCAAACTCCGGAAAAAAACTCTCGACATTCTCCCGCAGTTCTTTCACAAAGGAAAGCTTAGGGCGCTTCATTCCCAGAAAATAGGAAAAGAGTGTATTTACGTAAGCTAACTCTGTGAAACGGTACTCAATTTCTGCGCGATACTTCTCCAGGAATCCGCGCATCTCACATTCTCTGTAAAAAATTTCCTCCGCCCGAAGTCTGTCCCGGCACCGCTCCTCTGTGATACGATGCACCGTGGAGGTCTCGTGCTGATAATAAAAATACAGAGGCTCCTCCACTCTCTCAAAATGGCTGAAATACAACGACCACAAAGATCCTGCACAGTTGTCCTCGTAAAAAATCATCTCCGGAAATGAGAGCTCGTTGTCGCGGATGACATCACCCCGGTAAATCTTTATCACCATACTCCCCGGGCGCAGGATCAGCTTCCTATGCTTCTCCTCATCCAACTGCCCCGTCTGATCCGGAGTATTATTTTGCACAACTTTGCCCACCTCAAAAGTGTGGGAGTTTACCATGCTGTAATCACAGCCAACCAGGTCTGCTCCTGTCTCGCTTGCCTTCTTAAGAAGCTTTTCATAAAAGTCCGGCGTCACCCAGTCGTCACTGTCAATAAATCCAATCCACTCTCCCGATGCCGCTTTTATCCCCTCATTCTTTGCGCCGCCCTGGCGTTTGTTTACAGAATAAGTGAGAACTTTTACTTTTCCCGGGTACTTACTTTCGTACTCCCGCAAAATCTCCAGGGAGTTGTCCGTAGAGGCATCATTGACCGCAATAATCTCATAGTCATCTATGGTCTGGTTCACCAGAGAGTCCAGACAGAAATTAAGTTTTCCCTCTGCGGCCATGTTATAGACCGGCACAATGACACTCAGGCGCATCCTTCTCTCCTTTTAGAACCTGTCCATCCTTCGGAGCAGGCAAATCAATCTGCTAAACCCTCTGACAGACGCCCTCTCTCTAAAACCGCCTTCCCGTTTTCCACCCGGTACACCAGATCGCATTTCTCTATTGTCTGGAGCCTGTGAGCAATGATGATCAAAGTCTTTTTTCCTTGAAGCCTGTTGATAGATTCCATAATGGCGGCCTCGGTATCGTTGTCCAGGGCGGAAGTAGCTTCATCCAACACCAGCACCTCCGGGTCGTGATAAAGCGCCCGTGCAATACTGATTCTTTGCCGTTGTCCGCCCGAGAGCCGGATTCCCCGCTCACCGATTCCGGTATCCAGCCCTTCCGGCAGTGATTTCACAAACTCATCCAGCTGAGCCTCCCTCAGCACTTCCCAGAGCCTGTCCTCATCAATCTTATCCTTTGGAACTCCGAAAGCCACATTGCTGCGTATATCGTCATCCAACATAAATATCATCTGGGGAATATATCCAATATTCTTTAGCCAACCCCGGTAGTTGTCCCGGACATCCACACCGTCTGCCAGTATAGCGCCCGTCCCGATCTCCAAAAGTCCCAGCAGAATATCCACAATAGTACTTTTCCCCGCACCTGTGGTTCCCACGATTCCTACAGATGCACCAATGGGAATGGTCATTTCCGCATGATCAAAAATGAGCTTGTCCGTATTAGGATATGCGTAAGAAATATCTTTTAGTTCAATAGCCCTCTGCACGGGAAGTTTCTCGGGATTGGCGGAAAAAATCGATATATCCACCTTATCGCCCCGTATCTCGTCCTGCAGATTATCGCTTACACCCATAAAAAAGGGCTCGAAATAAGCAATGTTATTGACCTGGTTGCTAATGCGGTTCACACAGGGCAAAAGCACAAAAGCAGCTGCTGCAAGAGTGGACAGCACGCTCAGCATATTCTCCGTAGAAACACCTGATATTACCTGAAAAATCATGTAGCCCACCATAGCTGCCACACAACCCGTCTCCAACAGCAGCTTGGGAATATTGTTGTACAGGCTGTATCGCTGCACTGCGTTCACATAACCCCGACCACACTTAATGTATTCATCTACAAAATACTGCTCCCTGCCGTTTACCTTGACCTCCTTGATGCCCTGCACCGTCTGGGAAATCCATTTGAACAGGCCGCTGTAATAATCCTGGTTGTCCTTGCCCGCTTTGTACATAATGGGCTTTAAGACTCTCTTCACCAGCACCATCAGCACAACCATTACCACCGCCAGTACCATGGTCATAGTGCCGTTGGTGAGAAAGCAATAGCTCACGATGAACAGAGACACCGCTCCATCAGACAATAGCTGCAGCAGTGCCAGTATTAGTGCATACATATTGTTCACATCGGAGGTGATGCTGCGCTGTACCACGGCAGTATCCGCATTCAGATAAAACTCATAACCCCGGCGCAGATAATTTCTCATCATCCGCTCCGAAGTGCGGAATTGGTTGGTGTACACAAATGCAAATGTGAGTTTCTGCTGAATATATAAAAAAATATTTTTCACTATGAATGTCAAAATCAACAGTATCATAACCGTCACAGAAAAGGTGCTATAGTTTTCGCTTCCCAGTAAATCATAAAGCAGAGCAACCATACGGCTATTCTCTACGGCATCGGGATCGATGACCACATTTACCACCTGCACCAGCATACCCACTCCCGCAGTCTGTAAAAAGGCACCGAGCACCATTAATACAATCAGACCCGCCATTATTCGCTTTTGTCTCCCGTCCAGGAGGACGCGGAGTTTTCTCAATATTTTTACCACAAATGCTCCTCCGGCTTAAATCTGTTCGTTCTGTCTATGAATCAATGGATCCTCATAAGCATCCATAAAATCTGCTCCCAGCCGAACCACTTCATCCGCAAAAGAAATTCCCTTCATCTCCGTGAGCACTCCCACCACCTTTTTAAAACGCACTCCCGGAAAGAATCCCAACATCTCCATAGGCACTGTTGCGTCAAACTGGGGATACTCAGGGAAAAGTTTCCTGTAATCCAGTTCGTCCCTGGGGTGAGGTTTCAGGAAGATTGTGCCCTCCTGCTCATACATCCTGATAATATCCCGAAAGATCCGCTCCCGCACATCCAGCGTGCACAGCGGATCAGTCAGAATCAAAATCTTGTCTACAACCTGACTGCTGTCCGCCAGCTGCTTCTCAAGGCTTTCCTTATCGCGGATGAATGCCTGCAGAATCAAATTCTTATCTCTCGCATCCAATCTGTTGACCAGATCCTGCCTGGGCCGCTCAATATATCTCGGGCAGGGATGGCTGATTGCCGAAATATCATTAACTTCCATGTCAAGACAGTATTTGCCGTACCCGTTCTGTACAAAAATCAGGTTCAGGTATCTGGAGAGAAAAGCTTTCAACCCAAAATGCCCCCTGTTGTCATACCTCGCAGCATCAAAATTTTTCAGACAGTTCAAGCCATCCTCCAGAGCGTGATAATAAATCCTGTTCTGATTCAGATAATAGCCGATCGGGTCGGAGTCACAGTACACATAAATATCCCGGTATTCCCTGAAATCCACCGGTACAAAGGGTGCTTCCAGCCGGGCATAAAGTTTCGTAAAACGAATGCGGCAGTATAGGTTTCCTAAGAATCCACCGGTTCCCTTTTTCCACTTGGTCAATTCCGGGAAAAAAACATCCCGCTTCTCCTCAAACATATGGACTTTGCTGAACAGCCCTGTGCTCTCCACGCGATCCTTTAAACTCTCAAAATTGATGGACATCGTTGACAACACAAGCTCTGCTTTACCCTGTTCCTCCCTGGGAAGACTCAGTTCCTTCAAGAAGGTGACATATACATGATAATAGGTATGGCAGACATAAATCCGCGGCTTTAATTTACTTTGCACTTCTCTCATCCTCATTCCGTCATCGTATGATCTATCCGAAAAAGCTCCCCTTCATCAGAAGTTGATCTTCTCCCGGATCACATACTGGGGCGAATTGTTCAGGCTAATATATATACGTCCAATATACTCACCGATCAAGCCAAGCATCAGCATGATCATACCGCCGAAAAACACGATTGCCGCCATTGTGGAGCTGAATCCCATGGGCACATCGGGGTTGAGCAGCCGCTTGACAATGGTGTAGATGCCATAGAAAAACCCTGCCACCGCGCTGAATGCACCGATACCTGTGGCAATGCGCAGTGGCTTTACGGAAAAGGCCGTAAAGCCGTTAAACCACAGGCTGATCAGTTTTTTCAGGGTGTATCCCGAGGTTCCCACCTCCCGCTCCCGATGGTTTACCGACACATTTGCAATATTTCTGGTGCTCCGCAGCACCAATCCAATCACATAGGGATATGAGTTTTCATACCTTACCATGTCCTCCGCCACAAACCTTTTCACCGCAAAATAACTGGAAACATAAAGCTCCTTTGGCTTTCCCAGCATAATTCTGGTCATGCGCTCGTTGAGCTTGCTGCCAAAATTTCGGAAAAGAGAATGCTGCTTGTGATCATACTTAGCATACACTGCATCATATCCCTCTTCAAGCTTACCTAACAGCTTGTCCACCTCATCTGCAGGCGTCTGCCCATCGTCATCAAGACACACCACGTAATCACCTTCCGAGTGGCGCAGACCCGCCATCAAAGCAGAGTGTTGCCCAAAGTTTCTGGCAAAGTCAATCCCCCTGATATTTTCATGCTCACGGCAGAGCTTTCGTATCACCTCTAAGGTTCCGTCAGGCGAGCAGTCATTTACCAGGAAAATGTCGTACTCACACCCCTCATAAGTCTTCATTTTTTCTTCAATCTCCGCCACTACTCCCGGAAGCGTTTTCTCCGAGCGGTAACAGGGGATGACAAAACTAATCTTTTTCATTGCACTTATTATCCTTTATTCACTGTTTTACTGGTACGGGCTTATGGCCGCCATCCACACAATGTCCCGATATTCTCCGCCAATGCACACATCGTCTCTCAGGAACCCCTCGCGCACAAATCCCGCCTTTTCATAGCTGCGGATTGCCCCGGCATTGGCAGCAAAAGCTCTCAGATACACCCTATGAAGCTTTTCTTCACAAAAGCAGTACTCCAGCATCAGCCTTGCTGCCGCTGTGCCCACTCCCCGTCCCCGGGCGGATTCCTCCCCGATAAAGATGCCATACTCCGCTTTATTGTGCTGCCTGTCAATATCCCGGATATATACGGAGCCCAGCGGTCTGTCGTCAGTAGTCTCACAGATGATCATCTGCACTACCTTCCCGGTTTCCACCATGTTCTTAATCCAGCTCTCGTGACCTTCCCTGGTAAACCGTTCTTGATAAATAAAATTTTTTCGCACGGCCTCGCTGTTTCTCCAGTTCACGATCCTGTCCGTATCCTCATGCGTCATCAGACGCAGGTAGATTCCTGCTGCCGAGTCTTCATACCTCATTATTCTTATCCTCTAATTTCCGCCGCTTTTCCGAACTGACCCTGTTCAGCCTGTACTCAAAATCCCGCCTGTCCTTTGCCGCCATAACCTCCAGGATCACACCCGCAAAGAAAGATTGTATCCCGGCTAACACCATAAAACCGCATACAATGAGAGTAGGAAAACGGGGCACCTGACCAATCTTAAAGTATACGCTAATAATGGGAATCATTAACATCAACGCGATCAGAATTAGAACAAGACATATTCCTCCAAAAAACTTTAAGGGCTTGTAATTTCTGTACAGTTGAAACATCTTGTACAACACCCGCATACCGTCGCTATAGGTATTCAACTTTGACTTGCTGCCCTCCGGACGGTCGCGATATTCTACCACCACATTGTCCACCTGCATATTATAATTCACCGCGTGGATGGACATCTCCGTCTCTATCTCAAATCCCTTTGAGAAAACCGGAAATGTCTTTACAAACTCATAGCTGAAAGCTCTGTACCCTGTCATAATATCCTTGATATCGGAATGAAACAACCGGTTAATTCCAATCCGCATCAGGCTGTTCCCAAAATTGTGAAAGGGCCGCTTGTTTTCCGTAAAGTAGGTGGAGGAAAGACGGTCTCCCACCACCATATCCGCGTTGTGCACCAGCACCTTGTCCACCAGCTCGCGAGCGCAGCCCAGCGGATAAGTGTCGTCGCCGTCCAGCATCAGATAGCACTGAGCATCGATTTCCCTGAACATCCTGCGAATCACATTCCCCTTACCCTGTTTGTATTCATGACGCACAATAGCGCCTGCAGCCTTCGCCAATTCCACCGTTCGATCCGTAGAATTGTTATCATAAACATATATCACTGCCTCCGGCAATGCATTCCGCGCATCCCGCACTACCTTAGCTATGGTCTGCTCCTCGTTATAACAGGGAATCAGTACCGCAACCTTGTCCATCATTAACGTTCCTTTCAACACACTATTTTTATCTTATCACGATTATCGGATATCAACCACTGTTTTTTATTTTCCTCAGTAATAAATCTCTCCGTTCCAAAGCCCCCAAAAATAATACAAGCCACACATAACATGCCACAGATATGCCAGCCATTGAGCGCTTAACAGCAGCCTGTTACATACTGTTTTCTTTCTTCCGTCCTGATCCGGCGCTCCCTTTGCAGCTATCTGAAACGTCGCCTTCAGCAACACCGTCAGCGCCGCCAGATGGCAAAAGAAAATGCCATACATATATCCCCAGGAGAAATTGAAGTCCGGCTTACGGAAGCCCTTTTCATACAGGAAAAATGCCATGGCAAAGCTCATCAGATATAACTGCCAGGAAAACCGGTACAAGGTGTTTTGCTTAAGCTCCCTGAAATTTAACACCAGCACCAGCAGAGGAAAGCCAACAGCAAGAGCTATCGCCAACGGAATGATGTCACAGTAATACCCCCACACCTCTCCGAATGTAAATCCGATTCCTCCCTCTGCTCCCTCTTTGGCTACAAACACGCCGCTATACTGATATAACAAAGCGACAAAGGTGGGTACAAAGCACAGGCCCAGCTGCAATGATGGCACAAAATTACGGAATTTGTCGCGAAATAGACGAAACAGCATAATCAATCCCGCTGTACCAACCAACACTAGCGTAAAACTTGGTTTCGTCAGAGTAGCAAGCAACAGAAATACCGAAAACAATACATAATCTGAAATCCCAAGCGATTCACCGACGTTGTCTTCCGCCTTTTTTTCCATCCCTTTCTCATAAATGGGCAACAGTTTGACATACCAAAGAAAGGCAAGAATGGCAAAAGGCCTTGCCGCCACATAGGTGGCATTGTGATAGGGATTCGCAGAAAAAACGCCAACGTAAGTAAAACGGATGCCCGGCAGATACATACCCTCCGGCGGAAACAGCATGGAGATAAAGAACAGCGATACTGCCAGTAAACTTGTCAGGATGCCCTTTAGCCAAAAGGGCTTCTCCCCTCCCGGACTGACAGCACACTCTTTTAGCACAAATCGATTGAGCATCACCTTGACAATCACAATCGCCAGCGCGTTAAACAGCATAGCTGCCAAAGCAACGGAAAATTCAGGTGTTGCAAAAAGATTGATAAAAGCTGCCATTTTAAAATACACCGGATACGGAAAGCTGTATTTGCTGCCAATTCCCTGGATTTCCATAATATATGCGGCCATATCCGATTTATAGCTGTCATCGGGATTGTAGGTATGAATAATTGTAGCCTGCTTATAAAAGAGATCCAAAAGAGTTGTTGACGCTATCATCAACAATATGACAAATACAGTGATGTCAATGACAAGATCTCTATTGGAAAGCTGCTTTCTTTCCCTACGGCCCATAAAGTATTACCTCTTTTCCCAAAACAATCACTTAATATTCCCTCATACTGCCAAAGCCTATTTTCGGTAATACTCCACTACCTTCTTGACCGCCCTGATTGTATCCTCCACTTCATCATCCGTCAGGGAATAATAGAGCGGAATACTCATAGACCATTGGTAATATGCTTCTGCATTGGGGCAAAGACCCTTCTCATATCCCAGTTTCTCATAATAAGAATGCCAATAAACCGGCAGATAATGCACTTGAGGGCATGTATTCTCCGCATACAGGGTGTCAAAGAACTGCCGTCTGTCACAGGTAAGCCGTTCCGGATTCAGCCGGATCACATAGAGATGCCTTGTGGTGTCGGATTCCGGAATCTCCTTCTGCACAATGATCTCCGGCATCCCGGAAAATACCTGATCATATCTTCTTACGATTTCCTTCCGGCGAGCTGAGAATTTGTCAAGCTTACCAAGCTGACTCAAAAGCAGGGCCGCCTGGAAGTCCGTCATGCGGTAATTGAAGCCCAACTCCACCTGTTCATTATACCATATGGCATCCGAAGGATGCACCATCTCCTCGGGATTGCGGGTGATTCCGTGAGTGCGGAGACGCATCAGACTGCGGTAAAGCTGCTCATCGTCAGTGGTGATGGCGCCACCCTCTCCGCCGGTGACAGTCTTTACCGGATGGAAGCTGAAACAAGTCATATCCGCTATACTTCCCACAGCCTGTCCCTTATATTTTGTACCGATCGCATGTGCAGCATCCTCAATCAATAAAAGACCATTTTCCCGGCAGATCCGACGGATGGCATCATGCTCCACTGCCTGTCCCGTAAAGTCCACCGCTACGATTCCCTTTGTGCGAGGCGTAATCAGCTTTTTCACGGATTCGGGATCAATGTTATAAGTCTCAGGATCAATGTCGGCAAAGACAGGCTTTGCGCCGCAATACAGCACACAGTTTGCAGAAGCAGCAAAAGTAATGGAGCTGACAATGACCTCATCGCCCTCCTTAAAACCTGCTGCCAGCGCCGCAAGATGAAGCGCTGCCGTTCCGTTTGCCACCACCACCGCGTATTTTGCGCCGGTCAGTTCACAGAGCTTCTTCTCCAGCGCCACCACCCTGGGACCACTGGTGATCAGGTCGCTGCGCAAGGTCTCCACCACTGCGTCAATATCATCCTGCTCTATGCACTGTCTGCCATAATAAATCGGCTTCTCACGCACCGGAGTTCCGCCGAAGATTGCCAATTTTTCCACTTTAACCATGCCTTTCTGTATCTCTGCTATCATTCGACAATAAGCCAGAGAATCTACTCTTTACAGTCTAACAGAAATTGGCAAATGTTACAATGTGATTCTTCTTAAAATTGTTGGAATTCTTCTTAAATTTTTTGGAATTCTATTTAAATTTGTTGGAATATTGTTGGAATTATTTATTAGGGGATTGTTAGTACTGGTCTGTACTGGTCTGTATTGGATGGGATGTGAAAAAACGAATGTAGATAAAGATCCAGGGGCAATATGCTTGATGTGCATTTGCCCCTGAAATAAGTGTAGAAAATAGGCTAAAGACATATGTCTTCAGGTCATTGGAAGCGAGAATTAATGATTTCCGCCACCCTTAAGCTTAATTTCCATAACATATTCCCATTCGCCAATCCATTCGGCAGTGCTGTAATTAAATAGTCGTCTATACAGGCTATGACCTTCAATCTTGAATCGCCATTCAATGTAGTCAGACAAAGGCATAGCGGCATCATCCTGTGGCGGTGCAGCTTGGACAGGGGTAGAAGCAATCGGGGATGCTAAAATGACTAATGATAGACATAAAGCTCCGGCGATTGCTGCTAATTTTCTGGTTACTCTTTTGTGTTTCATTGGTGTTCCTCCTTTGTAAATATTGTTCTATTGTTGAATTTGGATATCTGATGGATAGTTATCCAAAGACCCCACATTTTCTATAAACTCATAATAGAGGAAAATATCATAAGTTCCATCTTCTTTTGGAACGGCATAAATTCTATCTGGCATGCCGAAAGTACCCTCGACAATACCTTGTGGAGCATACCAACTTTCAAACGTAAACAGATAGGAACCAAGGTATACTGTAACAATCAAAGCACACAGAAAGAGGGTCAAAAGTACATTAACCTTCTTACGTTCACGCAGCATCATATCTATACGTTGAGACAGCGCACTGCTTCCTATCCCGGCCATGGATACTTTATCTCCCGCAGGCAGCTGATATTTGTTATCTATTGCCATATCCGCCACGCGGAACAAAGTCATCATATACTCCTGAGCCACATCTTGGTCTTTCTTGATCAAAGTACCGTCAATGCGCATTTCTAACAACAGCTCCACCTGCTTTCGCAGCATACGGCAGGCGGGATTCCACCAGTATATGATATACATGATCCGTACGACACGCTTAGTCAAAAGGTCATGATATTTGTGGTGCGTTACCTCATGATGCAGAACGTAATACAATTCCTCTCTGGTCAGAGGCATATCTTTCGGTATCAGAATATAAGGTCTCACAATGCCGTACAAACAGGGCGTCTCTATGGATCCGGAGATCAAAACGCGGAAACGGTTCCTGCTGCGCCCGCAGATTTCCGCGAGAAGGGAAGCATAAGGCTCCTCATGTGTGACTTCTTTAATCGCTCCAGTCACAAGACCGCGCATGTTAATACAGTCCTTGATATAAAGGCGCAGATAATGGAGGGATCCGATTACCCAGACTATTTCAAACACAAACCACGGCGAAAGGCGCAATCCCAATGGTCGGAAAAAAGGATGTCGTAAGAAGGTAACAACCGGAGAAAGAAAGCCCGGCAACATAATATTAGTTGACACCGGCAGTTCAATAGGAAATATAAATCGAAGAATCGTCAGGAATAAGAACACAACAAGCACTTTGTATCCGACGGACAGAAGGATCTTTTGCCGCCGAAAACAAAGTGCTATGAAAACAACAAGTATATTACTTACTAAAAAAGCCATCAATAAAGTGGAAAAAGAGAAATTCATTATTGATTGCCTCCTCTTTTGTACGCTCTTCCCTAAATCTTAGATCTTCTTTTCTAACTTAGCAACAATGTCCTTCAGTCTGGCGATCTCAGCCTTCATCTGATCGGCGGGCTGGTCAATGTCAAGGATCGCCGCACACAGATCCGACTTGGAAATCACATTCTTGAAGTTGGCATAGTCATCCGCAAAGTTGTTCATGATCACATCTCGGGAATTCTCGGTAGGACGATAAGTTCTGCTAAGTACCTTTCCGCTGTGCGTAACGCCGGCCACTTCTACGAGATCCTCATTCAGCAGCTTGCGAAGAACGGCTATAACAGTACTCTGAGTCAGACCTCTCTGCTCATTTACGATATCAGTGGAAGTCATGGGCTCCTGCGTCTTCCATAGAATATTTAATACATCAAGTTCCCTGCGATTTAATTGTGACATATTTTATACCTCCTCAACTTGTCTCTATTATATTGTAATTTGGTTAATAAGTCAACGATATTAATTATAATGATGTATTATAACTTTAGTTTAGTTCAAATTTCTATTATATAATATAACATTTTTATAATGCAGCATTCGCTTAGGCATAAATAGCCAGATGTTATGTGTCTATAATGTCTGACATTTTAATTTTCGTTTATGCAAACATCACATTTCATTATTTTACTATGCAATTTCTAAAATCATCTCCCACTTTTCGTCTGATTCCTGTACGTTAAATGTATCTAAAAACAAAGGAGGAATTATTTATGGAACTCGACAAAAGATTAAAGCAGCTTAGGAAGCAAAAGGAAATTAAGCAAACAGATCTGGCTGAATATCTGAACTGTTCTCCCGGAACCGTCAGCAACTACGAGAACGGTACCCATTGCCCGGATTTGGAAACTTTGAGGATGTTGGCTGACTATTACGGGGTGTCAACGGACTATCTCCTGGGCCGTTCCCTTCGAAACGATAAAGTGGTCAGCCTAGATCAAAGTATTTTAGGTTTTTTTACAGTAGGTGACCTGCTGTGGCTCCAGAGCCATTTATCCGAAAGAGCTCAAAACTACCTTGCTTACTCAATTAAGCTGCTCATGATGTCCATATGCGCTGAGGAGCAACGGTCATAGGGCAACTGAAAAAACCTTGCCCCTAGTCTTTGTTCTTTCTGGGGGCAGGGTTTTTCAACAGGCATTTACTTGACACAAACTACATTTTTTTTTAATATGAACCTGTAAGATGAATCCTATAAGACTGTCAATGCACACAGAACTATAGGAATGACGTACACACTCTATAAGAACGCACATATAAGGTTTTAAGGGAAGGCACAGGTAATGTATCAAGATTTTTTCGGAAAAGATGCGTCCTCTTTGAGGGATAAGAAATTATTTCTTTTTGACATGGACGGAACCATATATGAAGAAAACAGATTGTTTGAAGGCACTATCGATTTATTAAATAAAATAAGCCAGACAGGCGGTCAGTATTTTTTCATCACAAATAACTCCTCTAAGTCCGTGCGGGATTATGTGGAAAAGGTAAATAGAATGGGAATCCCCGCAGACCGGGATAATTTTTTCACTTCCGCCCAGGCCACCGTCCTCTACCTTAAGGAAAACCATTCCGGCAAATGCGTTTACTGTCAGGGAACAAAGTCCCTGGTAAAGGAGCTGGTGGATGAGGGATTGGATGTGGTGACGGAGTATTCGGACAGGGCAGAGGTGATCCTCGTGGGATATGACACGGAACTGACCACACAGAAAATGCACGACACCTGCAGGATGCTCTTAAAAGGTCTGCCCTATATTGCAACCAACCCCGACTATGTGTGTCCCATGAGCTTTGGCTTCGTTCCTGACTGCGGTTCCATGTGCATGATGTACAAAAATGCAACGGGACGGGAGCCGATATTTATCGGCAAGCCCGAGCCGACAATGATCAATATTGTCCGTGAGAAGACCGGTCACTCCAAGGAAGAAACCGTGGTGATCGGGGACAGATTATATACGGATATCGCCAGCGGCATCAATGCAGGCGTTACCACCGTCTGTGTCCTCTCAGGGGAAGCGACAGTTGAAGATATTCAAAACGGTGATATCAGGCCTGCATATACGTTGGGTTCGGTAATGGACCTGTTGAATATCTTAAAAACAGACACCTGACTTATTGTTTCTCAAGTTCCGTCGCTACTCGTCAAATGAATATACCTTTTCTAATATATCAAGCTTATTCTTGCCAATATACTGCAACATCAGCAATACATCATCCAAATCAAATCTGCGTGCGGCAGTTTTCCAGCTTGCTTTATTCATATACTCGGATACTTTTTGAGCATCTTCTGCGTTGTTCTTAATATGAATTATAAAGAGATTCAGCGCCAGTTCCGGGTTCTTCTGTGCTAACTCGTTATAAAATTGGCCTTTTATTTCCGGGGAAGCAAGTAATTCCATTGCTTTTGTATGCGTAATATACTGAACCAGCCCAGCATAACAGGTAAACAATTCCACCGCCGATACCCATTCATTTTCAATTATAATTTTAACAAACTTGTCGGTTGCTTTCGGTGACAGAAGCTTGTTGGATAATAATATATTAGCCAGATCATATAAACCGTACTCCTCTATATAATCTTCAAGATACCGTGTCATAAAAGTCTGTTCTTCGTATGCGCAGCAAGCTTCCAGCAAGGAGACTAAGTAAGCCACATTCCCTTCCTCTTGTAAAAAATAATCAGCGTATACTAAAAAAACCATATCATTGTCCACATCATATTCCAATGCTGTAAGCGGTATATACTTCATAAATGTCACAAAGTCTATTTTGAATTCCTCCAGGAACTCCTCCAGTTCCTCCAGCGTATCAATTGAGTATTTCCCTTTTTGTATCGCGTCATAAACTGTATACAGTTTGGGCGAATCCTCGTATCCTTTGAGTGTCGCTAAAACCTCAAAACTTGAATCGATGTAACCCTCTATCACTTTTTTACATATCTCACTCGTATGCTTCCGGATTGCCTTATAAGAAATAAAAAACAGGAATTCCCGATCCATGCTATCCTTGCGTATTAGAAAACTGAAAAGTTTTGCAAATTTGTCGTCAGACAAGCTTTCTCTTGGCAGATAATAATTCCAAAATCTGTTCAGACCCTCATTCTGCATAATAATATCCAACACTCTATCTATTACCTCATCCCAAGATTCCACATCTATTTTCATGTTCAATAATTTGCAGATTGTCTCATAATCCAGGAATTGTACCACATGCTCTTTATTTTGAAGCAAAGAAGGAATAAGCTTATCGCGCTCACCGATATCGATGACAGCCTTAATAAGTATTTTCACCGAATGCCAAACGCCCTCCATACTCATACACTCACATAAATCTAACAAATTATTATCAGGATACTTCTTCACGCAAATACCAATAAAACTTGGACTAAACAACATTTTATTGTCCAGTTGCATCAAGAAGGAAAACCACGCTTCAGAGGGCTTTAGTTCTAACTTATTAGCAAGATCCGTGGTCAGGAATACTTTGAAGTATAGCTCATCCTGTTGACAAAGTTGATTTAAGCAGTCTAGTTGCTGCTGTTCATCCAGAGTGACAAAAATATACTTGAACAATGTTGGATTATCCACATACATCATTGCATTCACTATTTTCTGACCTTTTTGAATGCTGTGTAAATGATTCAGATAGATACTTACACAATTTTTTTTGAAGCCTTCCTCCTGTTCTTTTTTGTTTTCCAACGCGCTGATTGTTTCATTTACCATAGCTTTAACTACATTTTCTTCCTCTGCATTTACTTGGGGATTCTTCGACTCGGTATCATAACGTTTTGAATAGGAAGCAGAAATAACCCCATCACTCTTATGGCCAATACTGGCGGGGTTCAGCTCGCCTTCTCCCGTCCATAGATTTGGAGTCGAAAACCATCTGATCTCACGTTGCTCAGTTGGACCGTAAATTGCCCCATTATTTCGCTCATTAAAAATGAGCGCGGTGCCCTGGGGCCATAAACTATTGCCATTCGCACACAATGGTTGTGTCGGATGCTTGTACTTTTTACCGCTGGAGATTAACGCATCTACTTTTTTTGCCGATGTCTTTAGCCTCATCATAAGCTCCGGAGTATTGTTTTTGTAACTGCCGTGGTGCGGAAGTTTTACAAACATGTTATCTAACGGTCTTGATATACCAAGTTCTTCAACAGCAGGAATAAGAATATCAGGCTCCTGATCACCACATAAAAAAATTACTTCATCACTTCCCGGTTTGCCGGATATGACTATTGAGTCCCGATTGTTATTGTTTTTGCCACTTCGCTCCGGATCGAATTCGAATACATGTAATTTCCCGGAGTGCAGAAATGATTCTAATTTCTCAAAGTTAGCTATCATGTCTGGACTCGGAGGAGTGGCAGGATCTGTGCGGTATTTAATACTATAGTAGTGTTTATAACCCTTTATTATTACTTTTTCCAACTCCGGATTCAACTCTCTGTATCCATCTTTGCAACCCAAGTGATCTAAGTCGCCATGTGTTACGACGATACATGATTTTTCGCTAATAAGGGGAATTCCTCTGTCATCCTCTCGCTCGGAATTTCGTTTATCCCTTCGCACGCTTAAATAGTTCAAAAGAATGTTCAGGTTGGTACCAAGATCCAAAATGATATATCCTGCAGGAGTTGTCACAACAATCGCATCACCCGCTTTTGTATTTATTACATTGACCTTTAGCCATGTATCGGCTGCCTGTTCCCGGTCCTCTCCACAAAGAAAAAGATACTTATAAAACTCATCCAGGGAATCAAAATAATAGGATACCTCCATTTTTTTGCCCGCGGGCAATCTCGGAACAGTACTTTCTTTATCAATGTCCAGAGCAAATACATTTCCCGGATCAGATGCATCTACGGACTTATTGATCATTTTCTCCTTAATTCTTTCTACCGTTTCCTCCTCGTTTTCGACCACAAAATCCAGCAGAGAATTAAGCTCCAGCCATTTAATATAGCCTTCTATAAGCGCTTTCAGGCTATTTTCCGTAATCATTACATATCCGGGATCCTGTTCAACAGGTATTGGGATTTTATCGTTATTGTTTTTTCCGGAACAGTATAAAGCTGAATCCTTTATTTCTAAAGTTGATCTGTATTGCCGTATGAACAGCTTTCGTTGTACAACAGTTTCGTTGACTAAAGTTTCCGTGATGGCAACCTTTTTACCGGCTCCAATCTCGTCCGCCTGATGTTCCAGCCTGTCATCCGTGTTCAACGCCACACCGCTGGAATGCACTGCATTGGCACGAACGATTCCCAGCTTCTGTTGTACCACATGCCCCAACTCATGAGGCAAATGCCGCTCCTGACCTGGTGCAATTTCAATCTGATTTCCCCGCGCGTAAGCCAAAGCATCCAGTTTCGCCAGCAAGCCTGAGTTATAATGGACCCGTACATCGTCCAAAAGCAGACCGGTAGTCTGCTCCAGTCGTTCCTTAAGCTGTGAGGGAATTCCCGTATAGTTTGTACGCGATGTGGGTCGATTTACATTCTGTGTGGTAGAATTTACACTTATTACTTTCCTTGCTGCTTTTGATGCAGTTTCCAACATATAAATTACCCCTTTCAATAGTTCTGCTGTATGAACTTTAGTATACTGGGGTTTTATAATCGATCTTCTAGACAATATCTTTAGAAAGAGCCTGTTCCCGATGGTGTGCTACCCGTCAAGTAGACAATTAAAAAAATAAAACTTTTTTGTGTTGCC
>JAFLRO010000060.1 GCA_022511425.1 Acetatifactor sp.
GGTTACAAAAACTGCATTTGGATTTACAAAGTGGCATTTCGCCCTACAAGTCACGTGAAATTCTTAAGAAAAATTTGCGATTCAATAAATATTTATTGAATATCAATAAATTTGTATTGACATTCGTTAAAGTGGCTGATATAGTACACGATAAGAAAAGCAACAAGAAAAGACGGCTGGGGATATCCTGGCTGGAAAGTGAGGCGAAAATGGCAGTAAAAAAAGATAAGGATATCAGGGAAAAGACGAAAACGCTGACCGTGGCTACAAAATACCTTCTGGACTTTATGTTCTATGCGGGAATTCTAGTGACGGCCACGCTGCCTTTAAGCGTGAAAAAAATAGGAGAAGTGATGCCTCGGCTGATTGAACATTATGAAGAGACAGTGATCATCTACTTTGTGCTGGGGGTGTCAGCCTGTGTGCTGCTGCGGGAGCTGCGGAAAATCTTTCGATCCGTGCTGGCAGAGAACTGCTTTGTGCAGGAGAATGTGGTAAGTCTGCGAAAGATGGGAAACTGGAGCTTTTTTATCGCACTGATGTCCGTGGTGCGCAGCATCGTATATATGACCATTGCCATGGCGGTGGTAGTACTGGTGTTTATTATTGCAGGGCTGTTCAGCAAGGTGCTCTCCTATGTATTCCAGCAGGCGGTGGAATACAAGGAGGAGAACGATTTGACGGTTTAGGTGCTGAATCTATGAACAGCATGGTAAAAAGAGAGGTTAGATAAATGGGTATCATAGTGAATCTGGATGTGATGATGGCAAAGCGCAAGATGGGTTTGACGGAGCTGGCAAACCAGGTGGATCTCACCCTGGCAAATCTGTCCATCCTGAAAAACAATAAGGCAAAAGCAGTGCGTTTTTCTACCCTGACAGCCATTTGTAAGGCATTGAACTGCCAGCCGGGAGATATTTTAGAGTTTGTACCGGACGAAGAGCCGGAGGAAGAGAGGGAAATATGAGCGATTTGAATCAGGGAACTTGGGCAGAGAACATTGTAAATTCTTCAGCTCAAAATCAACAGACAACAGCACAGCAGGTTGTTCAAGGGCAGGCAGTGCCTCAGCCCACACCTGCGAATCAAAATTACACAGTGGTACAGGGCAGCCGGCAATCACAAGACACAGAGGAGACGAGCAGGATGAAGGAAAACTACGGGTTTTTTGGCCCGATTACTTTCCTGTACGCCGTTTTCTATGCCTTCTGCATGTACCGGAATGGATCGGGGGTGACATTCCCTTTTTTCGTGGCAGGCAGTCTCTTGTTTTTGTGCTTCTCTTTATCAAAACTGGGGACTACCTTAAAAAGAGGAAGCATCTTTTATATGGCAGCCATGGTACTTCTGGGCATCTCCACCTTCTGCACCGATGATGCGAGGCTGATATTTTTTAATAAGCTTGGAATTTTTCTTTTGATGATGAGCTTGTTGTTGAAGCAGTTTTTTGATACCTCTAAATGGAAGCTGGGAAAATATCTGCTGGGAATCGGTCAGCTGATATGCATCAGCTTTGGGGAGATGGGGAGACCTGTGACCGACGGCATCCGTTATCGGAAGAAGCAAGGAAGGGAAGTCAACAAGAAAGTATGGTATGTTCTGCTGGGACTTGTCATTGCCATCCCAATGGTACTGGTGGTGTTGGTGCTTTTGTCCACCGCTGATGTGGTGTTTCGCAAAATAACGGGTGATATTGTAGAAAACATTCGGATCGAAAATATCATGAACGTGTGTCTTCGCATTGTCTGTATGTTCTTTGCATCCTATGCGTTGACATCGTATCTTTGTAAGCGTGACATTAAGGAGACAGTGACTGACCGGAGAAAGGGAGAGCCGGTGCTGGCAATTACCATTACAGGTATGCTGACATTTTTATATTTGCTATTTAGTATTGTACAGATCGTCGGGCTCTTTCTTGGCCGTATGCAGCTGCCGGAAGGATACACTTACGCTATGTATGCCCGGGAAGGATTTTTCCAGCTGTTGGCAGTGAGTTTGTTCAATCTGGTAATCGTGCTGGTGTGTCTGAGTTACTTTAAAGAGAGCAAGGCGCTGAAGGGCGTGCTGACTGTAATGTCTCTGTGCACCTTTGTGATGATTGCATCCAGCGCTCTGCGCATGGTGATTTATATCCGTTTTTACTATCTGACTTTCCTGAGGATTTTAGTGCTGTGGTCTTTGGCGCTGCTGGCAGTGTTGTTTGTGGGGATTATTATCAATATATTCCTTGAGAAGTTCCCGTTGTTCCGGTACAGTATGGTGGTGGTGACCGTGTTGTATCTTGCTTTGTCCTTTGCTCATCCTGACTATATCATTGCCCGGGTGAACGTGGCAAATGCGCCTCATGAGGACATGGTCTGGTGGTCGGAAGAAGAAGCGAAGCAGGCTGAAGATGACTTTTCCCAGGCGAATATGTTCAGCGGTAAATTTTTCCTGGCCTCCCAGCCCTATCACGACTATTCTTATCTGGTGAATCTCAGTGCTGACGCAGCTCCGGTTCTGGTTCCCTATCTGAAAGAGCTGGGGTATGATATGTCTGCTTTCGGCCAGGAGAATGCAGTGCGCTATATTAACGACAAGTATGAAGGCGGCGTTTATCGGAGCAGAGCAGAGGGATTTGGCTATCACTGGATGCGTCGGATGTGGCAGAGGGCGGAAGGCTTTAACGTGCGTACTTTCAATGTGTCAAGATTCCGGATGCTAAAGGGATTTATGGATGAATGAGGTGTTTTATGAAAAAGGGAATTCGTATATTATCTGCTTTGTTGTTTATCATGGTTATCTTGGCTGGCTGTAGCTCAAAGCCGCAACTGCCGGAAACACCTATCGTATACCAACATAATGTTGGCAATGAATATGTCTATCTGACAGCAGGAGACAAAATTTACGTTCCCTATTGTGCATATAAGCCGAGCATGCTGGGAGAATGTATCGGTTATTGTGATGTTGAGGCCACAGAATACAGCGGTGCTACTCGGGAGTATATCTACGAACTGAAGGGGTATTCTTCCGATGAGTGGATTGTGAGCGTATTGTTTGCAGGCAATTTCAGGGAGGGCATGATCCTTCGGGAGCTGAACGCCACAGAGATTCCGGAGGGTTTAAGCTCCGAGTATGAGTGGAACCAATAGGCCGAGGTATCAGCAACAAAGATACCGGTTTCTCCGAGAGCTGGATGGATAATGAAAGGGGGGTCTATACTGAAGAAAAGTAAGATTGCACTTAGCATCCTGATATGTTGTGTCGGTTGTTTGAGTATATGCTTGATTATAGTAAGCCGGATGGGTGGGAAGGTACGCATATATGAGAAAAAAGAAGAGCTTTTTGTCTTTGTCAACCACCATCAGACAGAGTTAGATGCTTTGTTAGAAGAGATGAAAGAAGCATATAAAGCAAATGGGGAAAAGGCTATTTATCTTAGCAATGATGGGCGGGATGGCGACTATTCTTTCCCGGTCGCGGAGGCTTTGATGCACGAATACCCTATCATGGGTATCTCTGTAAATATCCAGGAGGATAGCAATGGAGATAAAACGTTTGCAATAAGAATATCATTTCAACAGGTAGGATACTTCATCCTGGCAGATGATTACTGGGGAATTTATTATGCAGAAACAGGACGACCTCTGCCCCACGCCGCCGAACTTGCAGAAAGCGGGGGGATTTATTACAGCACATACGGATGTATTTATGAAACAGAAAACATTTCAGAAAATTGGTACTATTATCGCGAACGGTGGTAGAAATATTGTTTTAGCTGTTATCATCATTTTACTGGTGTTTTTTTCAGCCTGGAGAGTATATGAAAATCGACAAAACCCCTTTCGCTGGAGGACGGTGCGCAGATATCACAAACCGGAGGAACTTTGCAGGTTTGTGACGGATCATTCAGAGGAATTGGATGCTTTGGTGGAGGAAATATACCGGGCATATGTAGAAGACGGAGGAGTATGGATTTATCTCACGGATGACTATTGGGAGGAATACGAACAATCTTTCCCAGTTGCAGAAGCCTTGATCAGGGGAAATGCCATCCAAAGCATCAGTGCCAGAAAAACAGTGTTGACTGATGGAAAAGAAACCTTCTGGTTACAATTGGAATTTAACGCCAATATAAAAAAAGAGAATGACCTTCCATATAGCCATGTGGGCATATATTATGTGGAAGCCGGAGAACCCGTACCATGGGAGGCAGAAATGGAAGGCCAAAACACATTTGAAGAGATAGAAGGGGACTATGTCCAATGTAGAACCTGGTCCGGCGCTGAACTCTATAGAACCAAGCCGATTACAGAGAACTGGTATTATTATTTGAGCAATACAAAATAATGAACTCTCTGTTAATAGAATAATGAACTCTCAGCTATGTTGGGGCAGCAATGTCATCCGTATCCCCGGGAAGTTTTCGGGCGGTAACAAAATAGCTGATCACCAGCACCACATCCGCTCCGGCCCAGGCGGCAATCTCCGCAAAAAAGATGCCGATTTCCCCGAGAGTCAGAGGGAGTAGCAGGGCTGTAAGAGTGCGCATGGTAAATTCCATAACACCGGACAGCATGGGCAACAGCGTATTTCCCATGCCCTGTATGGTGGAGCGGATCACGTGTAACACATAGAGGATGGGAAGGCAGACGCTCATGACGGCTAGATAAAAATAAGCTACCTGCATGGTTTGATCAACTTCCTCAGGAGTACCGGAGATGAACCAGCTTAAAATAAAACGGCCAAACACCAACATGATAAAGGCAATGACTATGGAAGTGGCTACCGCGATTACCAATGCGGCCCTAAGCCCCTGGCGGATGCGCTTGCTCTTTCCTGCTCCCAGGTTCTGTCCCACATAAGTAATCATGGAGTAGCCATAGGATGTGGCTGCAATCTCTAGGATACCGTAGAGCTTGTTGGTGGCAGTAAAACCTGCAATGAACAGGACGCCGAAGCCGTTGACCACAAACTGTACGATCATACCGCCGATGGCGATAATACAGTTCTGAAAGGCCATGGGCGAGCCCAGTGCCAGCAGCTTACCACACAGGGGTGCCTGAGGCTTGAAATCTTTTTTCTCCATTTTCAGAAATTCTATTTTTAAAATGTGGTACAGACAATACAGCCCGGAAATCAACTGGGCAATCAGGGTGGCCACAGCCGCGCCAACAATCCCCCAGTGAAACACCATCACAAAAAGTAAATCCAATCCAATATTCGTTAAGGAGGCAACCACCATAGCTTGAAGCGGTGTCTTTCCGTCTCCTAAGGAACGCAGGATGCAGGCCAATAGGTTATAAGCCATCACAATAGGAATTCCCAGGAACATGATCCGTAAATACAGTAAGCTTCCATTAATGATGGCATCAGGCGTCTGCAGCAGCATCAACACAGGCCTGGCGGCCAACTGCCCTAACAGTACCAGCACTAAGGAAGAGCACAGGGAGAGCATTGCGGAATTGCCGATGACTCTTCGTAGCTGTTCCAGCCTCTTTGCGCCGAATTCCTGGGCCATAAGGATGGCAAAGCCCTGGGTGAAGCCCTGAATAATGCCAAGCATCATCCAGTTCAGCCAATCCGAAGCCCCCAGCGCCGCCAGGGCATTTACACCCAGGTATTTTCCTACAACCATGGTGTCTACAACCGTGTAAAGCTGCTGAAATACATTTCCTGCCATCAGGGGCAGGGCAAAGGTCAAAATCAGGGAAGTGGGCTTCCCTTCCGTCATATTTTTTACTCGTGTTGCCATATTATTAGTTCTCCGGTAACGTGCCCGTAAGCTTTCGGGCGTTGCTTAATTTATCAGGGAGTAACTTTTCGTTTCGGCTGCTCCTGTCAAGTGCTATCAGTGTAGCACAAATAGGGAAAAATGGGAAGAATGATAAAAGTTTTCAATAATAACCAACATTAAATGTGAAGTATATGATGCTACATAAGAGAAACAATACTAATATATAGAATAAATTATAATATTTATATAAATATAATTGACACATGGTTTATTTATGCTATAATTAATTTAGTAACTATTTCATGTGAAATCTATTGGACGTATTAATCAAACAAATCCAAGGCATATCGCCGACATTTTCACAGAAATCACAATTTAAATGTTGGCGGGTCATTGGAGATGTTTTCGGACAAAATGTTCCATAATGACAATGTCCTGCCGGAAAAGGAGGATGTTTTATGGAACAAATCACGGATGGGAGAGAACTATTAATGGTCATTGCAGGAGGAAAAATGCATACTTTTGAAGATATTCTGGCCCTGCCGGAAGGTGAACGGGCGGAGTTGATTGATGGCGAGATGTTTATGATGGCATCACCCACCCGAGGGCATCAAGATGCCAGCGGCTGGTTTTTTGTACAGATTTTTAATTACATACAGGCAAAAAAAGGGAAGTGCAGGGCATATAATTCGCAATTTGCAGTTTTTCCCAAAAAAGACGACAAAAATTATGTGGAGCCGGACGTGACGGTGGTCTGTGACAGGAACAAGCTGGATGACAGGGGTTGTAACGGAGCGCCGGAGTGGGCCATTGAGATTGTGTCGCCCTCCAGCGTCAAGATGGATTACGAGAGGAAGAAGAAGCTCTATCAGGAGAGCGGTGTGGAAGAATACTGGATCGTTGATCTGGAAAAAGAGCGGGTGAGAGTGTACCGCTTTATGGAGGACGACCAAGCGAAGGATTATTCCTTTGAGGATACAGTAAAACCGGGGATTTATGAGGATCTGGAATTTGATCTTCGAAGGCTGAAAGAGTACCTGGAGGGATAAGACAGAGGGGCGGCAGTACTTTAGGCTGTCGCGCCCTGATTACCCACCAGTAAAACCTGAAGTTGGTTAATTCCAATTAAAAAGAACATCTTCGTAATCTTTTACATAGTATCTGATGTTTTTGCGTCCTTTTTGAATAATGGTATGTCCCTCTTCTTCTAGCTTTTCTTTTTGAGCCTCAACGCCACCGGGGTATTTTGCATTTAACTCGCCATCTGCTTTCAACGTCCTCCAATAAGGTGTTTCATCAGCAGAACGTTGGTAACTAGCCCATGCCGCAATAGACACAAAAATCCCTGCTGTAATTGGTTCTGTAAAATCCGCACCACTCATTTTAGAAAAATATTCACGTATTTTCCCAACAGTAATTACTTTTCCATATGGAATTAATTTCATTACTTTGTCATAATCGATTGGCGGCGCAAAGTACATTTTATTCCCACCATATTTTTTAATGCTCTTAACATCTGTAATCGTCTGAATCTTTGGCATATCCTTGCTATCGTGTAACATAGCATTGAAATCTTTTTTATCTTCATTAGCCATATTAGTCACCTCCAGCTTCAAGCATACCCCATTTTGATAGTCTATGCAATGAGGCTGTTTTAACAAATGAGTTTTTCCGTTTTCAAATATAAAATTAATTCACTATGCAGCAAATACATTTTATCATACTTCTCAACAACTATACAAGGCATCGATGTCTTATCCTGTTTTGCTGAGTTAATAACATTTTCATTCGAATGTTAACGGTTGTTTTTGAAAAGCTTTATGTTTATAATGAAAGTGAACTGGGGTGGATAGCTTCATCCTATTGGGATTGAGGAGGTAATTATAATGAAATCAGCAGCAGAATTACAGAACCTGTTACGGCAGATTGATCATAAAAGCTATCCTGCCTATAAGGACACCAAGGGGAAATACCAATTTCAGCAGTATGTCCTCTCCATCGACCATGTCCAAGGAGACCCTTTTGCCTCGCCATCAAAGGTTAGCATCCTGGTGCCGGGCAAGGTAGCAGCTTTTGACAAATGCTTTTATGAGTCAAATCACAGGCGTATTGCATTTCAGGACTACCTGCTGCGCCGTATAGCTGCAAAAATAAAGGAGTATTCCTTTAAGGCCAAGGGCTCCGGCAAGAGCGGCCTGCTGGGAATCAGCCAGCCCGGTCAGGAAATCCTGAGCAGAAGCGCCTGCACTATAGATTCAGCCACCGGTGATCTGACCGTGCGCATGGAGGTTGGATTTCCGGCCAACGGAAGAACCATCAATGCCGGTGAACTGCAGAAAATTTTATTTGATTTCCTACCTGTGTGCGTAAGGCAGACTCTGCTGGCATCCTCCTGTAAGCGTGAAAACCTGGAGGCGGTTGCAAATCTGGCAGATGACCAGCAGTTCATACGGGAAAAGCTGTCGGAGTTGGATTTAGCAGCTTTTGTGGCCAATGGCTCCATCCTGCCCAGAAAGTCCGGTATTTCTTCCCTGCCTATGAAAGACGCTGTAGTCTTTCAGGCACCGCCCTCCATGGAGATGACCCTGGTTCTGCCCCATCATGGTCCGCTAAAGGGCATGGGTATCAAAAAAGGCGTCACCCTGATCGTGGGAGGTGGCTATCACGGGAAATCCACCCTGCTGGAAGCATTGGAACTTGGCGTTTACAATCATATTGCAGGGGATGGCAGAGAATATGTGATAACTGATGACACCGCAATGAAACTGCGGGCGGAGGACGGCAGGAGTATCCAGAATACGGACATCTCCATGTTTATCCGCAATCTGCCCAACGGAAAAGATACCACCTGTTTTTTTACTGAAGATGCCAGTGGCAGTACCTCTCAGGCCGCAGCCACTGTGGAAGCTATGGAAATGGGGGCGGGGCTTCTCCTCATCGATGAGGACACCAGCGCCACCAACTTTATGATTCGGGATGAACTGATGCAGAGAGTGGTCAGCCGAGATGTGGAGCCTATTATTCCCTTCATTGATAGAGTGCGTGAACTCTATGAGACATGGGACATTTCAACCATTCTGGTGGCTGGTAGCTCAGGTTCCTACTTTCACAAGGCAGACTGCGTGATCCAGATGAATCGCTACCAGCCGGCGGAGATTACGGAACTGGCGAAGAGGGAGGCTGAGCAGTTCCCTCTGACTTTGGAAAGGCCGGATAAGGCGGCCGCCCCATCCTTCCGGCGGGTAGTAAAGAGGGACGGAGGCTTTGCAAAGGAAGATCGCGTCAAGATGAAGGCGCTTGGGATGGATGGTTTCTCTATCAACAGAGAGACCGTGGATATGCGGTATGTGGAACAGCTGGCTGACCCGGAGCAGCTTACCTCACTGGCCTACATGGTGAAACACATGAAACTGCACAGCTTTGACGGCACGCGTACCTTACAGGAAGCGGTGGAACGTTTGTATGAAGAAATCGGCATAAAAGGATTTACTGCCTTCTGCGGCACGGATGTACCAGGAAATCTGGCTATGCCCAGAAAGCAAGAGCTCTATGCCGCCCTGAACAGAAGTCGGGAACTGATACAATTGTAGTATGTTTTTAAATAAACAAAAAAATTCACAGTTTTTGTTTCAATGTGATGAATTTTGTAGTATTATATATTTGAAACTATTGTCTTTTAGAAAAAAAGCTGCATGAGGAGTAAAGAAGTGAAACAATTCCATCTGACTTACGAAAACGATAAAAAATTTCTGAATAAACTGAATGAGATCAGGGAGTGGTGTGAGTATAATTCAGCTTATAAGGTAATTTTCCGAATTTACTCGGATGATATGGAAAAGGAACATATCGCCCATGTGTGTGACCTTTTGGATGAGAATATGCCCAATGCGCTATATTTTGGATGTACCTCAAATGCCAACATTCTGGATGGCGCACTGACAGAGACGACTATCTTATTGACTTGCACAATCTTTGAATATAAGTCAACACAGGTGAAACTGTTGCAATATCCATTCACGGAAGAGAACTATAAAGATGCTGTAGATAATCTGAAAAAACATTGTGAAGAGAATCCTTGGGTCAATTCCATCGAGATGCATGCCACCATTATGAATATGTCCATGAAGGGCTACTGTGATGAGATGAGTACACTGAGAAAGGATATCCAGGTGTTTGGCGGCGGTGCATTCAACCCCGACATGGACGATGAAACTGCGTATGTTTTCTCTAAGGGAAATGGGTTTTCTCAGCACGGTATCATTTTCCTGTTGCTGGGTGGCGAGAATTTCCACGCATACAGTACTTTTATATCCGGCTGGAAACCTCTGAAGAGAAGATTCCGTATCACCAAGGCGGATAAAGAGGTCTTATATGAACTGGATGGGAAGCCGGCATTTGAAGTGTATAAGAGATACCTGAATATAGAGAAGAATGAGAACTTCTTTTCCAATACTCTGGAGTTCCCTCTTTTCCTGGAGCGGGAAGGTGTCAATATCCTCCGCTGTCCTCTTTCTGTCAATGATGACGATTCATTGGTCATGTCTTCGGATATGGAGGAGAACGCTTATGTGAAGATTGCTTATGGTGATCCGGATACAATTCTGAACAGTATTCGCGAGGACGGGCAGAAGATTGCAGATTTTCAGCCCGAGGTTATTCAGACTTTTTCCTGTGCAGCCAGAAGGGCATTCTGGGGTGATATGAATATCAGTAAAGAAACGATTATGTTCAAGGATGTAGCTCCTACAGCAGGTTTTTATACCCACGGAGAGTTCTTGCGGATGGATGACAATATGCTGAACTTTAACGTAACACTTGTTATTGTAGCTATGCGTGAGGGAGACCCGGTCGGAGAGAAGGTGAATTTTAACGGTCCTACCTTCAAGAAGCTGGATAAGATTCCCATGATCTGGCGTTTTGTGTCCTTTATCGAGGCTTCTACAGCCGAGCTGGAAGCCATGAACCAGAAGCTCTCCCTTGCGGCTATTACAGACGGACTGACAAGATTATATAACCGCGCTGAAATTGAAAGACAGATCAATAAAGCGCTGGAGCGGGCTGCAGACGAAGCCAACGACGACAGGGTGCACCTGATCATGCTGGATATTGATAATTTTAAGAAAGTAAACGACATATATGGACATAAGGAGGGTGACAATGTCATCATAGCCCTGTCCGATATTCTTAGGCAGGTGGCGGAGGAGCTTCCCCAAGCCTCTGCCGGAAGATGGGGCGGCGAGGAATTCATGCTTCTTCTGGAGGGGAACAGCACCGATGAAGCTATGGCTGCGGCTGAAAAAATACGGGAGTCTTTCTCCAAAGTGGCATTTGAGAGCGCCGGACATCAAACGGTCAGCGTTGGTGTGACACAGATGCAGAAAGGCGAGAGCGCCGATAAAATGTGCAACAGGGTGGACAATGCGCTGTACATGGCTAAGGAAGCGGGCAAGAACCGGGTTATATGGCTGGACGCATAAGTAGTTAAGAAGTTGAGAAGTTAAGAAGAAAGGAAGGCAGGAGCTGGAGCTCCTGCCTTCTTCTTGCTTTACCGATAGAAAATACGCTGTGTTTTTTTCCTTTGTCTATACAGGGATTATGCTGAAATTTCATGATGAATCTGCAATTCATACAACTTTTTATAAATCCCGCCTTGAGCCAGCAGTTCCTGGTGGGTGCCCTGCTCCCGGATCTTTCCCTTATGCATGACCATAATGCAGTCCGCGTGCTGGATCGTGGAAAGTCTATGGGCCACCATGATAGTGGTACGGCCCTCCATAAGCTTTTCCAACGCTTCTTGAATCAGCAGTTCTGTCTCAGTATCTATGTTGGCAGTGGCCTCATCCATGACTAGGATGCTGGGCTTGTGCGCCAATGTTCTTGCGAAGGACAGCAACTGCCGTTCTCCCGCGGAAAAGGTGGAGCCGCGTTCGGAGACTGGTTCTGAATAGCCATGTGGCAGTTTCTCAATAAAATGAGAAGCATTGACATACTCCGCGGCTTTCTTTACCTCCTCCGGGGTAATATCCTCATTATATAGCCGGATATTACTCTCCACGGTTCCCTCAAAGATAAACACATCCTGTTGCATCTGCCCTATAGCGCTGCGCAGCTGTTTTTTGCTGAGCTGCCGGATGTCCACACCGTCGATGTAAATATTCCCCTTCTGAATATCATAGTATCTCCCAATTAGATTTAAAATAGAGGACTTTCCCGCACCGGTGGCGCCTACAAATGCCACTTTCTGTCCGGGCTCGATCACAAAAGACACATCCCGCAGCACATAGTTTTCATTGTCATAGGCAAACCAGACATGAGAGAATTCGATGCGACCTTTGATCTGGGGCAGCATTACAGGTTCTTCTGCCTCCTTTACCAGAGGTTCCTCGTTCAGAATCGTAAAAATTTTCTCTGCCGAGGCAATAGAGGACTGCAGAGTGGAGAACTGCTCCGCCAGCTCCTGTATGGGGTCGAAAAAGGACTGAATATACTGGGCAAAAATATATAGTGTACCAATAGAAATCACACTGCCCAATACCTCTTGGCTGCCCACACCCAGCACGATCATCAGGGAAACTACGCTCAATAGGTAGATCAGCGGCCGGAAAATGGCGAATACCATCATTTCTCTGTAATAAGCTTTATACAATTTATAACTCTTGTTATCAAACTCCTCGAACTTTCTCTTTTCCCTGCCAAAAATCTGAATTATGCGCATGCCGGAGATATTCTCTGAAAGGAAAGTGTTAAGATCTGTGAGCCTTGTCCTCGACAGCCTGTAAGTCTCGCGGGCTATCCGGCGGAATATTACGGTCAGCACCACTACCACGGGGAGCAATACAAAGGAAATTAACGCCAGCCGCCAATCCAGCAAAAGCATGATGGCTGCCAGACCGGTTATTTTAACGATATTACGGAACAGTCTCACCAGGATGCCTGAGTACATCTCGTTCAGGGCCTCCACATCGTTGGTGACACGGGTTACAAGCTTGCCTACCGGTGTCAGATCAAAGTAACGGCTGCTCAGAGACTGGATATGAACGTACAGTTCCCGGCGGATGGAGAGAATGATTTTCTGGCCGGTCTTTTGCAGCAGCCATGTCTGAGAGATGTTAAAGATAAAGCCAAACACCAGTACAATAGTATACTTGACGGCGGTTTCCACGATCACGTCATAATTACCCTCAGATTCAAACAAATCGATGGCATCTCCAATTAGCACAGGGCGGTACAGGTCAAATCCTGTCAGCGCCAGAATAAATACCAGGCACAGGATGAACCATCCCAGATAAGGCTTCATGTAAGAAAGAAGCTTAAGCAGCGCACTTCCCTTATAGTCGGATTCCAATGTATCTTCAGTCAGTTTGCTCATATTAATCCTTTCTGCCATCAATAACACATGTTATTCTTGGGCTGCCAATTCTTGCTCCAGCTGCTGTTTCTCATAGATATGGGCATAAAATCCTCCCTTGTCAAGCAGCTCCTGATGGGTGCCATATTCTGCCAAAACTCCCTCTTCCAGCACTGCCACATGGTCGGCTTGCTGTAAGGTGGAGATTCTGTGAGCAATTATAATGGTGGTCTTACCCTTCCTAAGCCTAAGAAGATTTTCCAAAATCTGTTCCTCTGTGTCAGTATCTACTGCG
The DNA here is from genome assembly GCA_022511425.1 of Acetatifactor sp. GTDB lineage: Bacteria > Bacillota > Clostridia > Lachnospirales > Lachnospiraceae > Acetatifactor. The sequence continues at coordinate 13,360 of JAFLRO010000060.1, forward strand.
GACAGAGAATCGTCCAAAATCAGCACGGCGGCGTCTTTCAAAAGTGCCCGGGCAATGGAACTGCGCTGCTTCTGGCCGCCGGAGAGTGTGACACCTCTCTCTCCCACCAGAGTCAGGTAATCTTCAGGAAATTCCATTATGTTATCATGGATACAGGCATCCTTTGCAGCTTGTTGAATCCGTTCCCGCAGATCAGGATGCTCCGCGATCCGTTCTTCCAGCCCGAAGGCAATGTTCTCCTCCAGTGTGTCAGAAAACAGGAAATTATCCTGGGGTACATAGGCCATATCCCGGTGAAGCACCTCCAGGGGGTATTCGTCAATGGGCCTGCCGTCCAGAAGGATCGCGCCCTTTTCACAATCATAAACCCGAAGCAGCAGATCTGCCAGGGTGGATTTGCCGCTGCCCGTCCTGGCCAGGATGCCCAACATCTCTCCCTGAGTTATATGGAGATTTACATGGGAAAGCACGGGATTTTCGCCATCCGGATAGACAAAGGACAGATCATTTATGTCAATATCGCCCCGTAGGCGAATGTCTTTATATTTTTTCATTTCGGGATACTGTTCTAAAAGCCCGGGGTTCTTATTTAGTTCAGCAAGCTCTGGCAAAGTATCCGGATAAATGTCTACTATATCAGGATTTTCCTGAAAAATCATAGCAATCCGCTTGAAGGCCGCTGCTGCCTGAGTAAAAGCATTGACGGAGTCACCGCAGGCGATCATGGGCCATACCAGCATGCCAATGTAGGAGTTGAATGCCACGAACTGTCCGATGCTGACTTGCCCGTTCAGCACCATGCGGCCTCCGAAGATCAAGGTCAGCAATAAACTAATGCCGGTGATAACATCCAGAGAAGGACCAATTACTGCCCAGAGCTTTACAGTGGATAGCGTCTTCTCCATGCTATTCCTGCTGGCGGAATCGAAGGATGCCAGATCCTTGTCTTCCTGGACAAAAGCCTTTAATACGCGGATGCCCGCTAAACTCTCCTGAACTTTATCGGATAAGTCCGAAAAAGCTTGTTGTCTTCTTAACTGCCTCTTTTTGGATTCAATGCCAAAGAAATAACATCCAATTGCTACTGAAATCAACGGAACAAAGGCGAACAGTGTAAGTTTGAAGTCTACATATACTATCATTTTTACCAACACCATAAGAGTCATGATCACGGCATCAAAAGCAGTGATCACAGCCATGCCTGCGGCTTGTCGAACTGCCTGGAGATCGTTGGTAAAATGAGCCATCAGGTCGCCGGTCTTATGACTGTTGTAATAACGGGCGGACAAGGTTTCCAGATGGGCAAACATATCGTTCCGCAGACGATATTCGATTCCCCGTGAAGCACCCACGATAAAGTAACGCCAGCCAAAACGGCCCAAAGTCATCACCAGGCCGGCAGCAAGGATTCCAAGTAACAGCGGTTTCACATCTGTGAGAGAACCGTCTGTCAACCCATCCACAATCTCGCCGGAAAACTGAGGAATGTATAGGCTTGCCAGATCTACCAGCAATAATACAATAATTCCCATTATATAATGCCATTTGTACTTAAACAGGTAGGGAACCAATGAAAATTTCTGTTTTCCGTATGTTGTATTCATATCGGCTGTACTTCCTCTCGATTCGCCGCAAAGACGGCGTTCAAATCAGATACATTAGTGAGTATACATTATTTTATATGGTTTGTCATTCTCAAAATACTCTCCGGCGGAATATTTGTTTTTTCTGCTTTTATTTTCATTGCCGAAAAGAAATTGATATGCTATACTAATACCATTCAGAAGAACTGTTTGCGGCTGTCGGTTCGCAACAGACGATATGTTTGAAAATTCGAGGAGGAAACACAGGTGAGATTAGTTACACGTTCTGATTTTGATGGGTTGGCTTGTGGAGCACTTTTATTGGAAGCAGGTATTATTGATAGCTGGAAGTTTGCGCATCCGAAGGATCTCCAGGATGGCCTGATTGAGGTGAATGAAAATGACTGTCTGGCTAATGTACCCTTTGTGGAAGGCTGCGGTCTTTGGTTTGACCATCACTCCAGCGAGCATGAACGTAATCAGCTGGAGGGAAAATATAAGGGGGAGAGCCGGATCACTCCCTCTTGTGCGCGCATTATCTATGAGTATTACGGGGGCAGGGAGCGCTTCCCTCAATTTGACGATATGATGGAGGCAGTGGACAAGGTCGATTCCGGAAATCTGACCATCGATGAGATCATGAATCCTCAGGGTTGGATCCTGGTGGGATTTCTGATGGATCCCAGAACCGGTCTGGGCCGTTGGCGTCAGTTTTCCATTCCCAACTATCAGTTGATGGAAAAACTAATGCATTGCTGTCGTACCATGTCTACCGCTGAGATTCTGGAGCTGCCGGATGTAAAGGAGCGCATTGAGATCTACAACGAGCAGACGGAAAAGTTTAAGGAGATGGTCACGGCTCACACCAGGGTGGAGGGCAATGTGATCATCAGCGACCTGCGGGGAGTGGATCCCATTTATACCGGCAACCGTTTTATGATTTACAGCATGTATCCGGAGCAGAATATCTCTGCATGGATCGTCAGCGGCCGGGGTGGCAAGGGCTGTTCCGCAGCTGTAGGATACAGCATTTTAAACAAGACATCCGAGGTCAATGTTGGCAGCCTGATGCTGAAATATAACGGTGGCGGACATAGAAAAGTCGGAACCTGTCAGTTTTCAGATGAAAATATGGATACGGAGCTTCCTAAGATGCTTGAGGAGCTTTGCCAGATGGCAAATGCATGATGTGGGGATAAACCGTAATCATATTTCATATATCATATGTTTATAATGAGGAGGAAAACAATGAAAAAATTAATTGCACTGTTGAGTGTGAGCGTACTGGCGCTGGGAATAATGGGATGCGGCGCAGATCAAAGTGGTGTAGGTGGAAGTGACGTAGAAGAAAGCGGTGTAGAAGAAAGCGGTGTAGATGAAAGTGGCGGGGAAGAGTATCGCACAGTAGAGATGTCTGCGATTAAAGACGCTATCGTGGAAGAATTGGGAGATGATTACTGGCCCAATATGCCATTGGATTCCGATATGCTGGAAGGTTTTATAGGGGTTACCTCTGATATGTACGAGGATTTCCTTGCGGAGATACCCATGATCAGTACAAATGTTGACACTTTGATCGTGGTGAGAGCGAAAGAGGATCAGGTAGACGCGGTGGAAAAAGCGATGAATGATTACAGGGATGCGAAGGTGAGCGATACCATGCAGTATCCCCAGAATCTTGGCAAGATCCAGGCTTCTAAAGTAGCTCGCCTTGGAAATTATGTGATCTTTGTTCAGCTTGGTGCCGATGTTATGGATGTACTGGACCAAGGTGATGAGGCCGTGATTCTCCACTGCCAGAAAGTAAACGATAAAGTTATTGATATTATCAGGACAACGATTCAGTGATACTGTTCCTGGTAAATAAACTGTAATTGACCAAACGGCAGGAGATATGCCATGGTATTTAGCAGCGTATTGTTCCTTTTTCGTTTTTTACCAATATTTATGCTCTGTTATTTTCTGGTTCCCGGGAGGATGAAAAATTTCATCCTCTTTTTGGGGAGCCTGTTTTTTTATGCC
>JAFLRO010000061.1 GCA_022511425.1 Acetatifactor sp.
GCTTTGGTACCTTTGAGGTATCTGAGAGAGCAGCAAGAGAGGGCAGAAATCCTGCAACTCTTCAGCCTATCAAGATTCCTGCTTCCAAGGCTCCTAAGTTCAAGGCAGGCAAAGCACTGAAGGATGCTCTGAACTAAGCGCATGATAATCTGTTAACTAAACGGAGAACCTTTAAAGGTTCTCCGTTTTCTTTATTCAGGGAGAAAAAACATGAGACTCGATAAATATCTGAAAGTTTCACGACTAATCAAGCGCCGCACAGTGGCAAACGAGGCCTGCGACAGCGGCAGGGTGCTAATCAACGACAAACCCGCAAAGGCCTCAACAAATGTGAAGAAAGGCGACATTATCACTATATCCTTTGGCAATAAGGAAGTGAAAGTAGAAGTGCTGGATGTGCAGGAGACTGTCAAAAAAGAAGAAGCAGCAGAACTTTTCCGATACTTATAGTTTGGTGTTCTGATTCAACCCGGGCTCACATATACTTTATAGGAGGAAGCCTGACGGAAGGAGGCTTTCCAGACAGGAGGAGCCTATGGAAGATTTGAACAGCAGCACACGCATGCACAAGGTTACAATAACAAACAGGAAGAGCTGTGCCGTGAGCGGTGTGAATGATGTGCTGTCCTTTGACGAGCACGAGATCCTGTTGGAGACGGAACAGGGGATGTTGATGATCAAGGGAGAGGAACTGCATGTGAGCAGGCTCACGCTCGATAAGGGCGAGGTAGACATTGACGGCAAGGTTGACAGCTTTACTTACTCGGATGTGTCTGCAAGCGGCAAAAAGAACGAGTCACTGCTGAGCAAACTATTCCGGTAGAGCTTATGGCAGGTGAAAATGAGTTCCTCCTTCATGCCCTCTATATGGGCATTTTTATTACCTTTGTTTATGACCTGCTGCGGATATTCAGGAGAGTAGTGCCTCACAGAGGATTTTTTGTGTCAGCGGAGGATTTTTTCTTCTGGATCTATTGCGGAGGAGAGGTCTTTCTACTGATGTACCACGAGAGTGACGGCACACTTCGCTGGTTTGCGGTACTAGGCGCCCTGGCAGGGATGTTTCTGTATCGAAAGCTTGTCAGCCCCTACTTTGTCAAATATGTGACATTGGCGCTGAACAGGGCACTGAAGTTTTTAGGTAAAGTACTGAGCTGGCTGTGCAAGCCACTTCGATATGTGTGCCAAAAGATCAAGGCCACAGCGGCAAGAGCGGAGCGGAAGGCCGGCCGGCTGCTTAAACAACTCATACACAGGATAAAAAACAGGTTGACGTATTTTATGAAAATGCTTAAAATGACCTTAAAGGCATAAAGCCTTTGGAAAGGAGATCCTATGGCAAAGAGAAGACGCATGGCTACATATCGGCGCAGGAATCAAAATCGCTTCAGCATGTTCCTGGTGTCACTTGTGGTGGTGATGATCATGGTAGTGGTGGCGGTGAAGAGCGTGGATCTCAAGCAGAAGATTGATGCCAAGGCTCAGGAGGAAGAACAGCTGGTTCGGCAGATCGAGGTGGAGAAGGTCAGAGAGCAAGAGATAGAGGACTTTGGGAAAGAGGTGCAAACCAAAGGTTACATAGAAAACTTGGCCAGAGAGAAGCTGGGATTGGTCAAAAAAGGTGAGATTATGTTTAAAGAGGGGAAATAATTATCCCGCAGATGGCATAACGGAAAATATTAAGGCAGGAGTCAGGCACTCCTGCTTTTTTTGTCGCAAAACTTTAAGGAATGCGCTCCCTGTTTTGACAAAAAATAAAGAGGGTGCAACCTATAATCTTAGTCTGACATATCGAAAAGAAAGGGCGTGATGTAACATGAAAGCAGGGGAGGAAATCCAGGTACTGCGTGGAAGCCGCAGATGGGAAAGCCGCCGACAGGAAAAGAACGGAGAGTTGAGGACAGCACAGGTGTCAGACCTATGCAGAAGAAAACTATTAAATTACGCAGATACCTTTTACGAGTTGGCAAAAAGTTACGACGGTGAATTTCAGCCGGTCAGCGAGGACAGGCAGTCCATCCTGACAGCCAGAAGACTGTGGGAAAGCAGACAGATCATCAAGGGGCATCTGTATGAAATGGCAAAAATAATGACAGAGGTTGCAGGTGAAGTCATGTGTTACCGGCCTATGGAGGAGAAAAAACGGAGAGTGTTGATCCAGGCTATGCGGGAGGAGGGCATCCGAGTGGAAAACCCCTGCTATGTACCCGGGGAGGACGGCAGAGAAACCGTTGTACTGACAATGAGTACGGACAAGCATTCAGATATATCTGCAGAGGAGGCAGCGGATATGATATCCGTGCTATTGGACCGGCGGCTTCACTTGTCTGTCAGCAGTCCCTATGTGATAGAAAAAAACCCCCATAGTTTTGTGCTGGAGGAGGAGGCAGGATACCTTGCACTCACCGGTTTTTCCCGGGTCACTAAGGAGAATGAGTCCGTTTCCGGAGATAATTACACAGTGGTAGAGGCAGAGAAGGGAAGGCTGACAATAATGCTTTCTGACGGAACAGGCTCCGGAGAACAGGCCGGGAAAGACAGCGGTCAAGTGTTGGATTTGATGGAAAAGCTGCTTGAGGCAGGATATGGGGCAGATGCAGCAGTAAACATGGTAAATACAGCCATGTTTGCGTCAGGGGAGGATCAGAGACATCCCACTTTGGATATCTGCGATATTGACCTGTATCAGGGCAGCTGTCAACTCAGAAAAGTGGGAGGTGCGGCTACCTTTCTAAAGAGAAGTGGATCGGTGGAAACCCTGTCCACAGGAAATCTGCCGTTAGGCATTTTCCAGCGAGTGGTAGTTACACCCATTTGCAGACAACTTCAGGACGGTGATTTTCTGGTGATGGTTACGGACGGAGTGGTGGATGCCTTTGGTGGGGAGGACTATGAGAATGGAATCCTGAGGGCTGTGTCAGGAATTGAGAACCAGAATCCCGGGGAATTTGCAGAAAAACTGTTGCGAATGGCCATCTGTGCAAGCGGTGGAAGAATCCGGGACGACATGACAGTGGGGGTCATCGGGGTATGGAATGATTGACTTTTTCACGGGAATGCGATACATTCTTCATATGAATAGTTGGAAAAGGACGGAAGAAAAGGTATTTTCCTATATGGAAGAACACGGCATGGCAGCCCCCGGTCACAGAATAGTGGCTGGGGTATCAGGAGGGGCAGACTCTGTTTGCCTCTTATTTGTGTTGCGGGAATATGCCGGAAGGATTCCCCTTGAACTGGCGGTGATCCACGTAGACCATGGTCTCAGGGAGGATGCCGGAGAAGATGCCAAGTTTGTGCAAGATCTTTGCCTGCAGTTAGGAGTGCCTTTTTATTTGAGGAAGGTTGACGTAAAGGCGTTTGCCGGTCGGGAGAAGCGATCTTTGGAGGAAGCAGCAAGAATACTTCGCTACCGGGCCTTTCAGGAGGCAGCAAAAGAATTTGGAGCAGATCGCATTGCAGTGGCACACAGCGCCAATGACCGGGCGGAAACCATGCTGTTCCATCTGTTCCGGGGCAGCGGAATCAAAGGTCTGTGTGCAATACCGCCCAAGCGGGAGCAGATTATCCGTCCACTGCTGTGCCTGGAGCGCAGTGAGATAGAATGTTATCTGGCGGAGCGGGGCATTTCCTACCGTACGGACAGTACCAACAATGGGGATTCTTATACCAGGAACCGGATCCGGCATCATATTCTTCCTGTAGCAGAGCAGGAGGTGTCAGCCCGGACGGTGGCTCATATGTGCCGAACTGCCGATATGCTGTCGGAGCTGGATGAGTATCTGGAACTAAAGACCTTGGAGGCAAAGAGAAGCTGCGTGGAGCCGCTTACAGCAGATGCTGCTCAGCTTACGGTAAATGTGGAAAAATTTGGGCTGCTTCACATTGTTTTGCAGAAACATCTGTTGCTTTCACTGCTCAGGGAGCTTGCTCCCGGGGGAAGGGATATCTCCGCCGCGCATGTAGAGGATATCCTGGCGCTATTTGAGAAGGAGGGTAATCACCGGATAGATTTGCCCTTTGGAATCAGGGCGGTGAGAAGGTACGGCGACGTTTTCTTGGAACGGGGGCAGGAACCTTGCAAAAAAAAGGATTGTCTGCTGCATCAGAAGATAGAATTACCGGTCGGTGAAACGTTAGAACCCTTGTTTTTTGATCTGGGATCGGTTGGACAGGCAGAAATTTCTGTATTTTTTGTCAAAATTGGTCAGAAAGTTCCCCGGAATGAGTATACGAAATGGTTTGATTATGATAAAATATTAGAATCGCCTGTGTTTCGTTTTAGGCAGACGGGCGATTATTTAAGCTTGGCGGACGGCAAAGGCGGAATTGTACACAAATCCTTAAAAGATTACATGATCAATGAGAAAATTCCCCGGGAAGATCGTGACAGGATGATGTTGTTGGCTGAGGGAAAGCATGTGGTGTGGTTGATAGGATACCGCATCAGCGAATATTACAAGGTAAACGAGAATACAAAACGCATTTTGCAGGTAAAATTATTAAGGAACTGCCTGGGCAGTGGAACGGAGGAAAAAGATGGCGGAACACATTAGGGTACTTTTGTCGGAAGAAGAGGTAGATGCCAGGATCAAGGCGATTGGCGAACAGATCAGCAGGGATTATGCTGGAAAGCAGGTGCATCTGGTATGTGTGCTGAAGGGCGGAAGCTTCTTCCTGTGCGAGCTGGCAAAGCGGATCACAGTGCCGGTATCTCTGGATTTTATGTCCGTGTCCAGCTATGGCAGTGATACAAAGTCCAGCGGCGTGGTCAAGATCGTGAAAGATTTGGATGAATCCCTGAAGGGAAAAGATGTAATTGTTGTGGAGGACATTGTGGACAGCGGCCGGACATTGAGTTATTTGATGGAGATGCTCCGGGACAGGGGTCCGAGATCTTTGCACCTGTGTACGCTGCTTGATAAGCCGGAGCGGCGCGTTGTAGATGTGACGGTGGATTATACAGGATTTCATATCCCTGATGAATTCGTGGTGGGATATGGGCTGGATTATGACCAGAAATACCGAAACCTGCCGTACATAGGGGTAGTGGAATTTGAATGATAGTTATTATTTTGCTGAAGGCAGGACAGTAACGAATTTGATGATTAGGAGGCTTGTGGTAAGTTGAGACAAGGCGGCAGAGGATTTATTTCTTACTTTATTTTCATAATCATATTGCTTGTTGTAGTGGCGGTCGTAAACCAGGTGAACCGGAGGAACGAGGAGGAGAAGTACACCCGGGCGGAACTGGTTCGAGACCTGGAGAATGGTAACATCAGCGATATTGTCATCATTCCCAACAGTGAGACACCCACAGGCTCATTGGAGATAAAGCTGGCTGACGGAACTAACAAGAGACTGTATGTAACGGATATTATTGAGACAGAGGAATTGGTCAGATCCTACGAATATGATCCCATGGTGCGGGATGTGCCCAGAGAGAGCTGGTTTTTAACTACATTAGTCCCCATGCTGATCGTGCTGGGTGTGGGTGTGTTCCTGTTCATGGTTGTTAACGCTCAGAATGCCGGGGGCGGAAATGCCAAGATGATGAATTTTGGCAAGAGCCGCGCGAGGATGACCTTGGGGGATAAGGCCATCAACTTCCAGGAGGTGGCAGGACTGAAGGAGGAGAAGGAAGATCTGGAGGAAATTGTGGACTTCCTGAAAGAGCCTGGCAAGTACACCAAGGTGGGAGCAAGGATTCCCAAAGGTGTGCTGCTGGAGGGTCCTCCCGGAACGGGTAAGACCCTGTTGGCCAAGGCTGTAGCCGGAGAGGCTAACGTGCCGTTTTTCAGCATATCCGGTTCTGATTTTGTAGAGATGTTCGTAGGTGTGGGTGCGTCCCGCGTCCGCGATTTATTTGAAGATGCTAAGAAGAACTCGCCCTGTATCGTGTTCATCGACGAGATTGATGCTGTGGCAAGACGCCGGGGCACTGGTATGGGCGGAGGCCACGACGAGAGGGAGCAGACCTTGAATCAGCTGTTGGTAGAGATGGACGGATTTGGTGTCAACGAGGGCATCATTGTCATGGCTGCCACCAACAGAGTGGATATTCTGGATCCTGCGATCCTACGTCCGGGCCGTTTCGACAGAAAGGTGGCAGTGGGCTCACCGGATGTACAAGGCAGGGAGGATATCCTGAAAGTACATTCCAAGAATAAGCCGCTGGCGGAAAATGTGGATTTAAAGCAGGTTGCCCAGACCACCGCGGGCTTTACCGGGGCAGATCTGGAGAACCTGATGAATGAAGCGGCTATCAACGCTGCAAAGAATGGTAAGGGCTTTGTGGCCCAGGAGGATATCAGCAAGGCTTTTATAAAGGTGGGAATCGGCGCGGAGAAGAAGAGCCGTATCATCTCCGATAAAGAGAAGCGTATCACCGCTTACCACGAGGCCGGCCATGCAATTCTTTTCCATGTGCTGCCGGATGTAGGACCTGTGCATACGGTTTCCATCATTCCCACAGGCCTGGGAGCGGCAGGATATACAATGCCGCTGCCCGAAAAGGATGAAATGTTTCTTACAAAAGGCCAGATGCTTCAAGAGATCATGGTTTCCCTGGGAGGTCGCATCGCAGAGGAGATCATTTTCAAGGACATTACCACCGGAGCATCCAGCGACATCAAGAAAGCAACCAAGGTGGCAAGGCGGATGGTGACGAGGTTTGGCATGTCCGAGAACATCGGCGTGATCTGCTATGATGACGATGACGACGAGGTGTTCATCGGCCGTGACCTGGCTCATGCGAAGTCGCACTCCGAGGTCATCTCCGGTCAGATCGACAAGGAAGTAAAGGCTATTATTGACGAGTGTTACTCCCGAGCAAAAGCATTGATTCTTCAGCATGAGAAGGTACTGCATCGCTGTGCGGAACTGCTGCTGGAGAAGGAGAAAATCGGGCGGGAGGAATTCGAGGCGATGTTTGCTTTGAATACCGGATCGGGCACTTTGTTGTAAGAAATACACAAAATCCAAAGTGGTTTTTTGTAATATTTGTGTATTTTGGAAATAGTCATATTCCGAAGATGGTGTTATTATAATATGCGTAACCCCCAATACATTATATAGTTTTTGCTATACCCCATAAGAAGAAATACCTTCTTTAAAGAGGACGGTCACCCCATGGCTGTCCTCTTTACCTTTGTGAGAGTGGCCAAACGAAAATATGTATTGAATTATGCACTGTTTTTCAGTAAAATTAATAATGTATGATAGGCACTTTTTTCAAATGAAAAGTAACCATCAGGAGGCGGATCGTGGACGAAAAGCTTGATTTGGAACAGATAAAGCAGTTGGAGAACAATTGCCAGTACATTGCAAATATGAGGCCGGTATTCAACAGAAGAGCACTCTATGCAGACACTACCGGCAATTATATCTCTCCGGAGGAGCCTGAACCCTATGACAGGGTGACGATTCGGTTCCGCACCGCAAAGAACAATGTGGACAGAGTGGTGCTGATAACCAAAGATGAAAAGTATGTGATGAGCAAGGTGGAATCGGATAAGCATTTTGATTATTATGCTCAGGTGATCCAGATAGGGGAGGAAAAGCTGACTTATCACTTTGAAGTGCAGTCAGGCAGACTGAAAGGCTATTATGATTCACGAGGTCTTGCCACAGAGCAGAATGAGTACTACGATTTTGTTATTATTCCGGGCTTTAAGACACCCGGCTGGGCCAAGGGCGCGGTGATGTATCAGATTTATGTGGATCGTTTCTGCAACGGCGATCCTGACAACGATGTGCTGAGCGGCGAGTATTGTTATATTGGAGAACCCGTGCAAAAGGAAGATGACTGGAACCGATACCCGGCACAGATGGATGTACGACATTTTTATGGCGGAGATCTTCAGGGTGTTCTGGATAAGATGGACTACCTTCAGGATCTGGGTGTGGAGGTAATCTATTTCAATCCGCTGTTTGTGTCCCCCTCCAACCACAAATATGATATTCAGGATTACGACTACATTGATCCCCACTTTGGTAAGATAGTCAGCGATGAGGGCGAACTTTTAAAGGATGGTCAGGTGGAGAACCGCCAGGCATCCAGATACATTGACCGTGTGACCAACAGGAAAAACCTGGAGGCCAGCAACCAGTTGTTTGCAAAGGTGGTAGAGGAAGCCCACAGGAGGGGCATGCGGGTAATCATGGACGGCGTGTTCAACCATTGCGGTTCTTTCAACAAATGGCTTGACAAGGAGCGCATCTATGAGAATGCAGAAGGCTACGAAAAAGGTGCTTTTGTCAGCGCTGACAGTCCTTATCGGAGTTATTTCCAGTTCCATCAGCAGGACAGTTGGCCTTACAATGGCTCTTATGACGGCTGGTGGGGTCACAATACTCTGCCCAAGTTAAACTATGAGGAATCAAAAGAGCTGTTCGACTATGTGATGCGGATTGCAAAGAAATGGGTATCGCCGCCCTACAATGCAGACGGATGGAGGCTGGATGTGGCAGCGGATCTGGGTCACAGTCAGGAGTATAACCATTATTTCTGGCAAGAGTTCAGGAAAGCTGTCAAGGAAGCCAACCCTGAAGCCATTATCCTGGCGGAACACTACGGAAACACCAGGGACTGGCTGCAGGGAAATGAGTGGGATACGGTGATGAACTACGATGCCTTCATGGAACCGGTGACCTGGTTTCTGACCGGCATGGAGAAGCACAGCGACGATTTCCGCGAGGATCTGCTGGGCAATGCGGACAGCTTCTGGGGTGCCATCATGCATCATAGCTCCAGTTTTGCCATGCCCAGCTGGCAGGTGGCCATGAATGAGCTTTCCAACCATGATCATTCCCGTTTTCTGACACGAACCAACCACAAGGTGGGCAGGATCAGTACTTTGGGTCCCAAAGCGGCGGAGCAGGATATCAATAAGGCGGTATTCAGGGAAGCGGTGGTCATGCAGATGACCTGGATGGGTGCGCCCACGATTTATTACGGTGACGAAGCAGGTGCATGCGGCTTTACGGATCCCGACAGCCGACGCACTTATCCATGGGGACTTGAGGATCAGGAATTGATTTCTTTCCACAGGGACATCATCCGCCTTCGCAGGGAAAATGATGAGCTGCGAAGGGGTTCCATCAAGTATGTGGACAGTGATTATAATTATCTGGCCTACGGACGTTTTCACAGAAAAGGCCAGTGTGTGATACTGGTGAATAATAATAACTATCCCATCACCAAGGATGTGTATGTCTGGGATTTGGGCACGCCTAAGCATGGAAAGATGCAGGTTCTGCTCTGGACGGATGAGTATGGTTACAGTCTGGGGCGCGATGGATACGAAGTGGTAAGCGGCAAGATCCGGATTGAACTGCCCCGGACTTGCGCAGTTATATTGAAGTACACGGAGAGCTAGCAAAAATGATGCATTTATGCTATATAATGGAAATACTTTGAGGCATCATACAGTTTGGAATGCATTTTACGGGGATTTCCGCTTGATTTCAGAAAGGAGCTGTCTGTGAACAGAAGAGGAGTCTGTGCTGTATTGGCGGTCTGTCTGTGCTGCCTGTTTTCAGTACCTGCTAGGGCCGCTGAGGACACGGACAAACTGATACAGCTGTACGAGGAGTACGAGGCAAATTTTGCGGCCATAGAGCATGTGGATGACATTGCAGAATACGGTTACACGGTCATTGAGGATCAGAGCTTTAGCGATGTTGTGTTTGAGAGTTTTGGAGAGGAAGAGGTCACATTTCTGCCCATTTTGGACAATACTTATCACAGACTTGCTGTTCTGATCACGGACAGCCATGGCAGGGTACTCTTCAAGACCAACCAGCTGGAGACCAATTATAAATGGCTTGGTCAGCTGGAACAGCCCACGAAAGGGATTTCCTCCGTGTCCTTTCAGGATCTGAACCAGGACGGCCTCACAGATATCGTGCTGATTACCAACTGCCAGAACAATACGGGAGACTATGCAGGAAAGATTTATAAGGTTGGCGATGTCCTGTTTCAGAGGGATGGTTCATTTTACAGAGACTGGCGTATTTCTGATAAGATCAATCGTTTCAGCATGAACAGGAGTGTGGGGTATATTGTGTCCTATGTCAGGGATGGAATTTCAACCGAAGCGCTGTACACCGCTGCCACCCTGGACACGCTTCTTGAGAATGGTTTTGATATCTTTCAGGAACAGTACCGTTACAGGCACTTTGAAAAGTGGGGCTCGCTGTGGGTGGTGCCGGGCATCGTTAAGATGGCGCGGTATAATGTGTTTATGATCTATCTTGTGAACGATCAGGGGGATATCGTCTGGAGCTTTCAGCCCATGAAGGATTACGATAATCTCTATGCTCTGAAAGGCGCGGCTTGTCAGGATCTGGACGGTGACGGTATGAAGGATCTGCTTTTTTTATGCCGCTTCAGTTATGTTGGACCTGATGGTGATATGAATACAGATACGGTCTGTAACATTTATTATCAACGTACCGACGGCTTTGCGGAGGATACAGAGTTTGCAGATACCTATCAGTGCACCAAGGAGGATACGGTGAGCGGCCTGGTGACACTGATTCGAGAATACTGGGGGTGGACGACAGAGGAATGATTAAGATACTGATTGTAGACGATGAAAAACCTATCTGTGACCTGATTGATATCAATCTTTCAGCAGCCGGCTATCAGTGCAAGGCTGTGCAGGACGGTTTGGAGGCCATCGATCTGATAGAGAATGAATCTTTCGACCTGATTCTCCTGGACATCATGCTTCCCGGTGCAGACGGATATGACATTATGGAGTACATACGACCTCTGAAAATTCCTGTGATCTTCATCACTGCCAAGCATGAAGTAAAGGATAGAGTCAAGGGACTTAAGCTGGGGGCGGAAGATTATCTGGTGAAGCCCTTTGATGTGGTGGAACTGGTGGCCCGGGTGGAGGTAGTGCTGCGCCGGTACAACAAGACCGAGAGCATTCTCGCAGCCGGGGATGTAGTTGTGGATGTGGAGGCTAGGAAAGTAACCAGAGCGGGTAAACCTGTGGTTCTGACCAACAAAGAGTACGGTCTTCTGGTATTGTTCATCCGCAACAAGAATATTGCCCTGTTCCGGGAAAATCTGTACGAGAAAGTGTGGGGAGACGAGTATTTGGCAGACAGTCGGACTCTGGATCTGCACGTCCAGAGGCTTCGCCGGAAAATGGGCTGGGAGGACAACCTTGTAGCGGTGTACAAGGTAGGCTATAGGTTGGAGATCTAAATTATGAAATTTTTATACAAGATTATGCTGTGGACCATTATTACCATGGCAACGGCATTCGGCATAAGCGGCTACTTCTTCGTGAACTATGTGTTTGAGACAGCTCTGGACAGAGAGGTGGATCAGGCGCTGGATGACAGCAATATCCTTCGGTTCGCCCTGGAGACAGCTGCTTTGAACATTCCTGCCAAATACGATATTCTGCAGGACATTGCAGTGCAGGAGATTGGCTCCAATCTGGAACGCAGCGGCCAGGGTTCTGGGCGGCTTTTGCGGATCTCTGACGAGGAGAGAGCAGCCTTGTATACCAGCGACGGTTTTACGGAGGATGTGGAGCTTTTGCAGAGTATTGCAGAGAACACCGTTGTCTGGCAGGTTATACAGCAGGGTGAGCATTATTATGTCCAAACGGGTATTGTGGTCAATGCGCTGGACAGAAATCTGTATCTGGAGACTATGGAGGATGTGACTCAGGTCTTTGAAGAGCGCGCTATGGGTTTTTCCGTCTACCGACAGGTGACCCTGGTGATGCTGGTATTCAGTGCGGTGGTCATGTTCCTTATCTGTACACTGCTGACCAAGCCCATCCGTCTGCTGACCGGCGCTACCAAGAGGATGGCAGAGGGAAATTACAGCTATCGAGCCAGACAGGTAAGCAATGACGAGCTGGGTCAGTTGACCCAGGACTTTAACAGAATGGCAAATGTACTGGAAGATACCATTGGTGAGCTACAGGATGAGATCAGCGCGAGAGAGGATTTTATTGCAGCTTTTGCCCATGAGCTGAAGACTCCCCTGACAGCTATCATCGGATATGCAGATTTGCTGCGCTCCAGGCAGCTGGACGAGGAGAAGCACTTTCTGTCTTCCAATTATATCTACACCGAGGGAAAACGTCTGGAGAACATGTCCTTCCGTCTGTTGGACATCATTGTCACAAAGCGGGAGCAGATCGATCCCCAGCCTGTGGAAGCGGCTCTTTTTTTCCAGTACTTGAAGGATATGTTTGTCGGCAATACAGAGCAGGAACTGAGTATTATTTACGATCCGGGCACTGTGTATGCAGAGATGAACCTGATGAAGTCCGTACTGTTGAACCTGGTGGACAATGCCTTTAAGGCTTCCAGTCAGGGAGGCGTGGTAGAGGTGACAGGTTGGAATACGGAGAGGGGCTATGCCTTCCAGGTGAAGGATTATGGTATCGGCATACCTGAAGAAGAGCTGAAAAAGGTCACGGAAGCCTTTTACATGGTAGATAAATCCCGCTCCCGCAGCAGGAACGGCGCCGGTCTGGGACTGGCGCTGTGTGTGCAGATTCTTCGACTCCACCAAAGCGAACTTTTTATTGAGAGCACTGTCGGGGAGGGAACCTGCATCAGCTTTGAGCTGCCGAAGGCGACTCCTGTGGAGGAATAATTCTGAGAATGAAAAACATAAAGTGGACAAAAATCAGCCTATTGCTGCTTCCTCTGGCGGCGATAATCACAGGACTTGCGGTGTGGGGACCGGAGGCGTTGGCGAGATATCGGGATAATGGAATTTTGGACAAGCTCCAGACTCAGGAGGCGGAGACCAGTACAGAAGGCTATCGGTATGCCTTGAGCAGCAATGAAAAGCTCTATATCCTGTCAAAGTGTCTGAATAACCAGATTCAGCCTGAGAGTGAACAAAATGCCATGACCAGGACGGAGGAGACCGTGAATCTGGATTATCAGGATCTGACAGGCACTTATGCCATGGTGGTGAACAGAAAGGACTCCAATGGCCAGGAGATTTCCGCCAGTACAGGAGTGGACTTGTGCAATCAGGGGATACAGGAGCTGAAAGAGCTGGGTATCCTGCCGGAGTCCGTGAGAGAGCTGAATGAGCGGACTTACAGCGCAGTGATGTATTCGGCTATCGATGTGCCGGAGCCCCGGAACAATGTGCTGGTCTGGAAGATCAGCCTTGACACAGGCAAGCAGACTGCCAACAGGTCAAACCGATTGCTGGATGCTTATGTGGACGCAGATACCGGAAAGGTGTATGAGTTTTATGTCAGGACAGAAATATCCAGCTGGAAAGAGGTGGATCCGGATGCCATGATACGGATCTGGGCGGAGTACATGGATCTTGGGGAGCCGGTGGAATACCAGAGTACCAATCCTCTGTGGGAGACCACTCCTTATTTCAAAAAATACAGCTTTGCCGGAATGGAAGAAGGCAGTACTGTAGTGACTATTGGTTTTTACGATGGGATCAATGAACTGTTCTTGAAGATTTCAAAGTGATGATGCAACTTTTATGGAAAAAAGATGAAATTTTTATGCTAAAAATATGAAAATTTGACGGAGCTTCTCTATATACTGTTACTAACAGTTATGGAGGAGCTTTTTTTACCCCCATAGCGCAATACAAAAGGCAGAAAAGAGGGGTCATCATCATGTATGAACAGAGAACAGTGAGACGGTCGGGAGAGATTAAACTGGTCAGAATGAGCCAGTATGACGGGAGAGGTCCGCGTTTTGACCAAATAGGAAAAAAACGCAAGAGCAAACTTATGCGTCTGTTATCTGTTTTTTGTATGGTGATTCTGACGACGACAGCAGGTGTTTTCAGCGGTGTCCGTTTTGTGTTGGCGGATGATAACACCGGAGCAGACATCATGAAAATTGAGAGAGTGCAGCTGTCTGACAGTATAAACGCAGAACCGGAAGAGCCGGATGCAGAGGTGGGTGAGATTGTGCCTTTGGCGGAGGAGCAGGAGCCCAGAGCGCCCCTGGTAGTTCTTGATCCCGGTCATGGCGGTGAGGATGAGGGATGCAGCAGGGAAGATGTGATGGAAAAGACCGTCAATCTTCAGATTGCTATAAAGCTTGCTGAAAAACTTCGGAACATGGGTTATGAAGTGGTTCTTACCAGAGAGGATGACGATACTGAAGTGACGCTGAAACAGCGCGTAGAGATAGCAGAAGCTGCAGGAGGGGATATTTTTATCAGTATCCATCAGAATGCCTGTGATGAAAAAGAGAGTTCAGCATCCGGTATTGAAACCTGGTTTTACGGATGCCCTGAAAAAGTGAAAGGAGAAAACTGGTTCTGTACCTGCTGCAACGACAGCAGGCGGCTGGCAGCGTTGGTTCAAAATGGCGCTGTAAGCAGTACGGCTGCATCGGACAGAGGTCTGCAGGAGAGTCAGGAATTATATGTCATTAGGGAGACTTCTATGCCCTCCTGCCTGGTGGAAACATCCTTTCTGTCAAACCGAAAAGAGCGTGAAGCAATAAGTGATGAGGAATACCAGGATAAGCTGATATCGGGAATCGCAAAGAATATTGATTATTATTTTAACCCCAAGACCATGTATCTGACCTTTGATGACGGTCCCTCGAAAGAGAATACTGCAGCAGTGCTGGATATCCTGATGAAGCGGGGAATTAAGGCCACCTTTTTTGTGGTGGGCGAAAACGTGCTGAAAAACCCTGATATTGCCAGAAGGATTGTGGACGAAGGGCATACTATAGGGATTCATTGTAATGAACATGATTATAACAAAATCTACGCTAGCGTGGACAGTTTTCTGGAGGATTTTCAGGCGGCTTATGATGCTGTGTACGAGGTGACGGGGGTCGAGGTGCAGCTTTTCCGTTTCCCCGGTGGGAGTATCAATTCTTATAACAAGGATGTGTATGAGGAAATTATTGAGAAAATGACGGAGCGGGGCTTTGTCTACTTTGACTGGAATGGGAGCCTGGAGGACGCCGCAAAGAAAAACGATCCGGAGGTGCTACTCAGGAATGCAAGGGAGAGTACGCTGGGGCGGAAAAAGGTTGTGATGCTGGCTCATGATATCAAGTATAACACGGTACTGTGCCTGGAGGATCTGATCGATCAGTTTCCGGAGTATAAAATGGAACCGCTGACTCCGGAGGTTGCGCCGATACAGTTTTAGATTATTGCTCGGGTTCCTCAAAGTATGCGATCAGCTCCTTAATGCTGCTATTCTGCTCTCCACGGATAAACACTTCACGAAATACCAAACCTTGGAATACTAAAAATGCCGCGAATCCACACCAAAAAAGCCATTTTTGCTGTATATTGCTAAGGCTGCTAAACCATTGAATCAGGATCACGACGGTCACGCACATCAGGGGAATAAGCCCCATCAGGTGATATCGGTATTCAAAAGTTATAGCACCGTATCTTGTGCTGGATACATTAAGGATAAAATAATTCCAGACGAAGACGGAAAGGAGCAGCTTTAAACGCAGGTCGCCTCTCTTTTTTATACATTTCACAAAGGCAAATGCGCCACATATCAAAAAAGCAATCATCAGGCAGCATTTACTCAACATTATAATTCCATCCACAGAAAATATAACAAAATCAAAATCTGTAGTATTACCGCCGATCAACTCAAATAGACCAAAAAAGCATGAGGTAACATTGTCGAGCGTCGCGTAAAGACTGCAAAATACCATACTCCCCGCTTTGGTCTCGCCCAGGATCATCTTATTTGCAGTCATCCCTCCCGATATGCAGAGAATAGACAGCCCAAATAAAACAAACACTGGGACAGGTACCCGTTTCCAGATTATAAATTTATAGAAAAGATATACCACAAACGCAGGAATCAATCCACAGGCAACCACATACACGCCACTGGAGAGACTGCTAACGGCAAGCAGTATAAGATATAAAGCGGAAAAAATCCAGAAGCGCCTGTTTTTTGTCAAATTTTTCTCACGCTCTGCGAGAAGCAGGAGTCCAATCAGCAGCAAAGGGATGCTAACCTTTACAATATACTGCGCTCCGGAAAAAAACATCATATTGTAATAGTCCAGCGTTCCAACGCGGTAAGGAATACAGATCAGATTTGAACACATCAGAGGATATAGCGGATCGCTGCCCTCGAATAAAAGGAAGATCACTCTGATAAAAATCAGGGTGAGTATAATATTTGACAGAGAACTGGCCAAAAAAATATTTTTGGTCAAACCATACAGCGGCAGAGCAAAAAGGGTGGTACAATCCAATTCCAGCGTGCTGACATAGACCCATTCAGGAATTGCAAGAGTTTTTTCCTCCCACATTGCGATGGCATGTTTTAAGAGCTTGGCGACATCGGGATCCAGATTTTGATCTATTAAGGTAAGATTGCTAAGGGCGATTAGAAAAACCTGTACGACCAGTAACAGAGCCAGAGCGATTTCCATCGGTCTCTCTTTCACTTTATTCCACAAAATCATAAGTATTTCAGCTCTCCTTTAATCCTTTAAAGTTATTGACAAATGATACTTATATTTTAACAATTTAGAATTTTTCAGTCAAGCAACTTCCTCTAAATGAATTTGCTCCAAAGTGTCGGATTGCTTTATTTAAGTTACATTCCCCTTGCATTTCCCTTCAATCTATGCTACAATTTCACATTGTCAGGGCATTATAGCCCACATGGGTGGATTCCCGAGTGGCCAAAGGGGACAGACTGTAAATCTGCTGCAAAT
>JAFLRO010000062.1:0-8298 GCA_022511425.1 Acetatifactor sp.
AGGCAGGTCGTGAAGTTCGTGTAATGGTAGTGCCCGAGCAGATTTCAGATGCCGATATGGTACTGTTGGCACGCGATATCTCCAAGCAGATTGAAGCTGAGTTGGAGTATCCCGGACAGATCAAGGTAAATGTAATCCGCGAGAGCCGCGTGATAGATTACGCAAAATAATACCATTCCCAGTTCAAGACTTGAGAATGAAAATTTCATAACAACAACCGCTGTAGTGGCGGAGGCGAATAAAGGATATCTTAAGGCAGATATCCTTTATTTTTTGCATTTTTACTTTGCATGCAACCAAAAGAGTTTTTTGTCGAGGTATTTATATTTCTGATAGTTATGACGGAAAAGAAAACAATATATTTTTCAACTTTGTGATATTTTTCTCTTGTGTAATCTCGGTGCTTATAGTATATTATAGCAAGTGTATGATTGTATACGATTATGCAGCGTAGAAAAGAAATGCGCAAAACGGAGAAGATCAGGGCACTTGAGCGAGGTTAAGTATTGGGTGTCCGGGACGGAGGAGACATGAGAGCATATCAGGAATTGAGCAAAGAGGAATTATTGGCACTGCGTGAGACTCTGACGGCAGAGTATGAAGAGGCGAAGGGCAAGGGTCTTAAGCTGGATATGTCCAGAGGAAAGCCGGCGGTGGCACAGCTGGACATGGGCAATGATTTTCTGGATGCCCTGAATTCCCAGAGTCTGCTGAAGGCGGAGGACGGAGTGGATGTGCGCAATTACGGTGATATGGACGGAATTCCTGAAGCCAAAAAATTGATGGCGGATATGATGGGTGTGCCCGTTGAGAATGTGATTGTCTGCGGAAATGCCAGCCTGACTATTATGTATGATGCGGTATCCAGGTCCGTCACTCACGGTGTGCTGGGAAGTACTCCCTGGTGCAAGCTGGACAGTGTGAAATTCCTTTGCCCGGTGCCCGGTTATGACAGGCACTTTGCGATTACTCAGCACTTTGGCATCGAGATGATCACTGTGCCCATGACACCGCAGGGACCTGATATGGATCTGGTAGAGAAGCTGGTGGCAGAGGATGAGAGCATCAAGGGAATCTGGTGCGTGCCTAAGTACTCCAACCCCCAGGGTTATACATATTCCGAGGAGACCGTAAGACGCTTTGCCAACCTAAAACCTGCCGCAAAAGACTTTAGAATTTATTGGGATAATGCTTATGCAGTGCATCATCTGTATGATGACAGACAGGATGAATTGGCTGAGATTCTGAGCCTCTGTGCGGAAGCAGGCAATCCCGATATGGTATATGAGTTCTGCTCCACCTCCAAGGTCAGCTACGCTGGAGGCGGTATTTCAGCAGTTGCTGCATCCCAGGCTAATCTTGCTGAGATCAAAAAGAGCATGACGATTCAGACCATCGGTCATGACAAAGTGAACCAACTGCGTCATGTACGGTATTTTAAAGATATAAACGGAATTAATGCGCATATGAAAAAGCATGCTGCATGGATGCGGCCTAAATTTGAGGCAGTACTGAAGGTGTTGGACGAAGAGTTGAGCGATCTTGGCATCGGAGAGTGGACCAGACCGGGCGGCGGTTACTTTATCTCCTTTGACGCCATGGAAGGCTGTGCGAAGGCTATCGTGGCAAAGTGCAAGGAGGCGGGCATGGTGCTTACCGGAGCAGGTGCTACCTATCCCTATGGTAAGGATCCAAAGGACAGCAATATCCGTATTGCCCCTTCCTTCCCCACTCCGGAGGAGATGGCAATGGCAGCCGATCTGTTTGTGCTCTGTGTTAAGTTGATCAGCGTTGAAAAGCTGCTGGAGAAGAAATAATCAGCCGCCAATCAGTAAAGTATTGAGTAAAGTGTTGCTGATGCAGCCGGTAACTTTACCAGAATGATATTATGGCAGCAGAATGAGAGAGATAACATGGACGAATATAAGAGATTGAGCCGGGAACTGGTGGCAAAGGGAGCTATCATAGACTATTATCAGGATACCATGTTGATACCCAACGGGAATGTAGCAAAGTGGGATCTGATTGACCATAAGGGGGCAGCTGCTGTGGTGGCTGTCAGGGACGATGGGAAGCTCCTCATGGTACGTCAGTATCGCAATGCCCTGGAGCGGGAGACACTGGAAATCCCCGCTGGAGGACTTAACGGCAGGGAGGAGCCCACAGACCAGGCTGCAAAGCGGGAGCTGGAAGAGGAGACGGGTTACACCTGTGACAAATTGGAGCTTTTGAATTCCATCTATACTACGGTAGCTTTTTGTAATGAGAAGATTGACATTTATCTGGCCAGAAACCTGAAGCCGGGAAAGCAGCATCTGGACGAGGATGAGTATCTGAATGTGGAGGCTTATTCTCTTGAGGAGCTGAAGCAGATGGTATTTGACTGCAAGATACAGGATTCCAAGACTATCTGCGCCATTATGACCTATGCCGCAAAATTCGCCTGATGAAATGAGCGTTAGCGAGAAGAATGAGCTTGCTTGATTTAGTGTATACAGCGTATATATTTCTCTTGAGCCGCATACAAATGGAAGGTACAAGTTGTAAAGGCAGGAAAATGTATGCGGATTACAGGATTAGAAATAAAAACAACCAGACTCCCTGTGTTGCCTATCTTTTGTGTCAGCCTTGTGGCAGGGATTCTTGTGATGAATATCGGAAAGAGCATTTTGCTGGAAAATACGGGATTGTTTGATGAGTACACTCTGTATACCATGAAATACATGACCGTGGACAGCAATGCTCTTTTTTCTTATGTACTCAGGGAGCGCCTTCTGCGTTTTTTGATTATTGCAGTTCTCTCCACCACTTATCTGGGACTCGTGGTGTGTGTGGGAACAGTGATCTGGTACGGGCTGTCCGCAGGGGCTTTTCTTGCAGCGCTGGTGCTGCGTTATGGAATCAAGGGAGTTTTTTTAGCGCTGGCTGCGGTGTTTCCTCATTATCTTCTTTATGTACCGGTGTTTTGGGGATTGCTTTTGTGGTGTGAGATGGTCTATCGGGGGATTTATGAGAAGAAAGTGGATTTTTGGGAGGATAAAGCTGTTCTGCCTAAGAAATTGATGCAGTTGGCGGGAATTCTTGCAGGAGCGATAGTTGCGTGTCTTTTGGAGGCTTATGTGAATCCGCTGATTTTATTGAGTTACCTGAGAGTTTTTTAAGTTAAGCGCTTTAACATGGGGTTCGAGTGACGCCTCGCCGCATACCGGGCGCTGCTCTTCGACGGACGCGCTTTTGCTCGGGCCGAAACGTAGCGGTACTAAGGCTGCAAAGTACGCAGTCTTAGTATCGACGTTCCTCTACGATCCGCCGAAGAGCAGCGTCCGGTCTCGTCGAGGCTGTTTACCACTTATTCAGGGCGATTGTGACTTGTTAAAACATGTGCTATAATACATACAAATAGATTGGTAATATAAAATAAACTGTACATGAGGAAACAATGTTAAAGAGAGAAATAGCCGTAGTTGTAAGTAATGCCAATAAAAATGTCAGTGTATTTGAAACAATTGATGCGATTTATAGTGCGGGTTTCAGGAGTGTTTTTATACAATGGTACAATAGAGAATGGAGACCTACACAAGAAGAGCAGTTGAGGTATGTCAGGCAGAAGGGGCTGGATGTGATTTTTGCGCATTTAGGGTATCAAAATATAAATGATCTATGGCTTGATACGGTAGACGGAGATGAATTAGTTAATAGATATAAAAATGATATTCATATTTGTAAAGAGAATCATATTCCCATGGTCGTAATGCACTTGACAGGGAAAAATGGTGCGCCCGGGTACAATGAAATTGGGTTGAAGAGATTACAGGAAATTGCTGATTATGCCGAGGCATTAGGAATAAAAGTAGCCTTAGAAAATACAAAAGATAAGGGTTATTTAGATTATGTAATAGAGAATATAAAAAATGATAATATTGGAATTTGTTTTGACTCAGGGCATTATCATGTTCATTTCGATGATGATTTGGACTTTGTTAAATTCAAAGATAGAATATTTGCAATACATTTACATGACAATGATAAAAGCGATGACTTACATTTAATACCTTTTGACGGAACCATTGATTGGATTAAAATCATAAAAGAATTAAAATGCTGTAATTATAAAGGCCCAATCACAATGGAACTTTGCTATAGGCATAAATATTTAGAGATGAGCATTGATGACTTTTATAAAAAAGGATATGTAATTGGAGAAAAAATAAAAGAAATGTTTGAAGCGGAATAAGAAATAAGAAATCCTGCCCTTTATAAGCGACCAGGTTACAGCTGAGGGTGGGGTGGATTCCCCGCTGGACCGTAAAAGGACGTCGGTACTTAGCGAGGTACTTTCGAGCTTAGTACCGCTACGTCCTGTCTCGAGCGGAAGCGCGTCCATCGGGGAACCCACCCCGCCCTCAGCGTCACCCGAACATCAACCTAATCCATGCAGCGTCACTGGAACAGCACCCTACTCATACTCCGCAATATCATAAATCAGCCTCTCAGAATCTTCCCATCCCAAACAAGGATCCGTAATGGACTTTCCATACACGCCGCCGCCAACCTTCTGGCAGCCTTCTTCAATATAGCTCTCCACCATAACGCCCTTCACAAGCCCATGAATATCCTTGTTCAGCTTCCTGCTGTGCATAACCTCCTTCACGATCCGGATCTGCTGCTCATACTGCTTCCCGGAATTGGAATGGTTGGCATCAATCACACAGGCAGGATTCTTCAGATCCATCTTATTATACATCTCCAACAGAAGATTTAAATCCTCATAGTGATAATTGGGAATACTGTTTCCGTGCTTATTAGTAGCACCTCGCAATACTGTATGGGTCAGCTCATTTCCCGTAGTATTCACCTCCCAGCCCCGATAAATAAAGGAGTGGGGGTGCTGAGCTGCATATACAGAATTCAGCATCACTGACAGGTCGCCGCTGGTGGGATTCTTCATACCCGCAGGCACGTCAAAGCCGCTGACTGTCAGCCTGTGCTGTTGATCTTCCACAGAACGGGCACCGATGGCTACATATGACAGAATATCTGACAAATACCGCCAGTTTTCCGGGTACAGCATTTCATCCGCAGATGTGAGACCGGATTCCTGAATGGCTCTGATGTGCATTTTTCTCATAGCAATCAGACCCGCAAGAAAGTCGGGCTTTTTCTCTGGATCCGGCTGATGCACTATGCCCTTGTATCCCTCGCCTGTGGTACGGGGCTTATTTGTGTAAATTCTGGGAATCAGAATCAGCTTGTCCTTTACCTTTTCATTGACCTTTGTCAGTCGGTTGATATAGTCGCAGACGGAATCTTCATTGTCAGCGGAGCAAGGGCCAATGATTACCAGAAATTTATTACTTTTTCCCGTAACTACATCAGCAATTTCAGCGTCACGCTTCTTTTTTATTTCTGCCAATTCCTGAGGAAGAGGGTATTCGCTGCGGATTTCATCTGGCGTTGGCAGCTTCTTCACAAATTCAAAACTCATTTTTGTCCTAACGTCCTTTCCCTGTTCTCCGCTGTGGAAATCTTTGGCTCCAAGGGAGTTGTTCGTCACATAGTCACAGTAACTTCTGTACATTATAGTATAAGAAATCAAATAGTGCAAGGATTTTACAAAACGTGGAGTTATTATAAAAAACCTAAGAAATAATATACTATTTCTAAATATATATCAAATTGATATATAATAATGTAAAATTTGCAAGTACGGGAAAAATAAATGAGAAGGTATAAGGAAAGGATACATGCTCATCTTCCTGAAAAACAAAGGACAAGCTGCAATAGCAGTTGGAAAGGATGTACAAATGAATAAACAGCAAAAAAAAATTATTACAAGGACGAAGGAATAACAAAGTTGTTTGGTTTCAGCGGCACATATATAGAAGCCATAGGATATGATGCTCAGTGTGCATTGCTGGAGGTGCGTATGGCAATTAACGGGCGGCTCAGGAGATATGTGGAAGTACCGGAGGATATTTGGTATCAGTTTCGAGAGAGCGCCAACCCAGATATGTATTACCGCAGATGTATCTGCGGACATTTCAGGGAGACGTCAGTTCGTTCCTTAGTACACAGTAAAAACAAAAATTCTCTTGACAAAAACAAAGTTTCAATTTATGCTAATAATGAGAATCGTTCTCATAATTGACGTAGGCATACAAGTAGGAAGGATGAAATATATGCGATATTTAGCTGATATTTTGATTGTTGCAATTCTTGCAACAGCAGTCTTTTTTATTCTACGTGGTCAAATTCGAAAGTATCGAAAAGGCCAGTGTTGCTGTGGGTGTTCCGGATGCGGTGACAACTGTTGCAGCTGCCAGATTGAGTCTGAAAGTACTGGAAAAAACTAGAAAAAATGAAAAAAGGACATTTTTATGTGTCCTTTTTTTATTTTTTTCTTTCCCAAAGTAGCGGAATATGCTATACTGAAACTTGAAAGTCTACGAAGAGATCAGGTGAAGTTATGTCAGGAGAGAATACGCAGCCGACAGATAGTCGGCAAAAGCGTGTCCGGCGTTTAAAAAAATATATTGTTCTGATGTTGCTTCTGATTATCCTGGTGCCGAGTGTGCTGTGTGTATTTCTGCTGGTAAGGATGTATGGAATGAGCAGGGAGTTGGATAAACTGGCTGGCAGAGCTGAGTTTTTGACGGATGAGACTGAGAATCAGCAGAATATACTCCAGCTGCTGTTGGAAAGTATTCTGACAACCGGTCAAGGCAGTCAGGAGGAAAAGGTAGCCGGCCGGGAGTTCGAGAGTCATGAACTTGGCTCCTCTGGCGGAATAACAGATGCTTCACAGGGAAACGGTCAGGGAGAATATGACCCGGAAGGACAGCCTGATGAAGGCATAGAGGATTTAGATTCTAAAGTGATTGTCACGCACAAAGTCTACTTGACTTTTGATGATGGTCCCAGTGCCAACACGGGAAAAATTCTGGACATTTTGGATCGTTACGGAGTCAAAGCCACTTTCTTTGTAGTAGGAAAAGAGGGGGATTGGGCTGAGGAATCTCTGAAGGATATTGTGGAGAGGGGTCACAGTCTGGGGATGCACTCCTACACGCATAAGTATACTGATATATATGAATCGGTGGAGGCATTTGCTGAAGATTTTGTGAAACTGCGGGAGTATCTGGAGGATGTGACGGGAGTGACCAGTAATATATACAGGTTTCCCGGAGGCAGTTCAAATAAAATCAGCAAACTGGACATGAATGAATTTGCTGAGTATCTGGATAGTTGGGATGTGCGCTTTTATGACTGGAATGTTTCCTCGGGGGATGGAGACCGCGTGCTGCATACGGTGGATGAAATTGTGAAAAGTTCTCTGGAGGGTATTGAAAAGCGTGAGACTTCGATTATTCTGATGCATGATGCGGTTGGTAAGCCAACTACGGTGGAGGCATTGCCCAAAATTATTGAGGCTATTTTGGCTATGGATGATACGGAAATCCTTCCAATTACAGATGATACAGATCTGATTCAACACATAAACAGAGATAAAAATAATTAATGGAGGTATATCATGGGGTTTTTCTCGGACTTGAAAGAAGACCTGGCACAGGCAGTGAGCGAAATGCTGCCTGACGACGAGCAGGAAAAGAAAGACATTGAGAAGAATGATGTTCAAGCGGAAACACAAATCGAAATAGCCGAATCTGTAGGAGAGACATTGCCCGGGGTTACTGAATCCGTAGAGAAAGCGATATCCTTAGATGAAATGCTAGCAAAACTTGATGATAATTTTCAGTTTCCGGAAGAACTGGCAGAAGAATCCAGCTCTGCTGCAGAGGAACGCTCAGAGCCGAGTAGCTTGGAGCCTGATCTGGAAGAACTGCTGAAGCAGATGGTTGACGAGATTCCGACAGAGGAAGTATTGCCTGAGGTTGAGCCGATAGAAACGGAAATGGTGAAAGAAGAACTGGTCGAGGAAGAACCAGTTGAGGAGAAGCTGATAGAAACCGAAGCGGTGAAAGAAGAGCCAGTCGAGGAGCAACCGGTTGAGGAAGAACCGATAGAGACGGAACCGGTGCAAGAAGAACCAGTCGAGGAAGAAGCGATAGAAGCTGAGCCAGTGAAGGAAGAGCCGGTTGAGGAAGAAGCGATAGAAGCTGAGCCAGTGAAAGAAGAACTGGTCGAGGAAGAACTGGTTGAGGAAGAACCGGTTGAGGAAGAACCGATAGAAGCTGAGCCAGTGAAAGAAGAACTGGTTGAGGAAGAACCGGTTGAGGAAGAACCGGTTGAGGAAGAACCGATAGAAACCGAGCCGGTGAAAGAAGAACTGGTCGAGGA
>JAFLRO010000062.1:8398-16481 GCA_022511425.1 Acetatifactor sp.
AAGAAGCGGTTGAGGAAGAACCGATAGAAACCGAGCCGGTGAAAGAAGAACTGGTTGAGGAAGAAGCGATAGAAGCTGAGCCAGTGAAAGAAGAACCGGTTGAGGAAGAACTGGTTGAAGAAAA
This sequence comes from Acetatifactor sp., assembly GCA_022511425.1. GTDB lineage: Bacteria > Bacillota > Clostridia > Lachnospirales > Lachnospiraceae > Acetatifactor. The sequence goes on from JAFLRO010000062.1 coordinate 8,523, forward strand.
GCAGGTTGAAGCAGAACCGCAAATGGAAGACTTACAAGAACAGGACTTAATGGTTGAAGAACCAATGAAAGAAGAATCACAGGAGGTAAAAACAGTGGAAAACGAATTACAGGAGGATGTATCAATGGAAGAGAATATGCAAGAGGTTCTGGACGAGGAACAAATCGAAGAAAGTAAAGGAGAAGAAAGATTTATGGAATTCAATAGTGAAGGAAGAGTTGCAGTAGACGAGACATCTGTTATCACCGAGGGCATGACGATCACCGGTGACATTGTATCGGAGGGATCTATTGACGTAATCGGCACCGTGAACGGTAATATCGACGCTCTTGGCAAGCTCAACATCACCGGACACATTAATGGCAACTCCAGGGCTGCAGAGATTTATGCAGAGAGCGCAAAAATTAATGGTGAGGTAATCAGCGAAGGCGCAGTAAAGATTGGCGAAAGTTCCGTTGTCATCGGCAACATCACTGCTACCAGCGCAGCTATTGCAGGTGCTGTAAAGGGTGATATCGATGTGCACGGTCCTGTCATTCTGGACTCTACCGCAATCGTTATGGGCAATATCAAATCCAAATCCGTACAGATCAACAATGGCGCTGTGATTGAGGGTATGTGTTCTCAGTGCTATGCCGATGTCAGCCCTACTTCCTTCTTTGATGATTACAAGCCTGACACCGGACGCAAGAGTAAAGCAAAATAAGGGGTATAATGCGGCTTGTGCGGCAGAATGAGAGGGAACATGCAAAGAATTTTATTGAAGCTCAGCGGAGAAGCTCTTGCAGGTGAGAAAAAAACCGGATTTGACGAGGAGACAGTACGAAAGGTTGCGCTGCAGGTGAAAGAGCTGACCGATGGCGGGATTCAGGTTGGCATAGTGATTGGCGGCGGCAATTTTTGGAGAGGCCGTACAAGCGAAAATATCGACCGCACCAAGGCGGATCAGATTGGTATGCTGGCAACCGTTATGAACTGTATTTATGTTTCGGAAATTTTCCGCTCAGTGGGGATGCAGACTAATATCCTGACACCTTTTGAGTGCGGTTCCTTCACTAAGCTTTTTTCCAAGGACCGTGCCAACAAGTATTTTGAGAGGGGACAGGTAGTGTTTTTTGCCGGAGGCACGGGACATCCCTATTTTTCCACAGATACCGGTGTGGTACTTCGAGCTATTGAGGTAGAGGCGGACGTGATTCTGCTGGCAAAATCCATTGACGGTGTCTACGATGACGATCCCAATAAGAATCCATCAGCAAGGAAATACGATGAGGTCACAATCGATGAAGTCATTGCAAAGAACCTTCAAGTGGTGGATATGACTGCTTCCATTCTGGCCAGAGATAACAGGATGCCCATGTGGGTGTTCGGGCTGAACGAGGAAAACAGTATCGTCAACACATTAAAAGGCCGCTTTAATGGAACAAAAGTCACAGTGTGAAGGAGAGGATAATACCATATGGACGCTAGATTACAGCAGTACGATGACAAGATGAGAAAGACACTGGAGTTTCTGGAGGCGGATTATGCCGCTATCCGGGCTGGACGGGCCAATCCTCATGTGCTGGACAAGCTCAGGGTAGATTATTATGGAACTCCTACCCCCATCCAACAGGTGGGTAATGTCACTGTTCCCGAAGCGCGTATTATTCAGATTGCACCTTGGGAAAAATCGCTGATCAAAGAAATCGAGAAGGCAATCCTTGCCTCAGATGTTGGAATCACTCCCTCAAATGACGGCAGTGTGATTCGACTGGTGTTTCCTGAGCTTACTGAGGAGCGAAGAAAGGATCTGGTAAAGGACGTCAAGAGAAAGGCGGAGGATGGTAAGGTGGCAATCCGCAATATTCGCCGAGATGGAAACGATGCCCTCAAGAAGTTGGGAAAAACTGAGATTTCCGAGGATGAAATTAAGCAGTTGGAGGATCAGCTGCAGAAGCTCACCGACAAGTACATCAAAGAGATAGATGAGCTGATGGAATCTAAGTCAAAAGAAATTATGACTGTTTAATTCAGTATAATAAATGTCTGCACGGGGGAGTGGAGAAGTGTTCCGCTCCCCCGACGCGCTGATTGGAATGAAAGGAAGAATTTCCATGAGCGAAGAACTGAAAATGCCGCGTCATGTGGCAATCATCCTGGATGGCAACGGCAGATGGGCAAAGGCTAGGCATATGCCCCGTAACTACGGGCACGCGCAAGGAGCCAAGACTGTGGAGACTATCTGTGAAGAGGCTTATAAGATGGGGATTCAATATTTGACCGTCTACGCTTTTTCTACAGAAAACTGGAATCGTCCCCAGGATGAGGTAGACGCCCTGATGAAGCTGCTCCGGGATTACATGAAGAACTGTCTGAAGACCGCAGAAAAAAACCGTATGTGCGTGCGGGTACTGGGAGATATGACAAAGCTGGATGAGGATATCCGATTAAGAATTGCGGAGCTGGAGGAAGCTACAAAGAATAATGACGGTCTTCATTTTCAAATTGCCATTAACTATGGAGGACGGGATGAGATTGTGAGGGCGGCGAGAAAGTTGGCTGAGCAGGTGGCAGCCGGAACGCTTGAACCGGAAAAAATCAGTGAGGAGATAATAAGCGGCTTTCTTGACACAACGGGGATACCGGAGCCTGACCTGCTGATTCGTACCTGTAATGAGCAGCGGATTTCCAACTTTCTGCTTTGGCAGCTGGCTTATACGGAGTTTTATTTTACGCCAATCCCCTGGCCCGATTTTACCAGGGAAGAATTGGTAAAAGCCGTTGAGGCATATAATCATAGAGAAAGAAGATACGGAGGATTAAAGGAGGAATAGCGCTATGTTTTGGACCAGACTGGCCAGCGGTATTGTGCTGGTTATCATTGCCTTGGGAGCTTTGATTTTTGGCGGATTCCCTCTTGCACTGATACTCTGGGCTATCTCTATGGTGGCATTGCGGGAACTGACAAAAGCGTTAAAATGCGCCACTGATCCCAAGAAGCTGAATATGCTTGAGGTTCTTGGGATGGCAGGTGTTACGGCTTATTATCTCGTACTCTACTTTTCGGCTGATCACGAGCTCCTGCTCATGTGTATTGTAGGTTTTTTTATGTTGGAAATGCTGGTATACGTAGTGGCTTTTCCAAAATATCGAGCGGAGCAGGTGACCGCGGTGGTGTTTTCCTTTCTCTATGCTCCAGTGATGCTTTCTTTTATGTATCTGACGAGAAATCACGCGCAGGGAATTTATGTGGTCTGGATGATCTTGATCAGTTCCTGGGGTTGTGACACCTGTGCCTATGTGGTGGGAAAGCTGATTGGAAGAAAGAAGATTTTTCCGGTGCTGAGTCCTAAGAAATCTTTGGAAGGATGTATCGGCGGCCTGCTGGGAGCAGCACTGATCGGTTGGCTGTACGGGCATTTCTTTGTGGAGAATGCTTTTCCTGACCAGGCCGTGAGCGGTATGATTGCTATTATATGTGCTGTAGGCGCGATCATAAGTATGGTGGGCGATCTTGCGGCTTCTGCCATCAAGCGGAATCATGACATTAAGGATTATGGAAAGCTGATTCCCGGCCATGGTGGCATCATGGATCGTTTCGACAGCGTGATTGTCACGGCGCCTATGACATATTTTATGACCATACTTCTGCTGTCAGCCGCGTAAAGGCTGCTGACTGTAGCTTAGAGGGTGAACAAGGTGTCATGGGATGGGAGATATTGAAATGAAAGATGAAAAAAATGGCGGTAAAAAGATAGCTATACTTGGTTCCACTGGATCCATCGGCACACAGACTCTGGAGGTCGTGCGCAGCAATCCGGAGCTGAAGGTGGTGGCATTAGCCGCGGGAAGCAATGTGGAGCGGTTAGAGGCACAGGTCAGGGAATTTCACCCGGAGGTGGTGGGAATGTGGTCTGAACAGGCCGCATGTGACCTTCGCACCCGCCTCTCGGATCTGAATGTGAGAGTGGTAACCGGAATGGAAGGATTGTTGGAGATTGCAGTCCTGCCTGAGATCCAGGTATTAGTCACTGCCATTGTGGGTATGATTGGTATCAGACCCACTATTGCCGCCATCAGTGCAGGAAAAGATATTGCGCTGGCAAACAAGGAAACGCTGGTGACTGCAGGACATCTCATCATGCCTCTGGCCAGGGAAAAGGGTGTGTCCATCCTACCGGTGGACAGTGAGCACAGCGCTATCTTCCAGTCCCTGAATGGGGAACCTAAGGGCAGGGTCGAGAAAATCCTGCTGACTGCGTCGGGGGGACCTTTCCGTGGAAGAACCAGGGAGCAGCTGGCTCATATGCAGGTTGAGGATGCGCTAAAGCATCCGAATTGGTCTATGGGACGTAAAATTACTGTGGATTCGTCCACCTTGGTAAACAAGGGGTTGGAAGTCATGGAGGCAAGGTGGCTGTTTCATGTGGAGTTGGAGCAGATTCAGGTGGTGGTACACCCCCAGAGCATCATCCATTCGGCAGTACAGTTTGTTGACGGTGCTATTATTGCTCAGCTTGGTATACCCGACATGAAACTTCCCATTCAATATGCACTGTTCTATCCGGATCGGAAGCCCATGGATGGAAAACGGGTGGATCTCTTTGAAATGGGACAGCTGACCTTTGAAAAGCCGGATTTACAGACCTTTACCGGACTTGAACTGGCCTATAAGGCAGCAAAGCAGGGAGGCAGCATGCCCACTGTATTCAATGCGGCAAACGAAAAAGCAGTTGCACTGTTTCTGAATAAGAGTATTACTTATTTACAGATTCCGGAACTGATTGGAAGCGCTATGGAGCAGCATCGGGTGATTTTGGAGCCCACGGTCGAGCAGATTCTGGAGACGGAAATGCAGACCTATGAATATATTTCAGGAAGGATAAGTCACTGATGGCAACATTGATATGGTTTATCGTCATATTTGGGGTGGTGGTAATCGCCCATGAATTTGGGCATTTTCTGCTGGCTAAGGCAAACGGCATCCATGTGGTGGAATTCTCTGTGGGCATGGGCCCGAACCTGATATCAGTAAAAAAGGGCGATACCAAGTATTCCTTGAAGCTGTTCCCCATAGGCGGAGCCTGTATGTTTGAGGGGGAGGACGGTTTGGCGGAGAAGGATGGGGAGCCCGGGGAAGGATCTTTTCTGAAGGCTCCGGTCTGGGGCAGGATATCCACTGTGGTGGCAGGACCCCTCTTCAACCTTATTCTGGCTTATATCATCGCCTTTATCATGGTGAACATGTCCGACATTGCTATCCCGTTGGCCGGCCAAGTGCTACAGGGCAGTGGAGCGGAAGCCGCAGGCCTGCGGGACGGGGATTTGATTATTTCCATAAACGGGGAAAGAATGAGGCTTTTTCAGGATATTTCCCTGTACATGCAGACCACTTATCGGGAAGGTGACCTGGAAGTGGTCTATGAGCGCGACGGAGAACGTTATACTACAATCCTCACTCCACAGTACCAAACTACCGGAGTTTATGCGTTAGGTATTGGGATTGGCATTTCAGACTATGTAGAGCCCGAAGGGTTGGATATGTTTCGGTATGCATGGTACGAGATGCGGTATTCCGTAAAAGCTACCTACAAAAGTCTTGGTATGCTGCTGCGCGGTCAGGTGGGCAGGAAGGATATAGCAGGTCCGGTGGGTATCGCCGTGAATGTGGTTGGCGAGACCTATGAGGTTACCAAGAGTTATGGTTGGCAGACCGTGCTCCTCAATATGTTGAACATAACTTTGATACTCTCGGTAAATCTAGGAATCCTGAACCTTCTGCCCGTTCCGGCGTTGGACGGCGGCAGGCTGGTATTCCTTCTGGTAGAGGTGATAAGGGGTAAGCCCGTTCCACCGGAAAAAGAGGGCATGGTTCACTTCGTGGGCTTTATGTTCTTTATGGTTTTGATGGTGGTAGTTTTCTTTAATGACATCGCAAACATATTCTTCAGTTGAGCCATGCGAAAAAGACAGTTGCTTTGTGCGTGGGAGCTTGCTCACAAAGCACAAAGCAACTGCCTTTTTCCATAGGGCGAAGCCCTTTATGAGTAATTTGGCGGCACCAATCTTCACTAGAATCCCAATCACCAATCCGCCAAATTATGAATAATATGGAGTAACTTGCTCCGCCCCCACACTCCCCACTTTGTGCAAGGAAGCGAAGCGCCCAAAGCACAAAGTAAACTTGAACCAATCTTCAATTTATTATAGTCAACCAAATCAAATTTCTTAAATTCCAATATTAAAATGTTAAATCAACTACCCAATACTTAACCCACCTAAAAAGGAGGTCCATTCCCCATGAACTTTATCACCGCAACCTACTGGCAGTCTGCCCGAAACGACAGCGCTCTGCTTCTCCAGCAGTACCAATACAAACATACACCCCTATGCCTGATTATCCTCTGCGACGGACAAAACGAGGTCCAGGGAAAAGCAGGAGCCTATCTGACCGGCCAGCTGCTACAATGGTTTCGAGGATTACCCTTCTTGCGTATCATCCGCGACCCGGACAGAAGTTTATTAACCCTGGAAACACAATTAGAAAATCTCCTTTTACAACTTCGCAATGACCTGATCTTCTGCGGTCTCTTGTCACCGTTGCAGGTGCCTCCCCTTTCCGGTATTCTCTGTTTTGATAATATGTTCCTGATCTTCGCTAATAGAAACCACCCAATATATCTATTGAACAAAGGCTTCGGCCAGAGCCATATACAGAATTTATACAGTGAATTGCTCTCAGAACAGGATTCATCCGATTCTCTGGTTCTTCGTCAGGGGATTCTGCAGCAGGATGTGGGAATTCTATTTGCCACGGAAACCTTGTGCGGACAGTTGACAGAACAGGAGATTCAAGAGTGTATGTACGTGGAGGAAATACATACGGAAGATCAAGCTGCCCGGCATCTACAGGAATTAGGCAACAGGGCAGAAAGCCTGGGAGGACGAAATATGGCAGCAGCTTTCTTGCTGGCCAGATACTGAGAGGGTGACTAAACAGGAGGAACAACATGAAGTATGATTTTTTTGACAGATACGGTTTTCAAGTGGTGCGTCTCTTGGGGCAGGGCGCTTTTTCACAGGTGTTTTTGGTAAGAAAACAAAAGACAGGTGAGCTGTTTGCCTGTAAAGTGTCCGATCGGCAGGACTTTGCCAAGCGGGAGAGCGAACTGCTGTCCAAAGCGGATCATCCTCTGTTTCCCGTATTCTTCGGATTATGGACAGAGAGAGGAACGGCATTCCTGCTCATGGAGTACGTCTGTGGCAGCAGTCTGGAGGAGTTTCTTAAACGCCGTAGAAATTTTACGGATACACAGACAGCCCGGGTGGGGATGGAGCTTGCAGAAGGGTTGGGATTTCTGCATCAATTGCCTGATTCCGTGTTGTTTCGGGATGTGAAGCCGGCTAATGTCATGATCCGTCAGGATGGCAAGGTCAAGCTGCTGGATCTGGGCTGCGCCTGTGAGTTGCAGCAATCTGTCAGGACTCGGGCCGGAACTCCGGGTTTTGCAGCTCCGGAACAACTTGCGGGAGAGTGCAGGCCGAGTTTTGCCAGCGATGTGTACGGACTGGGCATGACACTGGCGGCAATGTCCGGAGAAAACAGGGGAAAGAAACTGGCAAGAGTTATTGCTGCATGCACGGTTAAGCAGCCGGGGCTGCGCTTATCTGATATGAAGGAAGTTATGTCAGCTTTGGCGCCGCTTTGCGAAGACGGACATAACAAGAGTAAAATACAGGGATTTCAATGCCTTTTTGCACCCTGTATCATCTGTGTAAAAAATATATGGGAGAGCAGGTATAAGAATACCTGACAGCAAAACATCAAGAAGAAGGACCAGAGGTTTCCCTGGTCCTTTTTTTCTTTATCTCAGCTCGGGGAGCCTTACTTCATCTGCTCTTCCTGCTTCTTGATCATACGGCGAACCATCTCACCACCGATGGAACCAGCCTCACGAGAGGTAAGGTCACCGTTGT
>JAFLRO010000063.1 GCA_022511425.1 Acetatifactor sp.
TGGTATTCACTGTGCAATTTAAAGATGCCGCTGCCTTTTGCGGCATCTTTATGAGCAAGAAGCGGAGCGGATTGCGAATAAATATTTTGTTCAATCTGCAAAAAATCACCTCCGAAATCCATACTGAAAATCCTTGAATGCTCTTATAAAACAGTACTAATTGTACCATACAAATTCTGTGACAGCAGAATCATCATACCATACTGCTCGAAATTTGTACAGCGCTTTTCAGAACATTTGTTCTTATTTGTACAAAAAAGCACAGAACAAAAATCTAAATCTGTTCTGTGCTTTTTATTCTTAATCAAATATCAAGGGTACCTTACTTCCCCATCAGCCCCAACAACACTTCCTTTGCCTTCTCCAGCTGATTGTCCGGATGATCCTCACTTCCGTAATAGGCTTCGCCGTCAAAAGGACATTCCACATCCGGCTCAATACCAATGCCGTGAATATTGTTGCCATTAGGTGTGTAGTAAGCGCTTGTGGTTATCTTGATCGCTGAACCGTCCCGGAAGGGTACGATCTGCTGCACAATTCCCTTTCCAAAGGTAGTTGTTCCCACCAGCGTACCCAAACTATAATCTTTGATGGCACCAGCCATGATTTCTGCCGCGCTGGCCGAGTTACGATCCACCAGCACCACAAGGGGAACCTGAAGCTCCCTGGAACCGTCGCAGGTATACTCCTCACGATGGCCATACTTATCCTCTGTATAAACCACCATTCCCTTAGGAAGGATCATCTGACACATTGCCACCACAGCGTCAAGACTGCCTCCCGGATTGCCCCTCAGGTCAATGATCAGCCCCCTCATGTCGGATCCCTTCGCCACTGCCAGCGCTTCTGCAAACTGATCCACAGATACACTGTCGAACTCCGTAATTTCAATATATGCCATATCATCATCCAACATGGTCAAAGTTACGGTAGGAGTCTCCACCTTAGCCCTTGTAAGTGTGAACTCCAGAAAATCCTGCGCATTTTCCCTGACGATGGTTAGCACTACATTGGTTCCCTCCGGCCCCTTGATCAGCGAGATAGCCTCATCCAGGCTCATTCCGTAGATGGAGACACCGTCCACTTCATAAATCAGGTCGTTGGGACGAAGTCCCACGGCTTCAGCGGGAGCGCCAGCCATAACCCCCGTCACCATGGGAAGGCCTGTCTCCGTATCCTGGGTCATATAAGCACCAATACCGTAGTATGTTCCCTTTGTCTGCTCCATGAAGGAATTCAGTTCCTCCGCAGAGTAGTATATCGAGTAGGGATCGCCGAGGGCATCCAGAAAACCTCTGTAAATACCTGTCCGAAGCTCCTCATCACTGACCTCATCCAGAAAATACAGTCTGTCAATATAGTTCTCCAGCATCTGGAGTTTTGACACCAGAGTCCGATCCACTGCAGAATCCTCATCCAGAACCACCCCATCCTGATGCTCCATAACAGCCTGTACGCCAAATCCCAGAAATGCTATGGCGACTAGGAAAAGCGAAACGCCAATCCCCACAATCATCCCCACCAGGAACAAACCACGGCCGCTTCCCCTTTCCTCTTTGGGAGCTTTACCCGCAGGGGGCATTCCTCCGGCAGTGTAATCAAAATATGTCTGGTTCTCTTCCATCTGATTCCTCTTTTCTGCGCCATACGCGCCAGATACTCGCCGTTGCCGGTTACTCACTCAGATAGTTCCACGGTGATACATATTCCCCGTTCAGCCGTACACTGAAATGCAGGTGGCTTCCTGTGGATCGTCCCGTGCTACCCACAGCCGCAATGGTCTCCCCCCGTACCACAACATCATTGGTCTTCACATACAGCGCAGATGCGTGCATATATATGGTGTACAGTCCATCACCGTGGTCTATCATTATATAGTTGCCCATGGTAGCGCTGTAATCAGCAGCCACCACTCTCCCATCATAAGCCGCAAATATAGCTGTACCTTTAGGCGAAGCAAAATCAACACCATTATGGAACTGCTCCACTCCCAGAGTGGGGTGTATCCGCATCCCATACTCATCAGAGATTCTTGAGTAAGTTGCCAACGGAAACTTGAATACGCCGCCGTCATATTTCAGCACGGATCCATTATTGGCAATCAGCTGTTTCTTTTCCGCTATAATTGCTGCTTCCAGCGCAGCAATCACTTCTTCCTCTGCCTGTATCTCCTCCTCCAGCTCCTTAATAGCCCGAGCCTTTGTGTTGATATCCGTTTCATAATTGATGATATCCCGGTTCTTCTGTTCAATCAGCTCCTCAAGGTTCTGCTGCTCAATTTTAACATTCGATCTGGTCTGATCCAGTATCTCCTTCTCCAGCTCCAGCTGCTCCATGCAGAGTTCCACATATTCTCTGGTCGTCTGATAGTTCTGCAATAATATGTTCTGGTAAGAGAATATCCTTTCCACATAGTCAGCCTTATTCAGAAAATCACTAAAGCTTGTGGCGCTTAATAGGATTTCCATTGCCGGATCTGTTCCCATCTCATACACAAGCCGTATAAAACTGAGCATGGATTCCTTCTGGGAATTCTCCTGCTGTAAGGCTACGTCCAGCTCCCCCTGGGTCAGAACAATTTCATCCTCCTTCTCCGTAATCTTCCGGTTCAGCTCAGCAATATTCTTTTCAATCTCCGCAAGACTGGTATCCAGCTCCGTCACATAATTCTTCAGGTTTGTTCGCTTGGATTCCAGATCATGCTTCAGCTTTTGCAGATCAGTGAGCCCGCTCTGGAGATTCTCCTTGTCCTCTCTCGCCTGGGCAATCTGATTTTCCTTCTCCCGAATGCTCTCCGAGGTTATGGGGGACGAAGGTGCTGCCGATACATCTGGAATAACTGTTCCCGATAGAATCGTAACACAAAACAGTATACTCAGGACACGGCAAATTCTGGTTCTTTTCTTCATAATTTTACCTATACGCGCAAATGCTTTCTCACAGTGGATACACTTCCAAGAAAACCAATGCCGATTCCAACCAATAATGACACAGGTGTCAGTGTGTCAAAAATTTCCTCAACAGAAAGAAAATTTAAGAATCTACTTAACATTGTAAATCTGTCAGTAATATATGTCAGCACATAATTATATATACTGTATATGAGCCACAGAGGGAGCACAGCGCCCATAAGCCCGATCAACATGCCTTCCAGTACAAAGGGTGCCCTGACAAAAAAGTCTGTAGCACCGATATACTTCATGATATTGATCTCCTCCGACCGCACGGAAATTCCCACTGCCACCGTGTTGCTGATCAGAAAGATGCTGACTGCCAGCAGAATCACAATAATTCCCAGGGATACATAGGCAATCAGCAGGTTTGCACCGCTGAGAGTGTCGGCGGTAATCTGTGAATAATTGACCTTACGTACCTCCGGAAGGGACTCCAGCCAGGTAACCAGCGCACTCTGCATAGATACATCGCTGAGGTAGACCTCGTAGTTGTTCTCACCAGCCAGGGGGTTCTCCGGGAAGCCCTTCGAATATTGCTCACCGAAACGCTCCGAAGCCCAATTCCTCCAAGCTTCATCGTCAGATACAAAGACCACTTTTGATACCTCAGAGCGGCGAGCAATCATCTGACCGATCTCTTCCAGCCGTATATCAGAGGGTATCTGATCAGGGGTATGGCTTTCGCAGTCGTCTCCCAGCACTCCCTCCTCATGGTGGAAGTATACTGTCACCGATACCCCCTCCTCCACCTTTAGCACAATACTCTGAAAGTTGGACACAATGATGTAAAAGATGCCAAACAGAAACAGACAGGCGGATATGGTGGCAACGGAAGCAAGGGAATACCATTTATTGCGGAAGATATTGACGAAGCCCTGTCTGATAGTGTAGAACAGTGTACTAATCTTCATCGATGTACTCGCCTCCCTCCTCGTCGCTGACAATAACGCCCTTCTTCATGGTTACCACGCGCTTTTTCATAGCATTGACGATTTCTCTGTTGTGGGTGACCACCACCACTGTGGTGCCGCTGGCGTTAATTTCCTCCAGAAGCCGCATGATCTCCCATGAATTCTTGGGATCCAAATTACCGGTGGGCTCGTCCGCCAGCAGGATGGACGGATTGTTGATCAATGCCCTTGCCATTGCCACCCGCTGCTGTTCGCCTCCGGACAGCTGACTGGTCTTGGCTTTGTACTTTCCCGCCAGACCAACGGTGGCAAGTATCGTCGGGACATTCCGGCGGATCTCCGCGGGCGGTGTCTCCACGATCCGCTGGGCAAAAGCTACATTTTCATAGACATTTCTGTCATTCAGCAGACGGAAATCCTGAAATACCACTCCTATATTGCGCCGAAACTTTGGCACTTGCTTGTGTTTCAGCCTAGCTAAATCGTGCCCCATAACATAAACACTGCCGCTGGTAGCCGTAAGCTCCCGCAGCAGAAGTTTTATCAACGTAGATTTGCCGGAGCCGGTCTCACCAACGATAAATACAAACTCCCCCTGACCTATACTGAGGGAGATATTGTTCAGGGCGGGAGAGCCTGTGGTATAGGCTTTGCTCACATTGTCGAGAAAAATCACGCCCTTTTCCTCTATCAGCTGCCTGCGTTTTCTTCTCAGCAGTTCCTTATTTGCCATTTGTACTCCTCCATATTTTTGCAATTCAGACGTAATATGCTGCGAAAAATTCGTGCGAACACGATTTTTCTCCGCCTATCACGTCTGGCTGAACTAGTAATCAGCACTTTCCATGTACTTCATGTACTTGACCACCATTAAGGCAATCTTGAAAGTAATGGCGTCTTCGAAGACACGCAGGTCAAGTCCTGTGCTCTTCTGAAGTTTATCCAGACGGTACACCAGGGTATTTCTATGTATGAACAACTGTCTGGATGTCTCTGAAACATTCAAGCTGTTCTCGAAGAATTTGTATATTGTGGTCAGTGTCTCCTCATCAAATTCATCCGGGCTCTTTCCCCCGAAAATTTCTTTGATGAACATTTTACACAAGGGTATCGGCAGCTGATAAATCAAACGGCCGATTCCAAGTTCACTGTAAGCCACCACATCTCTCTCGTCAAAAAATATCTTTCCCACATCCAGAGCCATCTTTGCCTCTTTGTAAGAACGGCTGACTTCTTTGAGCTCCTGTACCACAGTGCCATAAGAAATGCGGATGGATTTGATACCCTCCTTCTGAAGAAAAGTCTCCAGAGATCTGGCGCTTCTTTCTATCTCCCTTGCGGTGTCAGTCTCCACCAACTCTTTCACAACAATCACATTATTTTCATCCACAGCGGTAACAAAATCTCTTCCGTTGTTACTCAGGTGGCTTCTTGTCAGCTCCAGGGCATTGTTGTCACGTCCGTTAGCAGACTCAACGATGGCAACAACTCTGGGTACATCCGTCTGAATGTGGAGCTTCTTAGAGCGGCTATATATATCCACCAACAAAAGATTATCCAGCAGAAGGTTCTTGATAAAATTATCCTTATCAAAACGCTCCTTATAGGCAATTAGCAGGTTCTGAATCTGGAATGCTGCCATCTTGCCCACCATATATACATCCTCACCGGCGCCTCCGGCTACCAGGACATACTCCAGCTGCTGGTCGTCGAAAATTTTAAAATACTGATATCCCTGTATTTCCTGAGAATCTGCGGGAGATGCAACAAAGTCCACGGCAGCCTTTGAGCTGTTCCCCATATCTGTGGTGGATGCAACCTCTTTTCCGTCAACATCCATTACGCAGAGTTCTACTCTGGCGATGCTCTTAAGACCCTCTATGGTATTCTGCAAAATCTGGTTCGAAATCATAACCCCCACTCCTTTGGTTTTCCCGGACGATTTTTCTGCACATTACAATACAAATGTACAAAAATTACAGAGAAAAAGCAATAGGTTTTATGAATTTTCACAAAAAAACTGCCTGATAGCAACGCGTCAGGCAGTTTTCAGAGCCAATTTTTTAAATTTATACCCACATATCTAAATTAGAACCTATATGGGGATTCACACTACGCTCCATCGCCGCAGAGTCAATCATCTCCACGATTCCTTCTCCCAGGGATTTGTTGGTCTCCATGGCTTTGTCAAGGACTGCCACACTAACCTTTGATTGAAGAGAAACGTTTGACAGTGCTGACGAAACTCCTGCTATATCCATTTGTCATACCCCCTTTTCTTGTTCCAGCTGGTATTATTTTAACACAACTTGCGCCTTATTTCCATACTCATTCAGGCATTTTTCACATTTTTAACAAATGATCGATATTGCGTTAAATAACAGTTTTTATATTGTTAAATCTTGCGAATGGTTTTCTTATCTATTCGAATCAATCCTTCCTTCAGCAGCCTGCCAACAGCGCGTTTAAACTCATTTTTACTCATTCCGGTCTCATGTCTGATCACCTCGGGCGAAGCCTTGTCACTGAATGGAAGGGATCCCTCGTAACTGTCCAATAGCTTCAATATAGTCTCCACATCCTTATCTATCTGCAGGTAGGCTTTTTCACGAATGCTCAGGTTTAGCTTGCCATCCTCTAACACCTTTGTCACCCGTGCAGTCACATCACTGCCCAACTCCACATCCCCGTACAGCTCCCTTGCAGGAATCAACCCTGAGTATAGGTTGTCAACTGCCACAAACAAACCATAATTGTCACTGCGCTCATATGCTCGTCCAGTGACCTGGTCGCCCACATGATAAGGGCTCTGGCTGCATAAATTCTTGTAGACATTCATAGTTGCGCAGATACGGTTGCTCTTATCAATGTACAGGGAGACCAACACCTTCATCCCCTGCTCGACCCTGCCCCGCTGCTGTTTATAGGGCAGCAAAAGATCCTTCTCCAATCCCCAGTCCAGAAAAGCGCCGACTCTGTTCACCTGAGCAACCGTCAATTCCGCTACCTTTCCCATCTGAAGCATCGGTGTCTTCACAGTGGCTATCAACCTGTCCTGAGAATCCCGATACACAAAAACACTTAGTCTGTCACCAGGCTTTGCACCCTCCGGCACCTGTTTCCGAGGCAGCAGCACCCGTTCTTCGGCCCGCTCCGCCGAAGGGGCAAGATATGCTCCGAAGTCCAGTGCCTTTATTATTTCCAGTTCCTGTGTCTCTCCCAGACGTATCATAATTTACAATGCACCTTTCCCGGCAAATTCTACTACAACATAGGGAGCACCGGACTGATCTGCCAGAGATATCACTATTCTTCCTTCTGCTTCCACTATATATGGTACTAGAACATCGTCCAGATAAGCCTGTTTCTTGTATTCTGCCCGCAGCTGTTGTACCGCAAAGTCTTCCGGCAGAAAGTCCATTGCCATATTTACAAACTGCTGGTTGTTTACGTGGTGATTGGTATCAATGTGATGCTTCCTCACGATGATAGGTTCCCTGTTCACTCCGCCCTGGGGAACAGTAATCTTTCGGGGAGCATATTCCATCTCCAACTTATCACCGATTCCATAGCCCTCCGCCATTCCCTCAGGTATATTGCCGGGCTTTCCTTTCTCCGTGTCCAGAAGACTCCAAAGGGTGTTGGCTTTAGCAATGTAACTGCCCTTCTCATCCAACATCCAGAAGTTTCGGTAGCCCAGAAATCCTTTCATATCATAGGGCTGTGTACCAATGGTGACCTTTTCGCCCATATTGGGATAGCGCTCTACAACAATCTGCCAAGAGGACAACACCCACACCAGGCTTTTCTCTTTCAGATATTTTATTCCCAGCCCTACATCCTCAGAGTGAAAGGTGGAACAATCCTGAAAATAATTTATGAGGGAAGCCATGGTCAGCTTCCCCTCACTGTCTGTTTCACTGTACCGTATCCTGCTGTCAAAGGTATACATAATTTATCTTTCCTCTCATATCAGAATCCGCTCATTCTCACACTTATATGGAAAGCAGCTGTTGCACTATCTGAATAATCCAGAAAATGGAAAATAACAGCATTCCTACATTCAAAAATACTGTCAGAAATCTCTTTCCCTTCGGTATGGACACCTGTCCCGGCGCAAAGGTAAAACGTCTTTTCACCAGGGCTATAATGAAGAGCACCAGACCTGCGATCACTATTCCGAATACACATATACTAAAACTGGCCATAAGGATCATAGGAAAGAAATTCTTACTGTAAAACTCCATCAACGCATAGTAATCGTCATTGAGAAGTGCCTCCTGCATCTCGTTAATGTCAAATCCGTTCAACACCAGTGCGCTGGCTATCGTTCCCATAAAATTAACAATCATATGTATGCCGATGGTGACCTTCAGTTTACCTGTTTTACAATACAGAAATGCCAGAAACATACCCAGGGAAAAGGCATAGGCAAACTGATTCAGGTTGCCGTGAAAAAGTCCAAACATCAAGCCTGAAACAATGATCGATACTCCCTGGCCATACCGGATGGTTCTGTCCACAAGCAGCTTTCTGAACACAAATTCCTCTATAAACGGTGCGCAGAATACGGTGAAAACAAACAGCAGCGGAATACTTACGGATTGCGTCATCTCAGCCAATTCATTGTTGACAAGGGCGCCCTTCAGCAGACTGATGACAAGCGTGATAACAAGTCCCACCACATTTGACACTATCATAAGTGCATAGCTCATGATGGCTGCTATTGCGAAATGACCACCCTTCATGTGGCGCTGCTCTATGCGCTCAGCCGGAACCAGCCGAATCAAAACAACCATTATCGGAATTCCCACCAGATACATTGACATCATACTCAATGTAAGGTTGATATTGGGATTCTCTAACCATTCCGGCTTTATCAAGTCAACTAAATACCCGACAAGATACTGCACTCCAAATATAATGAGGGTTCCCAGAAAATACATAAGTCCCAGCTTGGAAAAATGTTTCCGGGTTGTTTTAATATCTTCCCCGGGATTCGGTCTTCCACTCTGCATATAATCATTCCACATGGCTGAACCTGTTTCATATGTACCTTGCATTTCATTCATTCCGTCCATTTTGTTCACTCCTTATTCGGTAAAACAAAAGCAGTAGATGTCTCTACTGCTTTTAAGCAGGGCTACAAGGATTCGAACCTTGAAATGACGGAGTCAGAGTCCGTTGCCTTACCGTTTGGCGATAGCCCTATTTTGTGTTACCTGATGTATTATACATGAAGTGTTGCCACTTTGCAATACCTTAATTCAAAAAAGTTTTTTACCCTTGTTTACGTTTGTTTTGTTTGTGCAATTTATTACTGTTCTTCGTAGGAATTTCTACACAAGCGGCGGCAGAGGGTAGCAGGTATGCTCACACAAATAAATCAATGTTCCAGCGAAATCCACTTAGGACACCTTTCGATTGTTTACGTAGAGCATATCCGCTACCCTCTGCCCAATATCACCTATAAATAATGACGTTTTAAGACTACACTTCAAAAATCAAATCACCGTAGGTGGGGATTGGCCATACTTCTTTATCGACCAGCATCTCCAGGGCATCCACGGGCGATCTCAGATTGTCCATGGCCACACGAACCTGATCTTTGTAGAAAAATGCAAGTTCTTTCTGATTCTCGATGGATGAGGCTTTCGTCTCCAAAGCTTCCAGCTCGGTCAGGGCTTTCTTTGCCTCAGCAAGCTTAGCGGAAACTTCGTTCAGCAATGCCGTCTGGACGCTGGTGTCAGCACCGGCCTCCCTCACAGCAAGTACGGTGTCAGCCAAACTTTTTGTGTACCTGATCACTGCAGGAAGAATCTGCTTTTTAGCCATGTCGATCATGGTCAGCGCCTCAATATTGATGGTCTTCGAATAGGTTTCGTAAAGAATCTCCTCACGGGATTCCAGCTCGACCTTTGTAAAAATGCCAAACTTCTCGAACAGCTTAATGGCTTTGTCAGTGGTCAAAGTGGCGGAAGCCTCCACCATGGACTTTATATTGGGAAGTCCGCGTCTCTCAGCCTCAACAACCCACTCGTCTGAGTAGCCGTCTCCGTTGAAGATGATTCTCTGGTGCTCCGTCATATATTTTTTGATCAGGTCATGTACTGCAATCTCAAAGTTCTCCGCCTTCTCCAGAATGTCCGCAGCCTCACAGAATGCCTCAGCAACAATGGCATTCAGAATTGTGTTGGGGCTTGCGATGGAATCGGAGCTGCCCACCATACGGAACTCGAATTTGTTGCCGGTAAACGCAAAGGGAGAAGTTCTGTTCCTGTCGGTGGCATCCTTGTCAAGATCGGGCAGTGTGGAAACGCCTGTGACCAGCTTACCGCCCTGGAGGGAACGTGCTGCCTCACCGGTCTCCACAAGCTGGCTCACCACATCCTCCAGCTGTTCGCCCAGAAACATGGAAATGATAGCGGGAGGCGCCTCGTTGGCCCCAAGTCTATGGTCATTTCCCACGTCGGAGGCACTCTGGCGCAGCAGGTCTGCATGGGTGTCAACCGCCTTCATAATGCAAGCCAGCACAAGCAGAAACTGAATATTCTCATTGGGAGTATCGCCGGGATCCAGCAGGTTGACTCCGTTGTCGGTACCCAGAGACCAGTTGTTATGCTTACCGGATCCATTCACACCTGCAAAGGGCTTCTCGTGCAGCAGACAGGTAAGACCGTGGCGTCCGGCCACCTTTTTCATGGTCTCCATCACCAATTGGTTATGATCAACTGCAATATTTGCGGTCTCATAAATCGGGGCAAGCTCATGCTGTGCGGGAGCCACCTCATTGTGTTGGGTTTTTGCAGTCACGCCCAGCTTCCACAGCTCAATGTTAAGATCCTTCATGTATGCGCCGATGCGTTCCCGGATGGTGCCGAAGTAGTGATCCTCCAGCTCCTGACCTTTGGGAGCGGGCGCTCCAAACAGAGTGCGGCCTGCAAATATCAAATCCTCACGCTTTAAGTATTTCTCTCTGTCCACCAGAAAGTACTCCTGCTCAGGGCCAACGCTTGCCACAACCTTAGTCGCTTCCGTGTTGCCAAACAGACGGACAATCCTCAATGCCTGCTGGCTGACTACTTCCATGGAACGCAGCAGCGGGGTCTTTTTGTCAAGAGCTTCGCCTGTGTAAGAACAAAATGCTGTGGGAATACAGAGAATCACTCCGGTGGCGTCTTCTTTCAGGAAGGCAGGTGATGTAATATCCCACGCAGTATAGCCTCTCGCCTCGAAGGTAGCGCGAAGACCGCCGGAGGGGAAGGAGGAAGCGTCCGGCTCGCCCTTGATCAGTTCCTTGCCGGAAAACTCCATGAGCATCTTGCCTTCTGCGTCCGGATGGGTCACAAACGCATCATGCTTCTCAGCTGTAATTCCCGTAAGAGGCTGAAACCAGTGAGTGTAATGGGTCGCACCATGCTCAACGGCCCAATCCTTCATAGCCTTGGCAACAACATCAGCTGCTTCCAGAGACAGCTCACCGCCCTGATCCATGACCTTTTTGACCTCTTTGTACACGTTCTTGGGCAGTCTCTCCTTCATCTTACCCAGGGTGAACAGGTTGCTGGCAAAGATCTCTTCCACATTTAATACTTCACTCATTTTCACTCTCCCTTTCCATTTTGTACTGCAGCTTATCCATGCCACAGCCGTTGCACATCCGTATCTGCAAAAAAAGGGTTCCAAAGTAAGCCTGTTACTTGTGGAACCTCCTCGTCCAAAAATACCAATGTACAGAAACGCTGTTTATACTGAACCAACGTTTCATTTTCTATAAGATACCCCACTTTTCTTCAAAATGCAATACCCAAAATAAATTTTCTCACATTCGGCAAAAAATAAACTCGTTTTCTCCCTTTCTCTGGACATATTGACTAGAAAGCATCTAATCTTTATTGCTTTCCACCCTCAGCAGGTCATACTGCTCTGCTTTTGCTGTCAGTTCCAGCCAGATAGTCTGTTTGGAATGGGGACAGCTATCCACAGGAGTCCCGCTCTCATCGTACATTGCCCGCACAAGAGCAATTTCATCGCCACCATCAGGTCGCATGATCTCAATCATTTCGCCCACAGAGAATTTATTCCGCTGTTCGATCCGCACCAAGCAGCCCAGAGATTGTGACCCTCTATCTCCATTCTCACCCCCAGACCCGGCAACATGGTACTGCTCTACCTGAGATGTCTGCTGCCATGGATGTTCCCCCACCTGTCGGACTTCTTCTATGATTCCAAGGTAAATATATTCTTTCACGTAAGTGCTGCTGTCGTAAATCTGGGTGTTCTCATCGGGCCGTCCAAAATAAAATCCCGTAGTATAGCGCCGATTGGTGCACTTTGAGACTTCCGCTCTATACCAATCCAGTTTTGCCTGATAAGTTTCCTCTGAAGACAGGCAATCATCTATGGCTTTTCGGTAAGCCCGCGTAATCGCAGCCACATAAAGTGCTGTCTTCATCCGTCCCTCCACCTTCAGGCTGTCGATTCCCGCATCCAGCAGCTCCGGTATATGATCCACCATGCATAAATCCTTGGAGTTAAAAATAAATGTTCCTCTGTCGTTTTCATACACCGGCATATATTCTCCCGGCCTTGTCTCCTCCACCACCGCATATTTCCATCTGCAGGGATGGGTGCAGGCGCCCCGGTTTGCATCGCGTCCCGTAAAATAATTGCTGAGCAGGCATCGGCCGGAATAGGAAATGCACATTGCCCCGTGGACAAAACTCTCTATCTCCATCTCTTCAGGAATATGTTCCCGTATGGAACGAAGTTCCTTCAGCGTAAGCTCCCTGGCTGAGACTACCCGTTTTGCCCCTAAATTCCACCAGAAAAGGTAGGTCTCGTAATTGGTATTGTTGGCCTGAGTGGAAATGTGAATCTCCGCCTCCGGCCATACCCGTTTCGCTATGGTAAACATTCCCGGATCGGAGATGATCAGTGCATCACAGCGCTCCGGCTGCATATCCCGCAATTGTGTGAAATATTCCGCGGCGCCCTCCAAATCTCCGTTGTGTGCCAGAATATTAGCGGTCACATAGACCTTTACTCCACGGGCATGGGCAAAGGCAATCCCTTCCGCCATCTCTTCCGAAGAGAAATTTCTGGCTTTTGCACGAAGCCCAAAGGCATCTCCGCCTATGTAGACCGCATCAGCCCCAAAAATAACAGCTGTTTTTAATACTTCCAGACTGCTGGCTGGCATCAGAAGTTCCGGCTTTTTTCTTTTTGCTGCACTGTCATCCATACCCTGTCCTCTCATATCACGCATCCGGCTTCATCCCACATACCCGCTATTGCAGCCGATGTCATTATTAACTCTCTCTATATTTCGTAGTCAGCGCCACACCGTCCCCCACCGGCAGAATCACTGTTTCAAGGTCAGGCATATGTTTCAGCTCGTACAGATAATCCCGCATGCGTGCATGGATCGTTCGGTCCCGCCTGGGAATCGCAAACCGGGATTCGATAATGCTTCCATCCTGAAGCACATTATCGGACACCAGTAGCCCTCCCGGTGCCAGTAGGCGCAGCACTTCTGGCAGGAAATGAATATACTGCCCCTTGGCGGCATCCATAAAAATAAATTCAAATGTTCCCCCCAAGTCTTTCAAAATCTCCGCAGCGTCGCCCTCCAGCAGCGTAATTTGATCCTCCCTGCCGCTTTTTTTGAAGTTCTCCCTGGCCACAGGAATCCTCTTCTCATACTTCTCAATAGTGATGATATGACAGTCCTCAGGACCGTACTCGCTCATCAATAATGCAGAAAAGCCGATAGCAGTCCCAATCTCCAGGATGTTTCTCGGCTTTGACAACGCAAGCAGAAACTTAAGCAAGCCCTGTGTGGATTTTCGTATCACAGGGACTTGGGTTTCTATGGCATATTTTTCTATTTCATCTAAAAACGGCGTGTTGCCCCTATCCAACGAATCAATAAAGGCACTCATTCTCTCGTCAATAATCATCTCGTAAACCACATCTTTTCAAACTTCCATACATGCCGCCAAACAATCCATGTTTCACACTTATTCCTCAGTCGCCTCCCGAGGAACCACCATGGCCTCCATCATCTCTTCTGCAGTCATGGAAGTGCTCAGTTCAAAGATTCCCGGGCCTACATTCTCCCGATATTCCGATAGGTAGTACTGAAGCATAAAGAGCCTGCCATCCCGCACCAGCCCCTTACTCTCAAACATTCTGCCGATATCCGCAGGCGACATATCCTCTGTAATGGCTACAGTCACTGTCCTGCCCTCTCCGGCTGAAACAGCAGGTTCCGTAAAAATGCGATAGCCATAGTCATAACAAATCAAAGCCCCCCTGTAGATTACATATACTGCCAGTACAGCTACGACCGCTCTGAAGATTGCCCCCAGCACAACGCCGATCATATTTCTCACATTCATAGGCACTTCCCATCTGCGCATGTAATGCGCTGTTTACTCCGTCACAGTTCACTCAAAGCCGCGCTCCATACTCGCAGCTGTGCGAACCCGTGAGCTATAGAATCACTCAAAGTTAAGCCCCGCAACAATGCGGGTGTTGATCCGCTGCATCATCCTGCAAAGAGCCAACTCTGCTGCCAGAAAATCTGCCACCAGAGGGTTAGCCCTGAAGTTTTCGTACTCTTTCTCAAAGCGGTCCAGCTTGCCAAAATCATTGTCCGTGCTGGCATGAAATTCAAAATTGCGTTTTCTGTAGTCATCAATCTGAGCCTTCAATCCCGGCTCCCTCTTTACTTTCTCAAGTTCCAGCCTATAATTTTCATAAGTTTCGGTTGCCAGAATTGCCTGGATAAATTCATCTGTTGCATTGTCAATGTTAATCATACTTCCTCTGTTCCGCTGCCTTATGACAGCTATGCTCAATGGTTGCCAAACACGAAGGACTAATGATCATACTTCCATGATAATGGGAAGTATCATGGGACGGCGTTTAGTCTTTTTCCAAACGTAATCGCTGAGGGCATCCTTTGTGGTATTCTTCAGTTTTCCCCAGTCTGTGATCCCTCTGTCAAGGCACCTCTGCAGTGCTTCATCCACCGTGTTGCGCGCCTCTTCAATAAGCTCGTCCGACTCCTTTACATACACGAACCCTCTGGAGACGATGTCCGGTCCTGCCACCAGCTGGCCACTGTCACGTTCCAGACTCATCACAACAATCATAATGCCGTCCTCCGCCAGATGCTGACGGTCTCTGAGCACTACATTTCCCACGTCTCCCACGCCCAGTCCATCTACCAAAATAGCTCCTACAGGCACCTTCCCCGCGATTCTGGCGCCGTCTTCACCCAACTCCAGCACTTCTCCCGAGGATAGAATAAAAATATTATCCTTATCCATTCCCAGACTCCGGGCAATTTTAGCCTGAGCCATCAAGTGCTTGTATTCCCCATGAACAGGGATTGCATATCGGGGACGAATCAGAGTGTAGAGAAGCTTTATTTCCTCCTGACAGGCATGCCCGGAGACATGGGCATCCTGAAATACCACATCCGCTCCCTTGATCAAAAGGTCATTTATGACCTTGGTCACCGACTTTTCATTACCGGGAATGGGGCTGGAAGAAAAGATCACAGTGTCCCCCGCACCGATTGTAATCTTACGGTGCATGCCGCTGGCCATCCGGCTTAAAGCCGCCATGCTCTCTCCCTGGCTGCCGGTAGTGATAATTACCTGCTGTTCGTCAGGGTAGTTCTTCATCTGATCTATTTCGATCAGTGTGTTGTCCGGAATACTGATACATTCCAGATTCCTGGCCGTCTCAATGATGCTCACCATACTGCGGCCTTCCACACAGACCTTCCGTCCAAATTTGTAGGCCGTATTGATGATCTGCTGTACTCTGTCCACATTGGACGCAAAGGTGGCCACAAAAATTCTGGTGTTCTTATGCTCCTCAAAGAGAGTGTCGAAGGTGCGTCCCACAGTTCTCTCCGAAGGAGTAAATCCGGGACGCTCCGCATTAGTGGAGTCACACATCAACGCAAGAACTCCCTTTTTGCCAATCTCTGCAAAGCGCTGAAGGTCTATGGCATCACCGAACACCGGAGTATAATCCACTTTAAAATCACCAGTGTGTACCACCACACCCGCAGGGGAGTAGATCGCCAACGCCGCTGCATCAACAATACTATGATTTGTCTTGATGAACTCCACACGGAACTGCCCCAGATTGATGGACTGTCCAAACTTCACCACCTTACGTTTGGTGTTGTTTATCAGATTATGTTCACGTAATTTATTTTCTATAATGCCCATAGTCAGCCTGGTGGCATAGACGGGCACATTGATGTCTCTCAACACATAGGGCAAGGCACCGATGTGATCCTCGTGGCCGTGGGTAATCATAAACCCTTTCACCTTGTCCATGTTATCTTTCAGATAGGTCACGTCGGGGATTACCAGATCAATTCCCAGCATATCATCCGCCGGAAAGGACAGGCCGCAGTCTACCACAATAATACTGTCCTCATATTCGAAGGCAGTAATATTCATGCCAATTTGCTCCAGACCGCCCAATGGTATAATCTTAAGCCTGGAAACATTGCTATTCTCTTTTTTCTTCAATGAAATCTCCTCCACATTCTACACAGTAGCCGTAGA